>JBFWOK010000060.1:0-34280 GCA_050250555.1 Limisphaerales bacterium
CGGCTGGGTTGCACCGGGCGGTTGTTGTGGTTCAAGCGATCGGCGAAAGCTTTCAACTGTTCGCCGCTGGCTTGCACTGGTTCGCGAAACACGAACCACTCGACGTTTTCCGTGCAGGGCGGCGTGGTGAACGATCCGATGTACGCGTAGGCGGACGTGTTGGCGGGCAGATGCGGGGCAAGGTCGATTTCCTGATCCCGGAAGTGGTTGGCGTCGCCCTTGGCCTTCGGGAAGTGGGCGATGAGTACAGCGAGGTTCTCGTTGGCGGCGCCTTCCGTGAAAAGAGCCGAGACCACCGCGAAATTGCCCGCGGCGCTTTGGTGGACGAAATGCACCTCCATCGGGAAGTGACGTCCGTCGATGGTGTGCTCGCTGGGCGTGTGGAAGTGGAACTGCTTGAGCTGATAGGTGTCCTTCCCGGTGGTCAGTGTGCTCCCCTCGTCAGCGGTTACCTGGATCGTGTGACCGTTGTCCACGATGTCGATGACGTGCTCGTGGTGGGCGATCCGGAGCGAGGTCGAGCCATAGTCCAGCTTCAGTGGCGTCGCGGTGCCGGTTCCCGCCCGATGGAGGTCGATCGGAGACTGTCCGTGCGAGTGCTCACAGGCGGCATAGACGGGACTGAGGGTGCCCCAGTGGAGGGGGCCTTCCTTGCCTTCATAACCCCAGTGTACGGGGCGGGCGGATCCGGCAGCCGGCTTGTTGGCAGGAGTCGTGGAGCAGCCGGAGACCAGCATCAGGACGGGAACGATTGCCTGGATGGCGTTCAGTGGTTTCATGGAGTTTCGTGGGTCGGATTGATGTGATGGGTTTGGCTCCGAATTCGAGATCGTGTTCTGGTTCGGTAGAAATCGCCGCTTCGGAGTGATGACCAAGCGCTACTACTTCGCTGTGGAGGGTTGAATTCGGAGGCGATCCTTCGAGGGGACTCTGCCCCCCAAGCCCTCGGGGATTTATCGCACTGGGATCGATCCTGCAAGCGGGCTCAACCTGGGTCTCCGTTTCTGACCCGCTCCCCCGCGCCTGGGCGCCCACGTCCACCAGGCAAGCACCCCGTTTCCCCGCGTCGAAGACGTCGTCGCGACTCTCCACGCGCACGCTTGTCTTTCGCCACCGGTCGTTGACCGTTCCCCCCATGTCTTTGCCCGAACGGGTTTATCTCGGCTGGCGGAATTCATCGGAGCCCCAGCTCCAGCTCAAGGAATCCCTCCGTCAGGGAACCCCGCCGGAACGCTGGCTCCAGGAGATCTGGGCCCATCAACGCATCCGACGCGAACACCTCGCCACGTCGACGGGCGAACCCGTCCGGATTCTTCACCCCGGATTCCTCAACCGCGAGGCGGGCCCCGATTTCCTCAAAGCCGTGGTCCAGCGGGGCGATTCCGCTCCGACCACCGGCGATATCGAGATCGACCTTCGTCCATCGGGCTGGAAATCCCACGGCCACTTCCAGAATCCCGCCTACGCCAACGTCGTCCTTCACGTCACCTGGGATCCACCCGGCCCCGAACCGCTGCTGCCCACCCTTGTTCTCCAGGACGTCCTCGACGCGCCCATCGAGGACCTCCTGGATTGGGTCGATGGCAACGTCGACCTTCCGTCCCCGTGGGTCGCCGGCCAGTGCTCCGCCGCTATCCGCTCGTTTCCACCGGAATGGATCGCCGACCTCCTCCACCAGGCGGCGCTCGTTCGACTCACCACCAAAGCCCGCGCGTTCGGCGCCCGCGGCCGCGATGCGGGCTGGACCCAGGCCCTCCGGGAAGGGGTCTTCCGCGGCCTCGGCTACAAGCACAACGCCTGGCCCATGCAACGACTCGCCGAGGTCATCCCCCACCTCGATCCCATCCCCTCCGACACCCGCGAACCGCGCGATGCCTGGGAAGCCCGCCTCCTCGGCCTCGCCGGACTCCTCCCGCCCGAGCCCAAAAGCGGGACCCGCGCCCGGCTTCTCTGGGACCTCTGGTGGAGGGAACGCGACTCCCTCCAGCCACTCTCCCTCCCTCCCTTTCTCTGGCGACTCCACGGCGTCCGCCCCGCCAACCATCCCCAGCGCCGCCTCGCGGTCGCCGCCGCCTGGATCGCCGACCCCGCCTGGGAACCCCGCATGAACGCCTGGTTCGAGGACCTCGTCGCCGGCGGTCCCGCCGCCGACAACCCCGAAGCGACGCTCAACGAGGCGCTCCGTCCCGAAAGCCATGGTTTCTGGCGCCGGCACTACACCCTGTCCACCCGCGCCCTTCCCTCGCCCGCCCCCCTGCTCGGCTCCGGCCGCCTCAATGACCTCGCCGTCAACGCGTTCCTCCCCTGGCTCTGGGCCCGCGCCGATTCCGTCGGCGACGAGACCCATCGGCGGAAGATCGAATCGGTGTTCCTTCATTGGCCCCCCGGCGAAGACAACGCCACCCTGAAGCTCGCCCGGGCCCGCATCTTTGGAACCGACAACCTGCCCGTCAGGAAAACCGCCGCGGTCCAGCAGGGACTTCTCCAGATCGTCCGCGATTATTGCCTTCACTCGGATTCGATCTGTTCCGGTTGCGCGCTCCCCGGTTGTTTCAACCAGTTTCTGTCGTCCGTGGCCGAAGGGTTCTCAAGCCGGTCAGCCGGGGACGGCGCGTAGCGCCGGGATTGGCCATTTTTTCCAGGCCCGGAGGGCCACCGGACTTTAGCCGGCGGCAAGCCCGCTCCGGCGGGCGCGGCCGCCGGTCCCCGACCCCGCGCCATCGCGCCATCGCGCCCCGGCAGTGGCGCGGGAGACGCCGACCGCCAACCCGACGTTCCGTTCCCCGGGACGCGACGCACCCAGGACGAAGGGAAGGCGAACCACCGGGTTGACACTCCAGCCTTCCTTGCTAGAAACAGGAGCAATCGGACGGTTTTAGTCTGATTCAAAAACATGCACATCTCGCGCGCAGGCGAATATGGAGTGCTTGGGTTGTTGCACCTGGTCAAACAGCCGAACGGTCAGCCCGTCATGATCGATGCTGTCAGCCGGGACGTGGCGATTCCCAAGAGCTTTCTGGCCAAGATCTTCCAAGATCTCGCCAAGGCCGGCATTCTCCGATCGCAGCGCGGTGCCCGCGGCGGATTCTCGCTCGCCCGCGCGGCGGATCAGATCACGATCCTGCAAATCATCGAGGCCATCGACGGCAAGATCGCGCTTCAGCGGTGCCTATCGGAAGTGCCGGACTGCGAGCGCCGCGAAAGCTGCGCCTTGTGTTCCCTCTTCGAGCAGGCCCAGGACCGGCTCAAGGAAGTCTTCAGCCGAACCACCCTGCTCGAACTCGCCGAGAAACAGGAGGTCGTCGGCCCCCTCGTTCCCGTCGCGGCGAATCCGGCGTCCCGGGCCTCAACACCCGAAACACCCAAAACACCCGAATCCGCGACGATCTCGCGGCGGTTGGCGCTCGACGACGAGAACGTCCTGGACCAGCCCGTGCCGGCCGGCCCGTGAGCGCCATTTTCTCATTCAACCAACCTCAGCCCGAAATACGACCATGAGCGACACCTACACCCTGTACAACAAGACCGTGATGGAACACTTCATGAACCCCCGCAACATGGGGGACCTTCCGGACGCCGACGGCGTCGGCGAGGTCGGCGCCGCCGCCTGCGGCGACATCATGAAGATGAGCCTCAAGGTCGAGAACGGCCGCATCACGGACGCCCGATTCAAGACCTTCGGTTGCGGGTCGGCCATCGCGAGTTCGAGCATGGCGACCGAACTGATCAAGGGCCGCACGCTCGAAGAGGCGCTTCAATTTTCGAACCAGGAAGTCGTCGACGCCCTCGGAGGCCTTCCGCCGGTGAAGATCCACTGCTCCGTCCTCGCGGAGGAGGCTCTCAAGGCCGCCCTCGAGGACTATGTGAAGCGGCACCCTGCCGCGACCGCCTCAACCGCCACCGAAGCCCGCCTCGAAACCGTTGGGACTTGAGTGAGCGGCGGTTGACCGTCGCTCCTCGACCGTCCCTCGACCGAGCCCACGGGCGTCCCCACCGCCGAACCGTCTGGTCGCCGTTCCTTCCGTCGACCCGGCGGTTCCGGGGCGCGCCATACCGTCCCGTCCCAGCGCCATCACCGTCACCGTCACCGTTGCCGTTCCCGATTGCTCTCCGAAGTCTCCCCCAATTCCCCATGCGCCAAGTCTATCTGGATCATCTCTCCGCGACCCCGCTTCTTCCGGAGGCGTTCGAGGCGATGAAACCCTTCTTCCTGGAGGCCTACGGGAACGCCTCGTCGCTCCACCAGCATGGCCTGCGCGTCCGGGACGCGCTGGCCAGGGCGCGGACCCAACTCGCCTCCCTGATCCACGCCGAATCGCCCGAGGACATTTTCTTCACTTCGTGCGGAACCGAATCCGTCAACCTGGCGGTCAAGGGGGTTGCATACGCGAATCGGCGCCGGGGAAACCACATTGTTTGGAGCGAGGTGGAGCACCCGGCGATTCTCAGTTCGATCGAGTTCCTCGAAAAGGAGGGCTTCACCCACACCAAGGTGCCGGTGGATTCCGAAGGTCGGCTCCTGGTCGACAAGCTCGCGGAAGCGATCACCGACAAAACGACGCTGATCTGCGTCCAGCTGGCCAACCACGACATCGGCACCCTTCAACCGGTCGCCGAGGTCGGTCGCATCGCGGCGGAGAAGGGAATCCCGCTCTTCGTGGACGCCAATTCAAGCGCCGGCTGGACCCCCATTGATGTTCAGGCGCTGGGCGCCAACCTGCTCTCCCTGTCCCCCCACCGGTTCTACGGTCCGAAGGGTGTCGGCGTGCTGTACCGGAACCGCCGCGCCCGTATCGTCAGCATCCTTCACGGAGGCGTCCAGGAGGGCGGCCGGCGGGCCGGCACCGAGAACGTCCCGGCGATCGTCGGCGCCGGCGTCGCGGCCGAGATTGCCCTGCGCGATCTCGAAGCCAGGATCCAGCACGTCTCGGCCCTCCAGCATCGGCTCTGGGACGGCCTCAAGACGCGGATCCCGTTCATCAAATTGAACGGTCCCGAGCCCGGTCCCAAGCGGATCGCGAACAACCTGAACATCAGCACCGAGTTCATCGAGGGCGAAGGCCAGTTGCTCCTCCTCGATCTCAACGGCGTCGCCGTGGCCAGCGGTTCCAGTTGCGTCAGCAAATCCCTCAAGATCTCCCACGTCCTCGCCGCGATCGGCCTCGACCACGCCCTCGCCCAGGGAAACCTGATCCTCACGCTCGGTAAGGACAACACCGCCGAGGACGTCGACTACGTCGTCGACGCCTTCTCGAAGATTGTCGACAAGCTCCGCGGCATGTCACCCATGTGGGAAGAGTTCCAACGCGGAATCATCGATTCCGTCATCAGCCCGACAGGTCGCGGCAAATCGTTCTCCGAACACGCCGCGGCGGTTTCCGGAAAACCCGCCCGCCAACAGTGACCTGAGCGGCGAACACTCCCTCCATGCCGTCGAACGAACAGATCCTCGGCGCCCTCAAGGGCGTCAAATACCCGGGCTTCAGCCGCGACATCGTCTCCTTCGGCCTCGTCAAGGAGGCCCGGACCGACCAGGGAACCGTCCACGTCCTCCTCCAGTTGACGTCGGGCAACGCCGACGTCGGCCGCCAAATCCAGGTGGAATGCGAATCCGCGCTGCGGGCGCTCCCCGACGTCCGCTCGGTCCAGGTGGAGGTCCGCGTCCCACCCGGCGCCGCTCCTTCGGCCGCATCGCGCGCGGGAACCACCGGGGCCCCCGCCGGGCCCGGTCCGGCCGGTGGCGCCAACCCGTGGGCCAATCAGAACCAGGTCCCCGGTGTCCGCCGCGTCGTCGCGGTCGCCAGCGGAAAAGGCGGGGTCGGAAAATCCACGGTCTCCGTCAATCTCGCGTGCGCGTTCCATCATCTCGGCCTTCGCACCGGCCTCCTGGACTGCGACATCTACGGCCCCTCGATTCCGCTGATGATGGGATGCAAGGATCGTCCCGATGTGACCGAAGACCAGAAGCTCATCCCGCCGGATCGCCACGGAGTCCGCCTAATGAGCATCGGGTTTCTCATCGACGACGACCAGCCGGTGATCTGGCGCGGGCCCATGATCGTCAAGACGATCCAGCAGTTCCTCCTTCAGACCGACTGGCGCGATCTGGACGTCCTCTTCGTGGATCTGCCCCCCGGCACGGGAGACGCTCAACTAACGCTCTGCCAGACCGTCCCGCTGGACGGCGGCGTGGTCGTCACGACGCCTCAGGAGGCCTCGCTGGGTGTGGTCCGGAAGGGCATCGCCATGTTTCAGAAGCTGAACGTGCCCGTGCTCGGAATCGTTGAGAACATGAGCTACTTCACCGCGCCCGACGGATCGCGCGTCGAGATCTTCGGCCACGGAGGCGGCTCGGGTGAGGCCCATCGAACGGGAATCCCGTTCCTCGGCGAGATTCCGCTCTTCACCGAGATCCGGGCCGGCGGGGATGCAGGAGCGCCGGTCGTCGCCACGGCCCCGGAATCGGCTCCCGCCCAGGCCTTCCTCAGTGTTGCCCGCCAGCTCCGGAGCCGGATCGGCTGAACGATCGCGGAGGTTTTCGTTCACGGAGGCACAAAGGCACGGAGGGCAGCTTTGGAGCGCCCACGGGTCCCCGTTCCTGCTGATTCAACCCCTCAGTCCCCAACGGCGCTGCCCATGGTTTTCTCTCCCACCTCCGTGTCTTGGTGGCTCCGTGAGATCCTCCCGGCCCCATCCGACACCCGTCAGCTCTGCAGCGCCGCCCGCAGGAACGGCCGGTACAGATGCGCCTCGAGCAGGAACGAGTCGTGGCCCTTGTCGCTGTGCAGCGTGATCCGGGTCGCGTCCACGCCGGCCTTCTTCAGGATTTCGGCCAGGTAGGCTTGTTCCTCGGGATGGTAACAGGCGTCGGAATCGATCGTGAAGATGAGGTAGTTCTGCTTGCGACAACGCTGGAAGAGCGAGACCGGATCGGAGGCCACGGCTTCCCGGACCAGATCGAAGCGATTCCAGGCGTCCAGGATCCGGAGGTAGGTGTTCGCGTCGAACCGCCGGACAAACTTCCGCCCTTGGTGAAGCATGTAGCTCTCCAGGGGACTTCGAAGCTGATACCACGCCATCGACTCGTCCCGGCGGACGATTTCCCCACGAGCTCGCTCCTCCATGGCGCCCAGGGATACGAACGTCTTGTGCCCGATCATCCGCGCGAGCGCGAGGCCGCGATCCGGTCTCGGGCCGCCGTGATAGTAGTCGCCGCCCCGGAAGGCGGGGTCCGATTCAATCGCGAAAATCTGTTCGAGATTGTGCAACCGCTGCAGGGGGGTGGTGCGCGCGCCCGAAGCGAAATGGATCACGGTCCGCACCCTCTCCGGCCACCGGGTCGCCAGACTCAACGTCATCAGCCCGCCCAGCGAAGCTCCAACCGCCGCGTGCAACGTGCCGATCCCGAGATGGTCCAGGAGCGCCAGTTGCGAATCCACGATGTCCGCCATCGTCAACTGCGGGAACCGGGGGCCCTGCGGCCTTCCCGTCCGTGAATCCAGGGAAGCCGGCCCGGTCGAACCGTAACAGCCGCCGAGGTAGTTCACGCAGATCACGAAGAACGAGTCGGTGTCCAACCCCTTCCCCGGCCCGATGAAATCGTCCCACCACCCCACATGGTTCTCCTCGGTCCAGCGATCAGCCAATCCGGGAACCGCGGGATTGAAGCCGGCCGCGTGCTGGCTTCCGCTCAGCGCGTGGAAAACCAGCACCGCGTTGTCGCGCCGCGAATTCAGCGTCCCGTACGTCTCGTACGCCAGCGTCGCCGCCGACAACGATTCGCCGCTTTGGAGGTAGAACGGCGCCGTTTCCGTCGCCAATTCGAAAAATTGCGTCGCGCTCGTTGTCACAAATCCCCTTCCCTTCGAGCCGTCGAACCACCCGGAGGGGCGCGCCAACCGGAAACGTCCCTCCCGGGCACGACCTTTGCCCACCCACGATCATGCCAGCGCAACCGCCAACGCCTGATCCAGGTCGGCCAGGATGTCGTCGATGTGCTCGATCCCAACGCTCAACCGGACGAGGTCCGGCGTGATCCCGCCCGCGGCCTGCTGCTCGTCCGACATCTGGGAATGCGTCGTCGTCGCGCTGTGGATCGCGAGCGATTTGGCGTCGCCCACGTTCGCCAGGTGGGAGAACAGACGCAGGCTGTCGATGAACTTCCGGCCCGCCTCCTTCCCGCCTCGGATGCCGAACACCACCATCGCGCCGCCCTTGCCGCGGAGGTATTTCTCGTTGCGGCCATATTCCGGACTGTCGGGCAGCCCCGGATACCGCACCCACGAAACGCCCGCGTGGGATTGGAGATGGCGCGCGACCGCCAGCGCGTTCTCGCAATGCCGATCCATCCGCAGCGGCAGGGTCTCGATCCCCTGCAGGAACATCCATGAGTTGTCCGGCGAGATGCACGCGCCCAGGTTGCGAAGCGGCACGGTCCGCATCCGAAGAATGAACGCCAGCGGTCGCAGCGGATCCGGAAGGTCCACGCCCCAACGCAGTCCGTGGTAGCTCGAATCGGGAGTGGTGTAGAGCGGATGCTTCCCCGCCGCCCACGGAAATCGCCCCGAATCCACCACCAACCCCCCGATCCCCGTTCCGTGTCCGCCCAGCCACTTGGTCAGCGAATGCACCACGATGTCCGCCCCGTGCCGGATCGGCTGGGTCAGGTACGGCGTCGAGAAGGTCGAGTCCACGATCAGCGGCAACCCGCGGGCGTGCGCGATCCCCGCCACCGCCTCGAGGTCGGTGATCTCCAGCGCGGGATTCGACACGGACTCGCAAAACACCGCCCGCGTCCTGTCATCAATCGCCCGCGCGAAATTCCCGGGGTCGGTTGAATCCACGAACTTCACCTGGATCCCCAGCGCCGGAAGGATGTCGTTGAACTGGGTGTAGGTCCCTCCGTAGAGGTTGCGCGCCGAGACGATGTTGTCGCCCGCCTGGGCGAGGTTGATGACCGAATAGAAGACTCCGGCCGTGCCCGACGCGACCCCCAGCCCCCCCATCTCATGCGCCCCCTCCAACAACGCGACGCGCTTCTCCAACACGTCCGTCGTCGGATTCATGAGGCGCGAGTAGATGTTCCCGAGCTCCTTCAACGCGAAGAGATTCGCCGCGTGCTCCGTGTTCCGGAACACGAACGATGAGGTCCGGTAGACGGGCAACGCCCGGGAAAAGGTCGTCGGATCGGGCTGGGTGCCGCCATGGAGGCAAAGGGTTTCGAGTTTCATGCGCGTCCCGAAATCCTACGCACCCCGTTTTCCGGACGGCAAACGTCTATTCGCCCGACCCGAATCGTTTCACCGGCCCCGGAATTCCCACCGGATTCCGTGGGAACCCTCCACGGAGTTCACCCCGGCGGGCATGTCCGCATTTCCAGCCCGCACTTCCCCGACATCCCACAGACCCCCCCCCGGCGCCGGCCAGCGCACCCAACGCACGCGGGGCCACCGCGGCGACCCATCCGGTCCTCCAGGATCAATCGTCTGAATCAGATGGCCGCCTGTCTCGCCGACCCCGGCCGACTCAGGAACATCGGCCACCTCCAAATCCACGGGCGGGATCAACAGCTCGGTCCGAACCCACCCTTCCGCGCGGAGGATCGCCAGAGCTCGGGCGAACCGCGCGGACGACGGCGCTCCCGGGGCAATCGTCGCATCGAGCACGGTTCGGGCATCCTTCTTCCCCAACCCGAACCCCATCTCGCGCAACGCCGCCAGGACTTCCCGGAACTCCCCCTTGTCCACCCCGCCGCTCCGCGCCTGCTCGAGCCACCCGATCTCCCGTTCCACCTCCGCCGCCAGTTGATGCCGGCAGAAGCGAGCGACGTCCCAATCCACGAACCGTCGCCACCGGTTTCCGGGCCAGTTCTCAATGCCCTCGGAATTCCAGCCCGGGCCGGCCACCTCCCACCCCAGCGTCCCCACCGGAAGCCGCCATGGCGCGACGGTTTCAGGCATCGCCGGTCCCGGCCGCCAGGGTTGTTGTTCCCGAAACCAGGCGCCCCCCCGAAGCCGCGCGTGGAGAAGCACCAACTCCCGCGCCACATCCCCACACCCCGCCCGATACGCTTCCTGGTCTCCCGCCAGCCAGGCCAGGCGCGTCCACGCGATCGCGGGAGCCGCGCCGTCGCCGAGCGTCGCGATTCCACGCCGACCGAACCCCGCCCAGGTGACCGTTCGGTGCCGTTCCCACGCCTGGCGCACCAGCGGCCACCTCTCGCGCACCAGCGCCCGATCCCCGGTCCCATGGGCCACGGCCCAAAGCGCCTGCACAAGCGACGAGGCCCATTCCGGATCGTCGACATCCCTGGGCTCCCGCTCCGGCGCCTTCGGCTCGACCCCATTCACCCCGGGTGCCAGTTCCGCCCATCGCTCGGGCACGAGAACGTGATCCCGCAAGCCACGCCGCAGGTCGACCACGGCGTTGGACCGGCTGGTTTCGTCCAGGAACTCCAGGGCACGCGCCTGCCACAGGTAACCGGTCAACGCCGCCTTGGAAGCCCAATCCCCGCCGCCCTCGGGGCGATACCCACCTTCCGCCTGGAACACTTCGCGGCCCGCGTCGCGAAGGGCCTCCAAGGCCGCGGCCGCCGGCGCGGTGATCGCGGACGTTGCCCGCCCGGCGCCGGTCACCCGCTCGGACTCGTTGATGTATTCGAGCACCGCGAACGACATCGTCGTTTCACGCGCGTCGGGCACGCCGAACCAGGGCCCGTACACCGTCGGCATCTCGAAATCGAAGGGGGCCTTCGAGAACTTCACCGGGAACGTCTGGCCCTTCGTGAGAACGAGCCCGAGAACGGGGCTGACCGGGGCGATCTCGACGGGTCGCGTCGACCACGCGTCCGGGATCTCCATCCAATCGAATCGCTCGGTCAGGACCACGGCGCCTTTGCGGCCTCGAACCCCGACGCCTCCCCCCGTTCGCACGGGAAACCGGCGGGTGGCTCCCGCCCAGTACCTCAGGCGGGTCAGTGGATCCCGCGCCACCACGAGCGGCCATTCCCAGGTCAACAGGCCTTTCTCCTTCAAACCCTGCGCCTTCAGGATCTCCCGACCCTGCTGCGGCGGCAGGTAGGTCCCATACAGCGGCATCAACGTCCACCAACCCGCCGGCCCGTCGAACCCGATCGTGACGGTGTTGGTTTCGAGCACCACATGCCTCGGCCGGTTCTGGAAAAACACCGCCCATGGACTGTCCCAGTCGGTCCACCCCGACGCGCCCGGGAATGCCGCCAGGAGCCAGTTCTCCCGCATCTGATCCCCCGTCATCACACCCCCAGGCCGAAGCGAAGCGATGCCCGTCGGTGACGAATACGCGAGGAACGACGGAGCCCCCAGACCGATGCGCGCCAGGTCCGCGAACAACGACACTTGATTCGCCGGACTGTGCCAAAGGGTTCCCGGCGAAAGGTCCGTCTGAATGCCCAACAGCACCGGCTCCGGCGAATCACCCGTGCCTTTCACCAGGGTCAGGGGATCCGGAGACGCCCCTTCCGAATCCCGCCCGCCCGCGGGGGCCGCCACCAAAGGGGTGTCCACCCTCGGGTACAAAGCCCGACCCGACCCTCCCCCCGCCCCGCCGTTCCCCGAATCACAGCCGCCCACCCCGGCCATCAGCCCGCCAATGAGAACCGCTCCCAGTATCCCGAAGGCCCGGTGGATCACATGGATCGACCGATGGCTGGAGCGCCCGTCGCTCATCGCAGTTCCCTCCCTTCGCGGCGGAAATGCCTTTGGAGGACTTCCACGAGTTCGCCGATCTGCGTCGCCGAGTGCGCCGTCGACAGGGCGAATCGAAAATACCGGGAGGCGGGTCCGTTCGGGTACCGGATGAGCGGGGGATGAATCCCCTTCTTCAACAGAAGGCGGCGCAGACGTTCCGCCTCGGCGTCCGTTCCGGCCACGGAAAACATCGGTCCAGGCCCGGGCCCGGGACCGACTCCGCTCCCGCCGCCGCGAATCCAATCGGGTATCGCATCGAGGTTGTTCCGCAACTTCTCGCGCAACGCGGCGCCCTCCCGCGCGATCACCCCGAGCGCGCCGAGGGACGCGGCCACGCTCGACGGAGCGGGAGGCGTGTTGCCTGTGAACAGCCGGCTCCGCTCCAGAATGCGCCGCCGCAGGCCGCGATCCCCCAGCACCACGCCTCCGTAGCTCCCGAACGCCTTGCTCAGCGTCAGCGTCACCACGACCCGGTCGAAGGCCAGCCCCGACCACTCGACCGCCCCCCGGCCCCGACGGCCCAAGACCCCCGCGCCATGGGCGTCGTCCACCACCAGGGTCCCGCGTTCTCCTCCAAGCACGGCCGCGTATTCCGCGATCGGCCCGACGCGCCCATCGACGGCATCCAGTCCGTTGCACAGCACCAGGTCCGGGTCCCGCGAGTTTCCCCGGCGGGCGCGGACGCGCCGCTCCAGGTCCTTGGCATCGCCGTGCCGGAAGTCCACAACCGGAAGTCCGGTCAGCACGGCCGCGTCGCGCAGGCATCCGTGCGCCTTCGAGTCCAGAAGGACCCTCCCGTGATCGTCGGCCAGCGCCTGGGCGACCACTATGGGAGCCGTGTAGCCGGCGGAGGTCAGGGTCGCCGATTCCACGCCGAAGAATCGGGCAAGTGCCCGTTCGAGCTCCCCGTAGATCCGCGCATTGCCGGTGGTCATCCGCGACGCGCAGATCCCCGTTCCGTACTCGCGGATCCCGCGCTCCGCGGCCCGACGCACCTCCGGATGCCAGGACAACCGGAAGTAGTCGCTTCCACTGAAGTGTGTGTACGCCCGGCCCGCATGAAGGACATGCGTTTCATCGATCAATCGAAAAACCGGAGGCTCGAACACGGGCCCATTCAACGTCGCCCGCGGGGGGGGCCCCAAGCCGAAATTGGGCGCGCGGAAACCCGAGGCTGACCCGCGACCGAATCCACGGTCTGATTCGGGCATGGAACTCGCCATCCACCCGGTCCTCCCCGAACGCAAGGACTGGCGCATCGGGATTCTCGGAGCCGGCTTCATCGTCAGCGACTGCCACCTCGTGGCGTACCGGAAAGCGGGCTTCAACCCCGTGGCGATCGCGGCCCGGACCGCCGCCCGCGCGGAGGACGCCGCCCGAAAACATGGGATCGCGAAGGTCCACCCGACCCCCGCCGATCTCCTCGCCGATCCGACCGTGGAAGTGCTCGACCTCGCGGTTCCACCTGCCGCCCAACTTCCGCTGATCCGCGAAGCCTGCGCCCGTGGAACCGCGCTCGGGATCCTCGCCCAGAAGCCCCTGGGAGTGAACCTCGCCGAAGCCGTCGAGGCGGTGAACCTCTGCGAATCGGCCGGCATCACGCTCGCCGTGAACCAGAACATGCGCTACGACCCCAGCGTCCGCGCGGGTCGCCAGCTGGTCGCCAGCGGGCGCCTCGGCGAACCCGTCTTCGCGACGATCGACATGCGGGGGATCCCCCATTGGATGCCATGGCAGCGCGATCTGGGGTGGGTCACGCTGCGCATCATGTCGATCCATCACCTCGACTGCTTCCGGTACTGGTTCGGTGACCCCGAACGCATCGTCTGCAGCGTGCGGACCGATCCGCGCACGACGTTCCCGCACACCGACGGCATCGCGTCCTACATCCTCGAGTATGCGGGAGGTCTCCGCTGCGTCGGCGTCGACGACACCTGGACCGGCCCCGCAAAGGAGGGTTGTCCCGCGGATCTGCGGATCCAGTGGCGGATCGAGGGAACCGAAGGCCTCGCCCTCGGGGACATCGGTTGGTGCAAGGACCCGTACACGACCCCGAGCACGCTGCGTTGGGCCGTCCGAGGCGACGCGTCATTCCGTGAGCCGCGCTGGGCGGAATCGTGGTTTCCCGACGCCTTCATCGGGACGATGGCCCAACTGCTCGTCGCGTTGGAGCGCTCGGAGACCCCGGAGATCGGCGGACGCGACAATCTTCGGACGATGGCGCTCGTCGAAGCCGCCTATCGCAGCGTCGAGACGGGGGCCTTCGTCGCGCCCGGCGATCTACTCGCCAGGAACCAACTCAGCGCGTCGGCCAGTTGAGCCGACGACAAACGGTGCCCGCCGTCGTAGGTCTCCGATCGGACCCGGGAGAAGCCGGAACGTTCCATTTGCGCCCGCACTGACGCGCCATGCGCCGGTCCCGCGATGGGATCGGACCGGCCATTGCTCAGGAACATCGGCGCCGCGTGGAAAGCCGGACCCGCCTGGTAGAGCAAGGCGCCGGTCGTGGCGCGATCCTCATTGCAGCCCCCCATGAAGACTCCCAGGAGTTGGCGCCTCGACTGGGCCAATGCGGCGGCCACGCACGCCGCCCGCTTCGCGCCTCCAGAAAAACCGCCCACCGCCACCGGCCACAGGCGGGCTTTCGGGACCGCGCCCTGGAAGTATTCGAGGGCGCTGCCGACCAACCCCCAGTTCCAGAGGACCGTGTCGCGATCGGGGCTGAGTTGGGGACCATCGGCCGCCAGGACCGCCCACCCTCCCGCCAGCGCGGCGTTCGTGTACCCGCGCATCTGCGGGATCGCCGGCGACCCACTCGACGAACAGACCACCAGGATCGGCACGGGCGGCCCCGCGTCCCAGCCTTCCGGAAGCACCACCGCGGCCTGCGCCACCCGGGTCTGAAGCCCCACCTGGCCCAGTTGGGAACGCGCGTAGGCGTTCAAGGGAGCCAGGTACGTCAGGAACCGGCCGGCCACGAGTTCATTGGTTCCCAATCGCCGGACCGCAGGCGCGGCGACCGGCTCCGCGGCCCTCGATTCGGCACCGATGCTGGACCCGTTGAGAACAACGGCGACCGCAACCAGCGCGGCCACGGCGCGCTGACGCGGTCCATGATTCGGGTGGCGAAGATTCACGGCGCTCAACGGCCACAAGGTCCCCAGCAACCCACTACGGGGCGGGATCCGTCGGCATGGGCAGGCCGGGAATGGGTGGCAATTGAATGCCCTGCTGGTCGGCGACCTGCCGTTGCCGGATCAGCGCCTGATACTCCTGTTCAAGGGTGATCTGCGGCTGAGGCGGCACGGTGCCGGACGCGGAATTCCCCCCGGCGCCCGTCGTGCGGACGGGCCGAGTCGGAACGACAACGCCCGAACCATTGTTGTTGATCGGCTGGGCGAGGACACTGGCCGGAATTCCGTTGATCATGGAGGGACTCGACCCGCCCTGGGCGCCATTCATGGAATTGCCACCACTGGCTCGATTCGGATTCCGCGAGAAAACAATCGCTTCGGCCATCGGCGCGGCATTCGCCTGCGGGGATGCGCCGAGGGGGGCGGTGAGCCGTGGAGCGACCGCGGGCTGGCCCGGAACACCCGGCCGGGTCGCCGGAGTGGCGGCGGCGAGGTTCTTCACCCCGTTGTCCTTGAAATTGATCGTCGCCTCGATCCCTCCGTTGACCAGGCGAACGGTCTGGGACTTGATGTCGATCTCCCGGACTTCGAGGCTCTGATGGCGCACGCGGGAACCCGGCTGGCCGGGGTTGTCGGTCAGGGTTGGATACAGGAACTGTCCCGGACGATCCGCGTCGGGCACCATCAGGTAGGCGTATCGGACCCCCTTGATTTCAGCGAGACCGGCCAGCTTGACGTCGACCTTGGGCTGTTCCGGAGGCGGTGGCGCGTTGGTGGGGGGCGGCGGCGGCGGCAGCGGCTCCTTCAGTTGAAACGCGTTCCTCACGACAATGGCCCGATAGGGGTTTCCCGCGAGCACATCGGGAGCGGTTTCGGTGGCGTCACCTTCTTCAGGCACATTGTCGACCGCGCCCGCCTCGTCCGGAGCATTGGCCGACGCCTCCTCCGCGCCGGCCTCGGACAAGCCGCCGGGAATGCCCCCGATTCCCACGAGGCCAAGTCCCAACAGCAGCACCGTGATTCGAAATCTCATGAGTGGATGACTCTGATACAGCACTCCGGTTCCAACACCGCGGCGACGGCTGAGTTCCGATGGGTTCCGCCATCGCCGGAACCGAGTTACGCGCAACGGTGCTCCGTCTCGAACGGGGCCGCAACCGCCGACTTGTGCGAACTACTTGCCGCCGAGCGTCTTCAATCGCTCGGCCACCGCCGTCCCGTGGGAGGACGGTTGCACGGCCTGATCGATGGCGAGAAGCTTGCCGTCACGCCCGATGAAGAACGTCCAGCGCTGGGCCAGGTTGTTGGCGGGATTGAGCACTCCGTAGGCCTTCGCGGTCTCCTTCGAAGGGTCGCTCAGGATCGGGTAGTCGAGCCCCAGGGACTCCGCGAATTTCTTGTTCGTTCCGACGTCGTCGACACTGGCCGCGAACACGGCCGCGCCCGTGCCGCTGATCTGGCTCCCATTCTCCCGCAACGATTTGCATTCGGCGGTGCACCCCCCGGTGAACGCCTTGGGAAACCAGGCGATCACCACCGCCTGTTTGCCGCGGAAGCTGGACAGTTGGTAGGTCTTGCCGTCGCTGGCCTGAAGGGTGAAGTCCGGCGCCGGATCCCCCACCTTGGGCGCGGCATGGACGTTCAGAACAAGGAAGGCCGCCGCGAGCGCGGCGAGTTGACACAGTGTTTTCATCGTTTTGGGAGGCTGAACGTGGGCTTCGAGCCCTCACAGCACCAGTTTTCCGCTCCCGCCGCAATCCCCGGCTCGGGCCCGAATGTCAGGTTCGTCAGGTTCCCCGGTAGACGCAACGGGCGGTGCAGGTTTCCGCCACGTGGACTTCGACGAGAAGCGGCAGCCGGGGCTTCAATTCTTTCCAGACCCAGGCGGCAATCTTTTCGCTGGTCGGATTCTCCAGCCCTTCCACCTCGTTCAGGTACCGGTGGTCCAGACGCTCCCAGATGGGCTGGAAGGCGGCCTTGATGTCCGCGTAGTCCATCACCCAACCCAGTTCCGGGTCACATTCCCCCGCCACCACCACCTCGCAGACGAAACTGTGACCGTGCAACCGCCGACACTTGTGGCCGGCCGGCACATGCGGCAGATGGTGGGCCGCTTCAAACTGGAACGTCCGCCGTAGCTCCATCCTCATCGCGATCGAACTCCCTTCATCTTCCACTCACTCCGGTGGCCGCTCGTGATTGGTCCATGTCACCAGGTCGCCCAGGACCGGCCGCCCGTCGTGACGCCACGTCAGGGGCGGCGACTGCATCCGCCCCAGGGGACATACCCGCGTCACGCCCCAGGAGGCGAATTGCTGAGCCAGTTCGTCCACCCGAAGACCCGCGGCCGACAGACCCACCGTCGACCACTGCCCCCGAATCGGCTCCGCCAGGCGAAGGCACTCCTCCAGCGTGTCCACCGGCTTCACATACACAAACCGGTTCCCGCACGAGAGCTGGAATTGCGGATCCACCTCGTACACCACCGTCCACGCCGTCGATTCGTCGCTCGACCAGATCCGCGTTCCATCCCCACCCGCCGCCCGCACTCTGTACATTTCGCGCCGCTCGAAGATTCCAGTCGCCACCGCCTCCGACACGCGCCCGCGGGGAAGCCGCTCCTCGACCCGCGCGAGTTCGCCGGCCAGTCGCTCCGCGAAAATCTCCGGCGGCAGCAATCCCCCGGTCTCGACATAGATCACGTGGGGCGACAGGCACCCCACCTGGTCCCAGGCCGCCACGTCCGCCGCCGCCGCCTCGATCGTGCGCGGCGCATCCAGCGGACCCAGGACCTCCCGGGCGACGTACCCCGCGCTCACCCGGTGCCCATGCCCCACGAACCGCACACGGCGCGGAATCCGCCGTCGCAAGGCGTCCAGAGTCTCGTCCGTCCCCGAAACCACCACGCAATCGGCCTCGTCCCAAAGGGCCGCCTCCAGCACCGTCTCGCCCCCCACCCACGCCGCCAGTTCCACGCACGACGCGAGCTTCGGCTCCACCTCGCGCAGCGAATGCGCGAAGAGCCTCGGTATCCGGGAATTCCCCGAAGCGCACTTCACGAACTGCGCCGAGCGGACCAGGAGACCATGCAGCAACCCGGTGACGACCGGCGTGGGCATCGCCCCCGCCGCGACATGGGCGAGCAGTTCGGGTCCCCGGGCCTGGGCCGAAGTCCCCTGGAAAATCTCCGCGTCATTCGCCACCAACCGGTCCAGCCGCTGCGGATGCCCGAGATCCTGAACCACCAGGGCCGAAAGCCCCCGTGGCGTCCACTGCCGGAAGTAGGCATCCAGCCCCGCGCCCAGCAGCGCCGCGGAAAACCCGGGCTCCGCGTCGCTCGCCTCCACCGCCGCCGCGCGCCAAGGTGAATGCGGGGCCAACCAAAGTCGCGCGACCTCGACGAGCGCCTGAATCACCGATTCGGTGCTCCGTGGAAACAGGAAACGTTCGCGGTTGCGCTTCAACGTCTGGCACGCCTCCAAAACCATCTCCGGTCGGAGCACCGCCTCCAGTGGCATGTCGGCGAGGAAGTAGTTCGGAAGGTTCATCCCTGGGCTTCGTGGTCACGCCGCCATCAGCGAACACCCCCGCGGTTCGGCCGCCGGCGCACGACCCAGCAGTTCGATCCCCCCGCCCGGACGACGCACCGCGCGGTCCCCGGTCTGAACCGCCATCGCGGACCATACGTTCGCCAGATCCAGGATTCGCAACAGTCCAGGCTCCCCGTCGCGGGCCGGGCGCCCTGTCTCCGGCGAAACCACCAGCGGCCGAACCCAAGCCGGAAACACGAAGGCCCTGTCCGCGCCGGCCGGATCCGTGTTCCCCGACTCCAGCGCCAAACGGAGAGGTCCCTCGTACGCCTGCGAACTCAGTTCGCTCATCCCGTACTCCCCAACGATCGCCTCCGGCTTCACGCCCAGACACCGCGAGATCGCGGAACGCAGCGCGGGCTTCGTCCATTCCCGCGAACGCCCCTTGTAGCCACCCGTCTCGAGGATCCTCGATCCCGCCGGAAGGCTGCATTCCATCGTCTCCCGCTCCAGGAGTTCGATGAGATGCACGTGGTTGAAGGCGGTGCCGAACAGGACGACGGGTCGTCCCGACTCCCGCGCCGCCGACCACTCCGCGAGAACCCGATCCCCGTCGAGTTCCCAAGCGCCATCGGACGACACGCGCCCGACGTAGCGTGTCCGGGTCGCGGCCCGGTCCGTGGACCCCAGATGCTCGATCATGTGGACCAGGGACGAATGGGGAACGGAATCCGCGGGCGGCGTCAGCGAGATGGGGGTCCAGCCGGTCCGCCCAGGCTGGCGTTCGACGGGCCGCAAAGCTGTCGCCGAGCCCGCCCAGAAGCCCGACTCAAACCCGGCTTCCACCGACGCTTCGTACAGGGCGAGGGATTCGGCTCCGTGATGATGCCGACTCGGCACCTGGCCGGTGGTGCCGCTCGAATGAAAAACCCGCAATCGTTCCGACGGCGCCAGGGCCGTCATTTCGAGCTCCTTGAACGCGAGGGTTGGAACGGCGGGGATTTCCTGCCACGACCGAACCGCGCGCGCCGATACCCCGGAAGCCTCCGCGAGGCGTCGATAAGCGGCGTTTCGGTCCCACTGGATCCGGAAAAGCTCCAGGGCGAGGTCGTCGAAAGGGAGATTCCCACGACCGTCCCCACCCCGGATTTCGGGAAGCAACCGATGCGCGAAGGCGGAAAGCGGGTCCGACATGGGCGGTTTTGTGGTCCGGGTCCCAGGACCCGGACCGGCTGGTTGGCCGCGACAGCCGTGGATATCGATCGATTCGGTTCGGTTCGGTTCGGTTCAGCTGGTGCCCGCCTCCGCCGCCATGGCCCCGCCCTTGGTGGTTTGCCGGAAAACCAGTTTGCCGTCCTCCACCGTGACGTCCACGGGATCGTTGTCGTGGAGGGTTCCGCGAAGGATCTCCTCCGCGAGGGGATCCTCGAGGTGGCGTTCAACCGCGCGCCGCATCGGACGGGCGCCGTACTGCGGATCGTAGCCCTTTTCGACGAGGAAATCCTTGGCGCTCTCGTCCAGCACGAGCGGGAGGTTCCGACGCTGGACGCGCTCGATCACCTTGGCAATCTCCAGGTCGAGAATCTCGATCAGGTTCGGCTTCGTGAGCGATCGGAAGACAATCACGTCGTCGAGCCGGTTGAGGAACTCCGGCTTGAAGAACCGCTTCGATTCCTCGAGCAACCGTTCCCGCATCCGGTCGTAGTCGGCGCCATTTTCGGTCCCCGAAGCGACAAAACCCATCACGTTGGATTTCTTGATCGTCTCCGCGCCGACATTGGAGGTCAGGAGGATGATCGTGTTCCGGAAGTCCACGACCCGCCCCTGCGAGTCGGTGAGTTTCCCTTCCTCCAGGATCTGAAGGAGCATGTTCGCGACGTCCGGGTGCGCCTTCTCCAACTCGTCGAACAGAACGACGCAGTACGGCTTGCGACGGACGGACTCGGTCAGCTGCCCGCCTTCCTCGTAGCCCACGTAGCCGGGGGGCGACCCGACGAGGCGGGACACGCTGAACTTCTCCATGTACTCGGACATGTCGAGCTGAACGAGCGCCTTGGGATCCCCGAACATGTGCTCGGCGAGGGCCTTGGCGAGAAGGGTCTTCCCGACGCCGGTGGGTCCCAGGAGCATGAACGTCCCGATCGGACGCCGCGGATCCTTGAGGTCCGCGCGCGAACGGCGCAACGCGCGGCTCAGGGCGGCGACGGCCTCCTGCTGGCCGATCACGCGCCGACCCACCACGTTCTCCATGTCGAGCAGCTTCTCGGCCTCGCTCTGCTCCATGCGTTTGAGCGGAATTCCGGTCCACTTCGACACCACCTGGACCACTTCGTCCTCGTCGACCTTGACGCGCTTCTCCTCGCGGTTGTTGCGCCACGCGCTGACGGTCGATTCGAGCTTCTCCTTGGCGTTCTTCTCCTTGTCCCGCATGGCGGCGGCGCCCTCGAAGTCCTGCTCCTTGATGGCCTTCTCCTTGCGGGTCTTGATGTCCTCGATCTCGGCTTCGAGGTCCTTCACCTCCGGCGGGCGCGTCATCGCGCCGATCCGGGCCCGGGCCCCGGCTTCGTCCATGACGTCGATCGCCTTGTCGGGAAGGTAACGCCCGGTGATGTAGCGATCGGAGAGTTTCACGGCCGAATCGATCGCGAGATCGGTGATCTCGGCCTTGTGGTGGTCCTCGTACTTGGGCCGGAGCCCCTTCAGGATTTGAATGGCCTCCTCCACGCTCGGGGCCTCGACCTTCACGCTCTGGAACCGGCGTTCGAGCGCGGCGTCCTTCTCGATGTACTTCCGGTACTCGTTAAGGGTAGTGGCGCCGATGCACTGCATCTCTCCGCGGCTGAGCGCCGGTTTGATGATGTTGGAGGCGTCCATCGTGCCCTCGGCGGATCCGGCTCCCACGATCGTGTGGAGCTCGTCGATGAACAGAATGACGTTCTTGGCGCGCCGAATCTCGTCCATCACCGCCTTGATCCTCTCCTCGAACTGCCCCCGGTACTTGGTGCCGGCCACCATGAGGGCCATGTCGAGGGTGATCACCCGCTTTTCACGGAGGATTTCCGGGACGTTGCCCCGCGAAATCTCCTGGGCGAGTCCCTCGACGATCGCGGTTTTGCCGACGCCGGCCTCGCCCAGCAGCACCGGGTTGTTCTTCGTGCGCCGGCACAGGATCTGGATGACCCGTTCGATCTCCGGCTTGCGGCCGATCACGGGGTCCATCTGGCCCAACCGGGCGATCTCGGTCAGATCGCGGCCGAAGGCCTTGAGCGCGGGAGTCTTCACCTCGCCCTTCTTGTCCGGGCGCTCGCTCTGAACCCCGCCCTCGGACGGCGCGCCGGGCTCCTCCTGGCTGGCGAAATTCGGATCGAGTTCCCGAAGGATCTCCTGGCGCGTCTGTTCGATGTCGACGTCCAGGTTCTTCAGGACCCGCGCGGCCACGCCGTCGCCTTCGCGCAGCAGGCCGAGCAGGATGTGTTCCGTGCCGACGTAGGTGTGGTTGAGGGCCTTGGCCTCCTTGGCCGCCAGGGACAGCACCTTCTTGACGCGCGGGGTGTAGGGAATGTTCCCCTGGACCTTCTGATCGGGACCGGTCCCGACCTGCTTCTCCACTTCGAGCCGGACGGTTTCGAGGTCCAGCCCCATCTTCTGGAGCACATTCACCGCGACCCCCTGGCCGAGCTTGATGAGCCCGAGAAGCAGATGCTCCGTGCCGAGGAAATTGTGGCTGAACCGGTCGGCTTCCTTCTTCGCCAGGGCCAGCACCTGCTGGGCTCTCGGCGTGAAGTTGTTCATGGCTTCGTCACTCATAAATCGGACCCCTTTCTCAGGTTTCCCCCGTCCCCCTCGGGTTCCCGGAAGCCCCCTGGGCCGGGGGCGTCAGCCGGGGAGTCACCGGACGCGGCACTTCCCGCAACTGCTCGCGCAGCATGTCGGCGCGCAGGATGTCGCGCTCGTCGGCGCCGAGCTTTCCCGTGTGCGACCGCTGGAGGTGCGCCGGCTGCGTGATCAGGAACAACTCGTCCAGAAGTGCCCGGGGCACGGCGGGGAACATCGACAGGTCATGGGCCAGCCGCACCAGCGACAGGAGGTTCATGGCCTCCTTCGACGAGATGCTGTGGGAATTCGCGAGAATCCCGAAGGCGCGCCCAATGTGGTTCAGCAGGACCTTCTGCCGTTCCTCCAGGAGCTTCTGCCGGGCGTTCCGCTCATGTTCGATCATCTGGTTCACGACCTTGCTCAGGCGTTCGACGATCTCGATCTCCGACTCGCCCAGCGTTCGTTGGTTCGAGACCTGGAAAATGTTCCCGAGCGCCTCGGTTCCCTCCCCGTAGAGACCGCGCACGGCGAGCCCCAGCTTGTTGACGGATTGGATGATGGGGTTCACGAGCTCGGCGAGCACGAGGCCCGGGAGGTGGAGCATCGCGCTGACCCGGATCCCGGTCCCAACGTTGGTCGGGCACGCCGTCAGATAGCCCAGATCCTGGGAAAACGCGAACGGCAGCTTTGATTCCAGCACGGAATCGACCTCGTCCACGGCCTGCCAGGCTTCCCTGAGCTGGAGTCCCGGGCGGAGCGATTGCATCCGAAGGTGATCCTCCTCGTTGATCATCACGCTCAGGGATTCGAGACGATCCACGACCAACCCGCTTCCACCGCTCTTCGCCGCGTGCTCCCGGCTGATGAGGTGCCGCTCCACCAGGAGCTGCTTGTCGCTCGCGTTGAGCGCATCCATCGGGCTCGAAAAACCCTCCGCCATCACCGGCAGCGCTTCCACGGCCCCGCGGATCGCCTCCAGACACCGGACCCGCTCCGCCTTCTTCGCACGGTCGGGAAACGAATACCCCTGGATGTTCCGCGCCAACCGGACCCGGCTCGAGAACACGATGTGGTCCATCGGCCCCGTCCGACGGACCGCGTCGGCCGGGCGGCTCAGGAACGATTGGAGTGTGCTCGCCATGCTCAGGTCGGGCTGGAAGCCCCTTGTTTCAGGGCCCGGATCGCGTCGCGAAGCTGCGCCGCCTCCTCGAAATTCTCCGCTTGAACCGCCTTCTCCAGGCGCCGGTTCAACGCCTTGAGGAGGTCCGCCGGATCACGCTTCGGCTTCAACGCCGTCGGAACCTTGCCCACGTGCCGCACCCCTTTGTGCATCGACTTGAGCATCCCCGCCAGCCCGTCTCCGAAAGCCGTGTAGCACTGCGGACAGCCGAAGCGGACGGACTTCTTGAACTCCGTCTGGGTCAGCCCGCACCCCGGGCAGGCGGTGTCACCCGGCTTGCCCGCGGACCGCGACTCGCCCTCCTGCGACGCCCCGAGTCCGAGGAGGAGGTCGGCGAGCGAGAACCCTTTGGGATCGGTGACCCCTTTGGCCTTCGAACATTCCTCGCACAAATCCACCTTCTGCATCTTGTCATCGACAATCTGCGTGACGTGAACCTTCGCTTCGTTCTTCTGGCAGACGCTGCAGATCATGGGCGGCCTCCCGCAAGATGATACGACTCGCGGACGGCGCCAGCGGCATTCCGGATCAGCCGATGTCGTCCGCGCCTCGATCCTTCCGTGTCTCCGGGAACGTTCACGTTCAACATTCGGTCAAGCGTATATCGGCTCCCCGGTGGAGTTCGTCAAGGCGTGGTAAGCCCTCACCAGATCCCGCGTCACCGGGCCGGGAGTTCCCTCGCCGATCACCCGGCCGTCGACCTTCACCACCGGAACCACCTCGGCGCCAGTCCCTGTCAGGAAGCACTCGTCCGCGTTGAAAACGTCGTACCGCGTCAGGTTGGGTTCCTGGACGTTGAGTCCCGCCGACCGGGCGAGTTCCATGACGGTGGCTCGCGTGATGCCGTAGAGGGCGCCGGCCGACAGGGGGGGCGTCAACAGGTGCCGCCCCTTCACCAGGAACAGGTTGTCCCCGGTGCACTCGGCCACATAACCCTCGGAATTGAGCATGATGGCCTCCTCGCAGCCGGCGTTGTTGGCCTCGATCTTGGCGAGGATGTTGTTCAGGTAATTGAGGGACTTGATCGCGGGATTGACCGCGCTGTGCAGGTTACGGGTGGTCGGCACCGTGACGATCGTCAGTCCGGTTTCGTAGTACTCGGGCGGATAAAGCTGGATCTTACCCGCGATGATGATGATCGACGGGCGCTCGCACTTGTTCGGATTCAGCCCGAGCGTCCCGACACCCCGGGTCACCAGCAGGCGAACGTAGCCGTCGCGCACCTCGTTCTTCCGGCAGGTCTCCACGACCGCCGCCGCCAGATCCGCCGGCGACATCGGGATCTTGAGCAGGATGGCTTTCGCCGAGCAGAAAAGCCGGTCGATGTGCTCCTGGAGCTTGAAGACCCGCCCACTGTAGGCACGGATCCCCTCGAAGACCCCGTCCCCATACAGCAGTCCGTGGTCGAACACGGAGATTTTCGCGGCTCCGTCATCCAAGAATTGACCGTCGATATACACCTTCATCGTCGCGAGGCGACGCTAGGGCAGCGTTTGTCACGGACGCAAGGCCGATGGGGACGGATTCGCGCGCGCTCCGTCCCTTCAGGCGACCCGTCCGTCGCCAAGTTCCAGAATGCGGGGCGCTCGTGCCGCCACCCGCGGATCGTGGGTGACCATCACCAGGGTCATGCCCTCCTCCTTCTGAAGGGTACAAAGCAGGTCCATGATCCCTCCCCCCGCTCGCGAATCGAGATTCCCCGTGGGTTCGTCGGCAAGAACGATGCGCGGCCGGTTGATCAGGGCCCGCGCGATCGCGACCCGCTGCTGTTCTCCGCCGGAGAGTTCGGCGGGCCGATGATCGCACCGCTCGGAGAGCCCGACCCGCGTGAGCAGGGCGCGGGCCCGGACGGAGACCTCGTCGGCCGCCCGGCGGGCGACCCGCGCCGGAAGACAGACATTCTCCAGCGCGTCGAGTTCCGGCAGGAGGTGATACGCCTGGAAGACGAACCCGACCCGAAGGTTGCGGAACTCGGCCAGGCGCGCCGGCCCCCAGGTTTCCATCCGCTCGCCGTCGAACTCAATCACCCCGGTGTCGGGGATATCCAATCCGCCCAGCAGATGAAGCAGTGTGCTTTTGCCCGAACCCGAAGCGCCTCGAAGCGCGACAAAATCGCCGGCCCGCACCTCGAAGGAAACGCCCCTGAGAACCTCCACCGTCCTGCGGCCGATCCGGTAGGTCTTCGTCAGGTCCTTCGCCACGAGAAGCGGCCTTTTCAAAGCCTCTTCACTCATGACGGAGGGCCTCCACCGGCTGCAGACGCCCGGCGTTCCACGCGGGCAGCAGTCCCGCGAGGAGGCAGATCACGAGGGCGCTCCCACAAATCAGCCCCACGTCGAGAGGATCGATCCGCGCGGGCAGTTGTCCGAACCCGTAGATGCTCACCGGGAACAGCTCCAGGCCGGTCACCCTCCGCATGGCTTCCAGGAATTCATTCCGATACCGGACGGCGAGGACACCCAGGACCCAGCCCGAGGCCACACCCACCACCCCGACGAAGACACTCTGGCTCAGGAACAGGCTGGACACCTGCCACCGCGTGCACCCGAGCGCCTTCAGGACCCCGATCTCGCGCGTCTTTTGGACGACGAACGTGATCAGGGTGCTGGTGATGCCGAACGCGGCCACGATCATCACGAAGAACAACACGATGAACATCACCTTCTTCTCCACCGCCACCGCCTCCAGGATCTCCCCCTTCTCCTCCATCCACGTGGTCACACGGTATTCGGGACCCAGTTCCAACGAGATTTCCCGGCGCACCGCCACCGCCGCCATCGGGTCCTTCAGCATCACCATCACGCCGTGGACGGAATCCTCCAGGGAGTACAAGTCCTGGGCGTTGCCCAGCGAGGTCGCGACGTAGGCCATGTTGTACTCGTAGAAGCCCGCGTCGAAGATCCCGCGCACCACGAACTCCGTCGGAAGGAACGCCTCCTCGGTCCGGCCATCGGAATTCCTCCGGGCCTGGCTGAGCATCCGCTGCGCAAGCCCCGGCGGAAGGACGTTCACCATGTCGCCGGGCTGCGCATCGAGTTCCCGGGCCAGTTCCCAGCCAAGCAGGATTCCATTGCCGCGAAGGTCGTTGGTTCCCAGCCGGATCTTGTCCAGAAGCGCCGTCACATCCCGGCCGGCCACGCGGTCCACGCCGCGCACGATGGGGGTCAGCACCATCGACCCGCCCTCGGCCGGGCGTTCCAGCAGCACCGGACCCTCCACCAGCGGCGCGGCCGCGACGACACCGGGATTGAGCGTCACGCGGTCGACGATCTCCCGGTACCCGGCCAGGTTCGAACCCACCCGCCGGATCGTCAGGTGCGGATTGAACCCAAGCAACCGCTCCCGCAGCTGTTCACCGAACCCCGTCATGACGGCGATGACGACGATCAGGACCGTGACGCCGAGGGTGACTCCGATGATGGCGATCAGGGTGATCACCGAAACAAAGGTCCGTTTCGGGCGCAGATACCTCAGAGCCAGCATCAGCTCGAATGGCAGGCGCAACATGTGGGCGAGGAGGCTAGGGGCCGGTGATTCCCGAGGTCGAGACCGCTTCCATTTCTCTATTCTATTTCTTCAGAAAGCCGCGCTCGCCCAGCCAGAAGGCGAGGTCGCGCGTCCAGGCGTGCCCGTTGGCCAACCCGATCCCGTGCCGACCCTTCTCGTAGATGTGAAGGTCGAAGAGCACCCCGTTGCGCCGCAGGGCCTGCGCGAACAGGAGGGAATTCTCCACGGGCACCGCCTTGTCCTCCACGGTGTGCCAAAGGAACGTCGGAGGCGTCTCCGGCGTCACTTGCAGTTCGTTCGAAAGAAGCCGGACCAACTCCGGGGACGGGGATGGTCCGAGCAGATTCGCCTTGGACCCGGCGTGCGTGAACTCTCCGAGCGTGATCACGGCATAGCAAAGGATGCCAAGGTCCGGCCTCGAACTCTCCCGCTCCACGGGATCCGCGTCATCCGCCTTGCCGGGCGAAAAATGGGTCAGGAGCGTCGACGCCAGATGTCCGCCCGCGGAGGATCCCATGATCCCCACCCGCTGGCGGTCGAGGCGCCAGTCGGCCGCCTTCGAACGGACCCAACGCACCGCCCTGGAGGCGTCTTCGAGCATCCTGGGGTGCCGGTATCCGGCGCTGCCGAGGCGGTACTTGAGGACGAACGCGTGGATCCCCAGGTCATTGAGCCAGAGCGCGTAGTCGTGCCCCTCATGACGCGCCAACCCTCCATACCCACCCCCGGGACAGACCACGATCGAAGCGCCGGTCGCCCGATCGGGAGCGGCGATATACGGTGTGATCGTGGGAATGTCGCGATCGGCGGTGCCGAGGGCGCCGGGAGCGCCCTGCGGCCAGAGGGGTGCCGCGTCCAGGGGTTCACCCCGAAGGGATCCGGTCGCCATCATCAGGCTCAATGCCAGGAAAGTGAGGATTCGATTCATTGGCGTATCGGACGAGGACAGTACCGGGCGCGCCCCGCCAGGGCGAGCGGCGTCTCGTCCGAGGTGCGGCGAGCCCGACAATTTCGCCCGCCAGTTCGCGCTTGCCTCGAAGCGACTACTGGCGTAGTCGAATGCCACCGCAAACCCGCCTCCCTCCTCCCATGAAGAAGGTTCCCCGCATTTCCGAAACCGAGTGGCAGATCATGAAGATCGTCTGGGCCCGGGGCCAGTGCACCGCCAACGAGATTCTCGAGGCGCTCAACGCCCAGGAACATTGGCACCCCAAGACGGCCCGAACCCTGATTGGCCGGCTGGTCAAGAAACGCGCCCTGCATTTCAAGGAGGAAGGCCGCGCCTACGTGTACCGGCCGGGTATTCACGAGGAAGAGGCGATCGCCTACTACAGCCAATCGTTCCTCCAACGCGTGTTCGACGGTTCCCTGGCGCCCATGCTCGCCCATTTCGTCCAGAGCCAGCAGCTGTCGCCCGGCGATCTGAAACAGCTTCGCGACGTCCTGGACGGCCGGGAATAACCTATGGAACAGCTCGCCGAATCCGCGGGCTGGTTGTTCGGGTGGCTGCTGCGCAATTCCGCGCACGCGGCCATCCTCGCCGCCGTCGTCTGGTTGCTTGAGAGATCGGTGCTCCGGAAGCTGTCGCCGCGGTGGCGCTACGGTCTCTGGCTCCTCGTGTTCGTCCGGCTCCTGCTCCCAATCGCGCCGGCCAGTTCCTTCAGCCTCTACAATCTCGTCGAACTCGCTCCCAAAACCGTCGCCGCCGTCACTCTCGAGCTCCTCGGGCTGCCCGCCCCCGTGCCGGTGCCCTTGTCCCACGGGACCCACCCCCTCGCGGACACTCCGTCCTGGTTCCTCGTCGCCCTCGCTCTCTGGATTCCCGGAGCCGTCGCCCTGGGGATCCTTCTCTACCGCGACCATCGCCGCCTTCGGAACGCCCTGAAATACACGTTGCCCGTCACGGATTCCTACATCCTCGACCTCCTCCAGCAGAGCAAGGCGATCATGCGGGTGCGCGGCACCGTCCTCCTCGTCGAAGGGGAACAGGTTACGTCACCGGCGCTGTGCGGCTTCCGAAGGCCGCGCCTCCTCGTCCCAACCGGCCTGCTCGAACGGTTGTCGACGGACGAGATCCGGTACTTGTTCCTCCACGAGCTCGCCCACCTCAAACGCGGCGACATCGCCCTCAATTGGGTCCTCGCGGGAATCCAGATCCTCCATTGGTTCAATCCCGTCGTCTGGCTTGCCCTTCGGCGCCTGGTCTCCGTCCGCGAGGAGGTCTGCGACGAGTTCGTCCTCCGAAGTTGCTTCGCCGGCGCCGCGCGCGAATACGGCCTGACTCTTCTCCATCTGCTCGAAGAATGCGCCCCGCGCCGCCTCATGCCCGCGCTGGTCGGAATCCTGGACGACGTACGGACCCTGCGACGGCGCATGCGCTGCATCCGGACCTTCGGGCAATCCGAAAGCCATCCCTGGATGCCCGCGGGAGCCCTGCTGGCGGTCGCCATCGCGGGACTCACCGAAAACAAGAATCATCACGCCCTCCTCCTGTCCGCATCGGCGGCCGCTTCCGTCGAACTCATCAACGCCGCCCGCCCCCACGGACACCTTCGCAACCACCCCGCGGTGCGCCTCCGCGCCACCCACCGTCCCGGGATCGATGGCGCGACGGCGGCCGTTCTTGAATCCGAGGATTCAAGGCCGGGGAGCACTCTCCGGTCGTTCTCCACCGCGTTCCGCCAGGTCGTCGATCGCGCCTTCGACACCTCCGGGGGACGGGGCCGAGCCGTCAATCTTTCCGGCAACCTTCCGGGAACCACCGCTTCCCAGGTGATCCAACCTTCCTCGAGCGCGCAGGGAACCTTCGCACCGAGGGCGTCCACCGCGGTCCCGGCCAGGGCCCTGCCCTCGACCAGCGCCGCCGCCCCGCGAATCATCAGCCGCCCGTACCCCCTGCCCCCAGTCGGCCAGCGCGGCGATATCCTGCGTCCGCCGGGCTATTCCAAACCTCCGTCCGACACGCTCCCGCGTTCCTCGCCCCGTCGTTCCTGACGGAATCAGGACCCGACGGTCCCCGTGAGGTCAGGTCCATCGTCCCACGCGGCTTCGAGAGTCTCCAACCGGTCCAACAACGTCGCGTCCGCCTCGGGAAAGGCGTAGTCCCGGAGCCGTTCCCGCGTCACCCACGCGAGTTCCGCACAGCCCACGGGACGAGGTTCCCCGTGCGCGATCCGGCATCGAAAGAACCGAAGATGCACGGCTTTGCCGGGGTATTCGTGCCGAACCTCCTCGAAGAGCCCTCCCACGACGACCTCCACGTCGAGTTCCTCGCGAAGCTCGCGCGCCAGGCAGGCCTCCCACGTCTCACCCGCCTCCCGCTTGCCGCCCGGGAATTCCCAAAGGCCCGCCAGATGGGTTCCCACCGAACGCCGCGTGATCAGGAGCCGACGATTCCGAAAGACCAGCCCCGCGGCGACCTCGACCCAGCGGAGCGAACCGTCTCCCGAAGCGTATTCGGGGTCGGGATCGTGTTGCCGCCCGAGACCCGCGGGACCGTCACCCGGAGGCTGGTTCGCCATGCGCGGTGTCAGCGTCCGACGCTCTTGTACAGGAACCCGAGTCGTTCCATCTCGGCCTTGTCGAAGAGATTCCGCCCGTCGAAGAAGATCGGATGGGTCAGTTCGCGCCGCGCCCGTTCCAAGTCGAGCCGGCTGAACTCGGGCCATTCGGTCGCAATCACCAGGGCGTCACAGCCCGCGGCCACGTCGTTCATGTCGCCGACGTATTCGACTGTGTCGGAAGGGGGCAGGACCGTTTGGGCCTTTTCCATGGCCTTCGGATCGTGAACCCGGAGGGAAGCCCCTTCCTTGAGCAGTCGCTGGCAAAGGTCGATAGCCGGACTCAGGCGGACGTCGTCGGTGTTCTGCTTGAAGGCCAGACCGAGGACACCCACCCGTTTGTCCTTCAGGACCCAGAGGGTCTCGATGATCTTCCGAAGGAATCGGTCCATCTGCTCGGCGTTGATGGCCTGAACCTCCTTGAGCAGGCGAAAATCGACACCGAGCTGCTCCGCGATCTTGATGAACGCGCTGAGGTCCTTGGGAAAACAGGAACCACCAAAGCCGATTCCCGCGTTCAGGAACTGCCGGCCGATCCGCTTGTCCAACCCCATCCCGTTGGCGACCTCGACGACGTTGGCGCCGCTCGCTTCGCAGACGGCCGCCACCGCGTTGATGTAGCTGATCTTGAGGGCGAGAAACGAATTCGCGGCGTGCTTGATGAGTTCCGCGGAGTTGATGTCGGTGACGATGAATGGGGCGTCGAACGGGGAGTAAATCTCCCGCAGGGCCCTGACCGGGCGCTGCGACAGAACCCCCACCACGACCCGATCCGGCTTCATCAGGTCCTCCACGGCGGATCCCTCCCTCAGGAACTCGGGATTCGAAACCACGTCGAAGTCCACTCGCGCCTTGTTGTAGCGCTTGATCGTTTCGGCGACCTTTTCGCCCGTCTTCACCGGCACGGTGCTCTTGTCGACGATGATCGTGTACCGGGTCATGCACCCCGCGATCTCGCGCGCCACCGCCTCGATGAAACTCAAGTCCACCGATCCGTCGGACTGCGGCGGAGTCGGAACCGCGACGAAAACGACCTCCGAATTCTCGACGCCATCCGCGATCGAATCGGTGAAACGAAGCCGTCCCGCGGCGACGTTGCGGGGCACCATGTCGCTCAAACCCGGTTCGTAGATCGGGATGCCTCCCTCCTGAAGCTGCCGGACCTTCGCGGTGTTGTTGTCCACGCAGATCACGTGATGACCCACCTCCGCGAAGCAGGTCCCCGTCACGAGTCCCACATAGCCCGTACCAATGATGCAGAGTCGCATAACAAACGATTCACAACACACGCCGACCCGACACGACACGACCCAACCCGACCCGACCAATCCAGCCGCGCTGGCCCGCCCGACTCGTGCTCGTCCCCTTCCCTCGCCTTCGCTCCCCTCCCAAGGAATGGAGGGGGGGGGATGACCGAAGTGAAACGAGCGTAGGGAATGGACTGACCCGCGAAGTTCGACCACCCGCGGCCCCTTCGGGTAAGCCGCGCCGCCGCTGGCGCCGGCGCCACTAGTTCCCGGGAGCTCCCGCCGTGGCCGGCGCGGGAGTCGCTGTCGCGTTCGGGGGCGTTGTCGTCGCGGACGCCGGGGTGCCACTCGCCGCCAGTTCGGGATGCTGACGGATCAGCTCGGTCCGAGCCTGCGTTGCGGCCACTCCCGCCTCCCCGGGTTCGCGGTCGCGAAGAATTTCATCGTAGAACCGGAGCGCGTTCTCCGGCTGCTTCCGGGTCTCGTGGATCCGAGCCAGCCCGAGTCGGGCACGAAGCGCGACGGCGTCGTTCGGGAAGCGGGAAATCACGTCCTGATACTTGGCGATCGCGGCGTCCTGCTGATCCTGGGCGTCCAGCGAAGCGGCGACTCCAAAAGCCGCCTGGGCTCCGAGCACTCCGGAGCCGTCCGCCGCGAGCACCCGCTCGAACTCGGCCTGGGCGTCGGAATACCGATTCTCCGCGAAATACGCGGAGGCGGCGAGCAACCGGGCCCGAAGGCCGGCCGTCGTGGAGGCGTGCTGCTCCGCCACTTTGAGGTAGTCGGCCGCTTTGGCGGCGGTTTCCGGCTGCGTCGGACGTGAGCGCAGGACCAGGAGCGCCGCATTGCCCTCAAGCTCCCTTTGAGCCGCCAACTGGCGCCAAAGGTAGGTCGCGGCGAAGACGGCGATCAGGGCGACGACGCCCATCATCAGTTGTTTACGATGGATCTCAACCCACGCCAGGGCGTTGAGCATCCGATCCTGCTCCGGCGCCTCGGTGGGAGGCGTCGGTGTCTGGGTCACAGCGGAAGCCATAGGGACGGGTATGTTTTGAACGAGAACCCAAAAAACAAGAGCTATTTCTCCCTTGAACTCGTTGAACGCTTCATTTTGCGACAGCCCGGTCTTGACCTCGGACGCGAAATCCTGCCCGGACGAGAACCTCCGGGCAGGTCACCACGGGCGTCGCCCACCGACACCACCCGGGTGGGCACGCCAGTCAGCCGAGATCCTTTTTCAGGCCTTCCTCTTACCCTTGCCCTCGCCCTTGCCCTTCCCGCGTCGGGCCGTCGACACCCGTTGCCGAGCGCCACGATGGCGTCCTTTGAACGTGAGTTCCGCGATACCCGACTTGTCCAGTCCTCCGAGCCCTTCCTTCACCATCTTCTGGAACTGCTTCAGCGTGGCTTCCGCGAGTGGCAGCGCCATTTTCTTCTGGCGCCCGAGGGCGAGGGCAATCCCCGAGTCCTTCGCAGCGTGGTCCGCGGAAAAAAAGCAGGAATGGTCCCGGTTCTGCATGTCCTCGCCATCCGTCTGAAGCACCCGTGAATTGGCGCCTGTCTGGGAAAAGACCTCCCGAAGCATGCCCAGGTCGAGACCCAGGGCGTCGCCCAGGGCAAGACCCTCCGCAAGCCCCGCGGTGTTGATGTTCATCACCATGTTCACCAGGGCCTTCACCTCGGCCGCCTTTCCCGCCGCGCCGATGTGGCGAAGCGTCGAACCCTCGCTCGTGAGACGGGTCAGGATCGGTTTCAGGCGGTCGAAGACGGAAGCCTTTCCCCCGCACATCAGGTAAAGCGTCCCCTGCCGGGCCTGCGGAATGCTCGACGCCATGCAGGCCTCCAGGGTTTCAGCCCCGACCTTCGCCGCCCGCTTCTCCAGATCCCGGTGCACCGCGGGCGACAGGGTCGCGCAGTTCACGAACACTTTGCCCCGGGCGCCTTTCAACAGACTGTCCTTTCTTCCACCGAACACCGCCGCCATCGCCTTGTCGTTCGTGACGACCGTGAAAACGACGTCCGCGGACGCCGTGACCTCGGCCAGGGTTCCGGCTACGGCGGCGCCAAGTTCCCCGGCCAGTTCCCCGGCCACCTTGCGATCCAGGTCGTAGACGGAAGTCACCGGGTAACCGCAATCCTTCAGCCGGCGGGCCATGTTCGCGCCCATCCGGCCGACTCCGACAAATGCGATGCGTTCAGCCATGGTTGGTATGAAGGGGTTGAGATGAGGCCGGAAAATGGACAAGGCGGCGCCGAGACGCCAGCCCGAACCACGGCCCAAAGCCGGCCCGAATGACGCCGACTTTACTCCATCCCACGATCCGAACCGACCCGTTCCCGGCTGAAAGCCGACACGGTCGATCCTCACGGCCCTCCCAAGCCGCTTCCTCCAAACACTCCGACCCGCAGGGCGCGCAGCGTGAATAGCCCCGGCTTCTCCAACCCCCTCATCACCCGCGCTCCCGTCGTTCGCTTCCCTCCAAACCGGCTCCGGTACGCCCCGTAGATCCCCTCCACGAATTCCCTCCCCCCGAACACCGCCCCATCGCAGAAATACCTCACCCGACATCGCAGATACGC
>JBFWOK010000061.1:0-33936 GCA_050250555.1 Limisphaerales bacterium
ACGGGCGGCAACTTCACCTTCGAGGACGGCCACGTGGAATGGATCAACGGGAAGCGGGTGAGCCTTGGTTCGGGCTCCGGCGAGTGGCAGTGCTTCTACAAGATCCCGATCGCGGAATGATGGAAACGATTCGCGGTTGGAGGGCCGGGACGCTCTTCGCCGACCCGGGTGGGAACCGCTTCGCCCGGGTATAGCCGAGGTGGGTTGCCCTGATCCCATCCGGTCCGATCGGATCGGATCGGATCGGATCAAGTCAGTCGGGCGTATTTGGGATCGGCGGCGAGGCGTCGGACCAGTTCCTTGATCTTCTGCGACTGGCTCTTGTGGGCCACCAGCGTCGCATCGTCGGTTTGAACGATGATGGAATCGCGCAGGCCGACCACGCAGATGGGCGTGCGACGACTGGCTGAGCGCGCGTCGTAGACGACATTGCGGGCGGCATCCACGTGGAGGAATTCGCCGACGGCGCAATTGCCTTCGGCGTCGGACTTGAGGTGGCGGACCAGGGCGTTCCATGCGCCGAGGTCGTCCCACGCGAATTCCCCGTCGGCCACCACGACGTTCTGGGCCTTCTCCATCACGGCGTAGTCGATGGAGATTCGCCGGATGTCCGGGTATTCGGCGGCGAGCGTCCGGGCGAGGCGGCTCGGACCGGCGGCCGCCGCTTCGAACCAGCGCTGGCAGGCGTCGAACATGTCCGGCTGATGGGCTTGGAGGGCCTGGGTCACGGTCACGAACGACCAGATGAACATGCCGGCGTTCCAGCGGTAACGACCGCTCTGGACGTAGTCGAGGGCCGTCTCGTAGGCCGGCTTCTCCTTGAACTCCTCGGCCCGGTGGAACGTGGACTTGTACGGCTTCGCGTCCTTGGGCGGTGGAAGCGTTTCCCCCACGCGAATGTAGCCGTAGCCCGTGGCGGGTTCGGTCGGCTGGATGCCGAGCGTGACGATCACCTGTCCGCGACCCGCCAGATCGAAACAGTCGCGGAGCGCCTGTTGGAACTTCTTGGGTTCCGGGATCACGTGATCGGCCGGCAGGACCGCCATGACCGCCGTTGTGGAACGGGCGCCGACGACCGCGGCTCCGAGCGTGACGGCCGCGCAGGTGTCGCGACCCATGGGTTCCGCGATGACATTGCCCGCGGGAAGGTCCGGAAGCTGGCGTCGGACCTCCGCGGTCTGAGCCGCGCTCGTGATGACGATGACGTTGTCGATCGGAACCAGCGGCAGGACCCGATCGACCGCCTGTTGGAGGAACGACCGGTCGCCGAGGAGTTTGAGCAGCTGTTTGGGGGTGGATTCACGGCTGACCGGCCAGAAACGTTCCCCCCGCCCGCCGGCCATGATGATCACGAAACGGTCGCCGCCATCGGTCTTCTTTCCAGGAGTTCGCGGGGTTTTGGGCGCCGGGGCGGTTGCCTTTGGGGCTTTCGGGGAGCGGGCGGGGGCGCCCCGGGCCGGCTGGCGCGGCGCGCTTCGGTTCCCGCGCGCGGGAGGGCGTCGTTTCTCGGAAACCGCCGGCTTGGCGGATGCGGGTTGGGTCTTGCGCGGGGTCATGTCAGGGCTTGATCGCTGCGGCCAGGGATTTCACGAAGGCGGAGACTTCCGGAACGAGCTGGGCGGAAGCGCCCAGGTGGGCGATGCGATTCACCACGGCGCTCCCCACCACGATGGCGTCCCCATGAACCGCGACGGCGCGGGCCTGGGCGTCATCGGAAATGCCGAACCCGATGGCGATCGGAAGGTTTGAGTGGTTCCGGATCTTCGCCGTCATCGCCGCGATGGTGTCGCTGATCCGGGACTGCATTCCGGTGACGCCCTCGCGGCTGACGTAGTAGAGGAACCCGCGGGCCCGCCGGGCGATGAGCTCGATTCGGTCGTCGGGCGTGGTGGGCGCAATCAGGTAGATGTTGCTGAGGCCCGCCCGCTCCATGAGCGCCTCGTAGGCGTCGGATTCCTCCGGCGGAAGATCGAGCACGAGCAAGCCGTCCACTCCGGCCCGGGCGGCGTCGGCGATGAACCGTTCCAGGCCCACGCGGTGAAGCAGGTTGAAATAGACATAGAGCACAACCGGGATCTGGGAGGATTTCCGGAGATCCGAGACCATTTCCAGGACGCTGGCCGGCGTGGTGCCGCTCGACAGGCCTCGCTGGGCCGCGAGTTGGTTGACGATGCCGTCGGCGAGCGGATCGCTGAACGGGACCCCGAGTTCGAGGATGTCGACGCCCGCCCGGTCGAACGCGAGACCGAGATTCCGGGTGGCTGCGAGGTCGGGATCCCCGGCCCCAATGTAGACAACGAGGCCTTTCTGGCCGCGGGCGCGCAGATCCGCGAAGCGCTGCTCGATTCGATTCATCCGGTCGGGCAACGCTGCCAGCCGGGTCGGGGAAGCTCAAGCGTTCGGGCTTCGAAGAGGCCTCGGAATGGGATCGAAGGTTCGGGACGTGAAGCCCGAAGCCCCGGAACGGGCGCGGCGTGTCGTTGTTGGGAGCGACAATCCGGAGGGGATGGGTTAGGCACAGGGCATGCGCTCTCCGATAGGCATCATGATCCTGGTGTTGGGAGGTTGGCTGTTCGCGACGTCGGTGGTGGCGGGGGCGGGATTGCGGGCCGGCATCGCGGTCCGGGTCGTGACCCCCGATCCGCTGCTTCCGCTCTCGGGGGGCGTCGGAGCCTCGGAACCGGCGGATCGTAAAGAAGGCGAACTGACGGTCCGCGCCCTGGTCGTGTCCGATGGAACCACGACGGTTGCCCTCGTCAGCACCGACTTTCTCGGCTTCCCGGCTGTGCTCGGCGATCGCGTGCGGGATCAGGTTCGCGAAATCCCCGCTTCGAACATCCTGATTGGCGCGACGCACACGCACAGCGCGCCCGACCCTTACGCCTTCCCGGACGCGCAAGGGAAGACCTCGGCGGATCTGGCCTACCTTCAGTCGGTGGTGGATCGCGCGGCGGCGGCGATTCGCGAGGCGTTGGGCCGGTTGGAGCCGGTTTCGATCAAGGTCGCGACCGGGGAGTTCAAGGGGCGCATCGCCTACAACGCCTACGCCGAGGCGCTCTTCGATCCCAGGGGGAGCGTCGTGCAGTTCGTCGGGGCCGACGGCGCCGTTCGCGCCACGCTGGTGAACTACGCGGTGCATCCGGAGGTCCTCGGGAATCGGAGGGGCATTTGCAGCCCGGATCTGGTGGGGCCCCTCTATGACCGGCTGTCGGCGCGGGGGGGTGGGACGGGCATCTTTTTCAACGGTGCCCTGGGTGGGATGGTCACCGCCGATTGCCGGGGTCCCGACGGCCGCGACATTGGAACCTGGGCGGAGGCGGTGCGCATCGGGGAGAAACTGGCGGATGAGGCGCTGAGGATCGTCGCGGGGGCGCCGGTTCAGGCGGAACCCGAGCTGCGGTGCCGGGCGACGACCGTTCGGTTTCCCGTGGAGTCCCCCGTGATCCGCGCGGTTCTCAACGGCTCGCCCATGGGGTATCGGACCGATCCGGACGGGAGGGTGGCGACCCAGGTGAATTGGATCCGGTTGGGAACGGCCCAGATGCTCACGGTCCCCGGGGAGGCCCTTCCGAATCTGGGCGCGTATTTGAAAAGGAAGATGGGCGGGGAGAATCCGATGCTCCTTGGGCTGACCAACGACGCCTTCGGCTACATCCTGACGCGCGAGGATTGGGGCGCGTTTCGAAGGTACGACTACATCAGCAGGACCTGCCTGGGGGAGCGGACCGCGGAGATCTACACCGACGCGGCGCTGGCCCTCGCGGCTGGGAAAGAGGGGGAACCGATTCGGGAGGCGCGCTAGCGCTGGGACGGATGATGCTCGCGCCAGAGCAGGCGCAGGCCTTCGAGCGTTAGATTGGGGCGGACCGAGGTGATCTCGGGAATTCCACGCGCGATCAATCGCGCGTAGCCGCCGGTGGCGACGACGGGGAGCTGGTCCACGCGCAGTTCCTTCCGGAGCAGATGAATGAGCTGGCGAACGAGTCCGCGATAGCCGTGGACGGCGCCCACGAGCATGGCCTCCTCGGTGCTGCGACCGATCGCGGAACGAATCTCCCGGATGCGAATGCGCGGGAGCAGGGCGGTTTTCTCGTGAAGGTAGTCGGTCATCACGGCCAGACCCGGGGCGATAATCCCGCCCGAGTAGCGACCCTGGGCATCCACGATGTCGAAGGTCACCGCCGTTCCGAAATCGACGACCACCACCGGAGGGCGGTGAAGGTGGCGCGCGGCGAGAGCGTTCGCGAGGCGATCCGGGCCGATCGTCGCGGGTTTGGGATAGTCGATGCCGACGCTGCGCAGCGTCTTGTGGGTCAGAACGAGTGGGCTGATCCCAAACTCGGATTCCACCATCGCCACCGCCCGCGGCGTGGCGGCGGGAACCACGCTGCACAGCGCGCATCCCGAGGGTCGCCGGCCGGCGGCGAGGCGGGCGAGTTTCGGGGTCGGACGGCCGGCGAGAATTTCGGCCGTCGGAATATCAATCCGGTCGACGAGGCGTCGCGGCGTGGCGAGACCCGCATGACAATGGGTGTTGCCGATGTCGAGAAGCAGGAGGTGTCCTCGGTCGGCGCTCTTCGGTGTGCTCATTTTTCCAGGGTCACGTCCCCGCCGACGATGCGTTCGAGCCTTCCGTGTTCGGTTCGGACCAGGAGCGCGCCCTCGCTGTCGAGCGCCTCCGCAAGTCCGTGGATCCGCCGGTTGCCGGTCACCACCGAGACGTCCCGGCCCAGGGTCGTGCATTGCGCGGACCACTCATCCGCCAGCGGGGCGAAACGATCATCGGTGACGCAGTCATACGCGGCGTCCAATTCCTCGAGGAGCGCCGCCGCGAGCGCCGCGCGATCGATGGGCCTTCCCAATTCGAGTCTCAGGGAGGTCGCCGAGGCGTGGAGGTCGGGTGGAAAATCGTCCCGGACCAGGTTGGCGTTGACGCCGATGCCGAGAATCAGGTGCCGGACCGAATCCAGTTCGCCGGAGAGCTCGGTGAGCACGCCGGCGACCTTCCTCCCGTGGATCATGACGTCGTTGGGCCACTTGATCTCGGGCTTGAGGGGGATTTCGCGGCGAATGGCCCGCGCCAGCGCGATGGCCGCCGCGACCGTCAATCGCGTGGCCGCCTGGGGGCGCAGAAGGGGGCGGAGCAGGACCGAAAACCAGATGCCGCGTCCGGGCGGCGAGACCCAGGGACGTCCCAGCCGCCCGCGTCCACGCGTCTGCGATTCGGCGAAAACGACGAGGCCTTCCCGGACCCCATCGCGGGCGAGCCTTTCGAGGACGTCGCTGGTCGAACCGGTTTCCTGGAAGACGCGAATGTCGCGCCCGACCACGCGCGCGGCGCCGATCCGCGACAGCAGATCGTCCGCGTGCAGGCGATCCGGGCAGCCGAGCAGGCGGTAGCCGCTGTGCGGGCTGGCTTCCACCTCGTAGCCAAGGCTTCGCAATTCCTCGATGCGCGCCCAGATGGCGGCCCGCGTGACTCCGAGTCGGTTGGAAAGCTCGGCACCCGAAACCCACGCCGCGGAACGGAGGGCTCGCAGTATGGCGGCGTCCAGATTCATCGGGTTCCCGGCGACGCTTCGAAGTCGAGTCCGATGTCGATGGCGCGGACCGAGTGTGTGAGCGCGCCCGCCGAAATGAAGTCGACACCGGTTTCGGCGATGGCCCGGACCGTCTCCAGACGCACGCCGCCACTCGCTTCGGTGAGGGCCCGTCCCGCGCAAAGGCGGACCGCTTCCGTCAGCTGCGCGGGCGACATGTTGTCGAGGAGGATGATCTCGGCCCCGGCCGCAAGCGCCTGGGCCACCTGGTCCAGGGTGTCCGCCTCCACCTCGACCTTGAGGTACGGGTACCGGGCGCGGGCGCGTTCCACCGCCACGGCGATGGGATTGGGGCTGGCCCCTTGCAGCGCCGCGAGGTGGTTGTCCTTGATGAGCACCAGGTCGTCGAGTCCGTGACGGTGGTTCGTCCCCCCGCCACAGGCCACGGCGTATTTTTCGAAGACCCGCCAGCCCGGAGTCGTCTTGCGCGTGTCGAGAATGCGGGCCCGGGTTCCAGCGACGGCGTCCACGAAGGCCGCCGTCGCCGTCGCGATGCCGGAGAGGCGCTGGACGAAGTTCAACGCCGTCCTTTCCGCGGTGAGCAACGCGCGGCTGGCGCCCGTCACCCGCAGGATCGACGCGCCGGCCGGGAGACGGAACCCGTCCGGGACGACCGCTTCGATGACGGCGGCCGGGTCCAGCGCGCGGAACGTCTCGACGGCGAATGCCAGGCCGGCGGCGACCATCGGCTCCCGGGTGACCATGCGGGCGCTGGAACGGGCAGCCGCCGGGATGACGGCCTCCGAGGTCACGTCCCCCGACCGGACGTCCTCGGCGAGCGCCTCCTGGACCGCCCTCCGGATCTCCATGGGCTGCAATTCAGGCACGGCCCTATTGGTGGGGAGAATCGATCGGAGTTGAACCCAAAAAGGGGTGGGCCCCGACCGAACCCGGCCTTGTCGCCATTTTTTCGGCAAGCCGACGACCCGGCCACCGGGACGCCGGCCCAGGGGAGTTGACGTTTGTCTCGAACGGCGTGGGCGGGTTAAACACGGGGATGCAATCGTCGATGCGGGCCCTGCTGGTCGTGATTCTCCTGGGTGTCGGAGGGCCGCTCTGCCCGGGGGCGACGAACCGCTTCGAGCGCGAGGTTCTGGCCTTGGAGACGAGCGCCATCGAGAACCCCGTCCCGAAGGGCGCGATGATGCTCTATGGCAGCTCGAGCTTCCGCCTCTGGTCCGACGCGGCGGCCCGCTTCCCCCGGCACGACGTCGTGAACCGCGGTTTCGGTGGCGCCCACCTCAGCGACCTGAACGAGTTCTTCGATCGCCTCGTGGTTCCAGCCGAACCCCGACTCCTGCTGATCTACGGAGGGGACAACGATGTCGCGTCGGGGAAATCACCGGAAAGGGTCCTCGCCGATTTTCGCGAATTGGTTCGCAAGGTCCGCGCCCGGCTCCCGCGGACCCGGATCGGTTTTGTCGCCATCAAGCCCAGTCCCCGTCGCGCGGACCAGCTCGGAACCCAGACCGAAGCCAACAGCCTCGTCCGGCGTGAGGCCCGGCGACTCCGACGCGTCGACTTCATTGACGTCGTGTCCCCCCTGCTCCGGGAGACCGGCGTTCCCGACGAGCGCTTCTACGTCGAGGACCGGCTCCACCTGAATTCGGCGGGGTACGATCGATGGATGGAAGCCCTGGGTCCCTATGTTGAACGCCGAGGGCCGAAACGCCGGGATCCCGCTCGCAACCCGTGAGTCGATTCAATCCCCGCGTGGCGTGGCCGCGTGGGTCGGTCCGCGCGCTCTCCGGGGTGGAAGTCTCCGCCGACGGACGTTCGCCGCGACGGCTCATGGCCGCGTGGCGTGTCGCGATCGTTGGAAAACGTCGCTCGCGAGAATGCTTCCGCGTAGCGTTCCGCCCATGTTCCCCCGCCCAGCCCGCTTCCTGGGGGCGCTCGCGTTCGTCGGCGCCACGATCACCCTCGCTCCAACCCTTCGTGTGGACGCGGCGCCCGCGCCTTCCTTCCGCCATGTCACGGTCGATGATCGGATCGCGATCGGATACGGACTGGCGATCGCCGATGTCGACGGGGACCGGCGCCTCGACATCGTGCTCGCCGACAAGAAGGTCATCGCCTGGTACCAGGCGCCCGATTGGAAGCGCCACGTGATCGTCGAGGGTCTGACGGAGTTGGACAACGTCTGCGTCGCGGCTCGCGACCTCGACGGCGACGGCAGGGCCGAAATCGCCGCGGGCGCGGGTTGGAACCCCGGCGACACCATCGCGAGCGGCGCGCTGTTCTATTTGAAGCCGGCGGCGGACCGCACTCAACCGTGGGAGCCGATCCGCCTCGCGCACGATCCCACGATTCATCGCATTCGATGGATTCGGAACACGGCGGGGGGGTTCGACCTGATTTCGCTTCCCCTGCATGGGCGCGGCAACAGAAACGGACTCGGCGACGGCGTCCGCGTGCTGGCCTATCACCCTCCCGCGGATGTCAAGGCGCCTTGGACGACGACGGAACTTCAGAGGGCATGGCACGCCACCCACAATTTCGATGTCGTGGGCGATGGCTCCGCGGGAACCGGCGAATTCCTCCGCGTGGCGGCGCGCGAGGGCGTGTTCGCGTTGCGTCCGATGGCCGGTGCGGGAACGGATTCGTGGAAGGTGGAAACGATCGCGTCGCGCGACGCCGGAACCCCTGAATTCATCGGTGCCGGCGAAGTCCGATCGGGTCGCGCCGGGGATGGGAGCCCGCTGGTCGCCACGATCGAACCCATGCACGGCAACCAGGTCGTCGTCTATCGGCCCGACGCCAAGGAGTCCAAGGCCCCTTGGCGACGCACCGTCCTCGATTCGACGCTTGTGGATGGGCACGGCATCGCCTGCGCGGACGTCCTGGGGCTTGGCCACGACCAGGTGATCGCGGGTTGGCGCGCCATGACCGGACCGGGAAAGCCCGTGGGCATTCGGCTGTATGCCCCCCTGGACGACGCGGCGACCCGATGGGAAACGCACGTCATCGACGACAACAAGATGGCCTGCGAGGACCTTCAGGTGGCGGACCTGGACTCCGACGGGGATCTGGACCTCGTGGCCGCCGGTCGAGGCACCCGCAACCTCAAGATCTACTTCAACGAAAGCCAACCGCGGACCCGGCGTCCCTGACACGGATACCGATGTCGACGCCGACGCCGCCGGTGGGCGCCGGCATCAACGCGCGGCTCGGGCGCGCGGCTCGGAGTCAGGTGGCGGGTTCGTCGTGGGGGACGGGCCTTGCGCGAAGCCGCAGCGCGGTCACGCAGCCGGTGGCCAGGGCCATTCCCGCGCAGAGCAGGTAGGGAAACGACGGGTGCCAATCGAAGGTGGCGCTCGCGAAGATGGGCCCTGCGATGCGGGCGAGAGCCCCCGCCCCCTGCGCGACGCCCAGGGTCGTGCCCTGTTCATTGGGCGGCGTCGTCATCGAGATCAGCCCGAACAACGGCGGACGCGTCAGGCCCGAACCGATCGAGAGGACGGCCAGCGTGGCCAGCAGCAGCAGCCAGGGTCCACCGCCTCCTGCGACGAGTTCTCCCACGAAGCGGTACCACGGCACCGACGGATCGTTCCAAAGCCCCGACAGGGAACTGCCAAGGGATCCCGAGATGAACGGTAGCGGCGCGAGACTGACGCCCACCAGGATCAGGCTGAGGGCGATGAGTCGTCCTTCCCCCAGCATGCGGACGAGTCGCCCGATCGGCCCGCCTTGGATGAAGGCCCCGATCAATCCGCAGAAGGCGAACAAGAAAGCGATCGCGATCTCACCGTCGGTCGTCGTCCGGCTGAACCCAAAATTCCGCGCCACCAGAAGTCCCAGCGTCGTCTCGAAGCAGGTGAACGCGAACGTCGACAGGAAAAAGACCACGACCAGGAACCCGATGAGCGGACGACGAAGCACAAGCCCCCAGGTTCCGAACCGCCCGCCTGGTGGTCGCTCCGGGGGCGTGGATCCGGGGGGAAGGCTTTCCCCGAGGAAAAACGCCGCGAGGATCCAGTTGGCAAGGCACACCGCGGCGGCCAGCCAGCCCGGACCGGGAAGCCCCATCCAGAGCAACGCGCCCACCGCCATCGCGGGACCAAAGATGAATCCGAGGCCGAACGCCATCCCGATCAGGCCCATGCGCTTCGACCGATCCTTCGGCGGCGTCAGGTCGGCGATGTACGCCTGGGCCACCGTGAGATTCGCGCCGCAGACGCCCGCGAAGATCCGCGAAATCAGGATCACCGTGAGCGCCATCGTGCCGTCCCGAAGGCCCGACCCGATCGCGAACAGGGAATACGAAACGACAAAGCCGGCTGTGCTGACCAGGAGGACGGGTCTTCGGCCGATCCGGTCGGAGAGCCGACCCCACGCCGGAGCGAACAGAAACTGCATCAGCGAGTACGACGCAACGATCAGGCCGAGAAGCCAGCCCGGGGCGCCGAAGTCCTTCACGTACTTGGGAAGGAGCGGAAGCACCATCCCGAAACCCATCAGGTCGACGAAGACCGTGACGAAAATTATCAGCAGCGAAGGCTTTCTCATGAGGACTTCGCCGACCACGGCGGGAAAACGGCCGGCGAGCCGGAACCGTACCGTGGGCGCGTCGACGGGAGCAAGGACCACGACCGCGACCACGACCACAAAGGCGACTTCGACCGCGACCGCCATCCGAAACCAGCCTAGGCGGTGCCCCTCCCGGGAGGACGATTCAGACCTTCCCGAAACGTGGGATGAACCAGACCGAAAGCCGCGTCAGCCGGACCGCCGTCGCCGACATTGTCCTCCTCCAGCATGAGGATTTGGTCCCGGTGGAGTGGCGGGGCTCGGTGGAACAGCCGGGGCCACACGCTCTCGAGGATCCGCCCCTGAATCCTCGCCAACGGGAACGGGATTGGCAGCAGGAGCCGTCGACGGCCCAGCGCCTCTAGGACGATCCTCTGAATCGCGCGGAACTCGATCCGCTCCGGCGAGCAGAGGTCGTACGTCCTGCCGATCGAGGATGGAACCCGGAGCGCTCGCACGAACGCTTGCACGACACGTCCCAGTTCAATGGGTTGCATCAGGGAGCGCCCGCCTCCCAGGACGGGAAGAAAGGGTGAATACCGCGTCAATTGATCGAATACCTCCACGAAACCGCCGTGACGGGCGTAGATCAACGACGGTCGGAAGATCGTCCAGTCGAGCCCCGAACCGCGAACGCATTCCTCGGCTTCCCATTTCGTTTGATGATAGCGGGACCGCGCGCCCGCCCGCGTCCCCAGCGCGCTCATCTGCACGTGCCTTCGAACCCCGGCGTCCCGCGCCGCCTGAAGCATCCGTTTCGTCAGATCCACGTGAACGCTCTGAAACGTGTTCCCGCCGATCTCGGCGATAATGCCCACCAGATGAATGATCGCGAAGGCCCCCGCGCACGCCGCCGCCAGTTCGTCGGGCCGCGAAAAATCGACGATCCGGGAATCCATCGCTTCCTTCGAACGCTCGGAAGGTCCAGGAACCCGCGCGGGGCGAGGGTGACCGGAACGGGTTCGTCCGGGGGTGGCCCTGTGGAGGACGAGGGGGGACCAACCCGCGGAGACCAGCCCGTTCACCAGGGCTTTCCCGACGAATCCGGTTCCGCCTGTGACCACGACGTGCAAGGCGCGGAGACTAGAATGGGCCCGGGATTCCGCCAAGTTTCGGGGGATCAGTAAAAAATTTGGAAATTGGGTTGCAGGAGTTAATCACGCTCGGCAAATTGCTCGTCCCTTTCGCCTCAAGCCAAAGGAATCCCAAGCCAACGCGGGACGCGCGATGCCAACCATCAACCAACTTGTCCGCAAAGGACGCCGAAAGCTGAACTACAAGTCGAAGGCGCCAGCCCTCGAAGGGGCGCCGTTTCGACGGGGCGTCTGCTTGCAGGTCATGACCCGTACCCCCAAGAAGCCCAACTCCGCGATGCGGAAGGTGGCGAAGGTCCGGCTCACCAACGGGTACGAAGTCATCGCCTACATCCCGGACGAGGGCCACAACCTCCAGGAGCATTCCATCGTGCTCGTCCGCGGTGGACGCGTGAAGGATCTCCCGGGCGTCCGGTACCACATCGTCCGCGGAACCTTGGACTGCCAGGGAGTCGAGAAGCGCCGCGTGAGCCGGTCCAAGTACGGCGTCAAGCGTCCGAAGGCGGCCAAGACCGCGGCGAAGTGAAGTAGTAAGTCAGGCAGATCGTCAACCCGCACCGATACCGATTCCAATCCGATTTCGATCCGCCGAACCGACCTCGCCATTCGCCACACCTTCTCCAACCGTCGTACCACCTGATCGATCTTTCTTATGTCGCGCCGCCGCCGAGCTGAAAAGCGTCCGATGATTTCGGACCCGAAGTTCAACAGCCCGCTCGTCACCCGCCTCGTCAACACCGTCATGGTGTGCGGGAAGAAGAGCCTCGCCCAGCGCCTGGTGTACGGGGCGTTCGATCGAATCATCGAGAAGAACCCCTCCTCGAACCCCCTCGAAATCCTTCAGCGGGCCGTCGACAACGCCAAGCCGCGTCTCGAAGTCAAAGCCCGACGGGTCGGTGGCGCCACCTACCAGGTCCCCTTGGAAGTGACTTCCGATCGCCAGGCCTCCCTCGCTGTCCGGTGGCTTGTTGATTTCGCCGACGGCCGCAAGGGAATCCCCCTTCAGGACGCTCTCGCGAGCGAGATCATGGACGCCTATCAAGGGCAGGGGAACGCCATCCGGAAACGGGATGAGGTGCACAAGATGGCCCAGGCCAACAAGGCCTTCGCGCATTTCCGCTGGTAGTCGCGGCCCGCGCATCCCTCCCCACGCACACACCGACGACACCCGGCCCCACACCCTTTCACCTCCCGCACCCATCGATGAGCGCTGACGCCAAGGCATCCAAAGCGTTGAACTCGCCCGACCGGCAGTTCGCCCTCGAGCGAACCCGGAATATCGGGATCGCCGCGCACATCGACGCGGGCAAGACGACGACGACGGAGCGCATCCTTTTCTACACCGGACTCATCCACAAGATGGGCGATGTCGATGACGGCAACACCGTGACCGACTGGATGGAGCAGGAACGCGAGCGCGGAATCACCATCACCTCGGCGGCGACGACCTGCTACTGGACCCAGCAGGACGACGGAATCGAGAAGCTCTTCAAGGGCGTTCCCCACCGCGTCAACATCATCGACACCCCCGGACACGTCGATTTCACGGCTGAAGTCGAACGATCCATGCGCGTCCTCGATGGCGCGGTCGCCGTGTTCTGCGGCGTCGCCGGCGTCCAACCGCAGTCCGAAACGGTCTGGCGCCAGGCCACCAAATACCAGGTCCCCAGGATCGCGTTCGTCAACAAGATGGATCGCATCGGGGCCAACTTCGAGAATGCCGTCTCGGAGATGCGCAAGAAGCTCGGGGCCTACGCCTATCCCGTCGTGCTCCCCATCGGCAAGGAGGAAGCGCTCAAAGGCGTCGTCGACCTCATCAGCCACAAGGCGATCATCTACGATGATGCCGACGCGGCGGGTCTGCGCTACAGCGTCACCGAGATTCCGGCGGAACTGAAGGAAAGCGCCGAAGCCGCCTACCAGGAACTCGTCAACGCCGTGGCCGATCGCGACGACGATGTCGCCGATCTCGTCCTCAACGAGAAGCCGGTTCCCGCGGACGTCCTGAAGCAGGCGATCCGAAAGCTCACCTGCCAGATCAAGTTCGTTCCGGTGCTTTGCGGGTCCGCCTTCAAGAAGAAGGGGGTCCAACCCCTCGTCGACGCGGTGCTCGATTATCTCCCGTCGCCCGTCGATACGGAGCCCATGCAGGGCGATCTACCGGGCGGGACCGGCGAACGCGTGGTGGTTGCGCCGGACGATTCCGCCAAGTTCTGTTCGCTCGCGTTCAAGCTCTGGACGGATCCCTTCGTCGGCAAACTGGTCTTCTTCCGCGTGTATCGCGGCAAGCTCTCCAAGGGCGACACCATTTACAATCCCCGCACCCGAAAGCGGGAACGCGTCTCCCGCGTCATGATGATCCAGGCCGACAAGCGCCTGGATGTGGACGCCGTCTACAGCGGCGACATCGCCGCCCTCGTCGGGCTGCGCAACATCACGACCGGCGACACGCTGTGCGATGAGTCCGAGGAAGTCCTCCTCGAACCGCCGACATTCCCGGAACCCGTGATCTCGATGGCCGTCGAGCCAAAGTCGAAGTCGGACCGCGACAAGATGTCGACTGGGCTCCAGCGGCTGGCGGAGGAGGATCCCACGTTCCGGTGTTTCACCAACGAGGAGACCGGCCAGCTCATCATCGCCGGGATGGGCGAACTCCATCTGGAAATCATCCGCGACCGGCTTCTCCGCGAATTCAAGGTCGAGGCGAGCGCCGGAGCGCCGCAGATCGCCTACCGCGAAACCATCACCGCCGCGGCCGAGGGCGAGGGAAAATTCATCCGGCAGTCCGGCGGGCGCGGTCAGTACGGCCACGCCGTCATCCAGATCACTCCGAACGAACGGGGCAAGGGGGTCGAGATCGAGAACAAGATCGTCGGCGGTGTCATTCCCAAGGAATACGTCCCGGCGGTGATCGACGGCATCGAGGAAGCCATCAAGGGCGGCGTCGTGGCCGGATACCCGATGGTCGATCTCAAGGTCGCGGTGACCTACGGCAGCTTTCACGAGGTCGACTCTTCGGAACTGGCCTTCAAGATGGCGGGCATTTTCGCGCTGAAGGACGCGGTGCGCAAAGCCAGCGGGATCATCCTCGAGCCGATCATGAAGGTTGAGGTGACCACGCCGGATGAGTACCAGGGGGACATCCTCGGGGATCTCAATCGTCGTCGCGGCAAGATCGTCGCCATCGAAAACAAGAGCGACGCGACGATCCTCCGGGCGGACGTTCCTCTCGCTGAGATGTTTGGTTATGCCACGGCGGTTCGCTCGCTTTCCAAGGGCCGCGCGGCCTATTCGATGGAGCCGTCCCATTTCGAGCCGGTGCCGGCAAGCGTTGCCGCCACCATTTTGGAGTCGGCCAAGAGCAAACCGGCCGCTCGCAGCTGACACGGAAGGTCAACATGTCTGGACAACGAATTCGCATCCGTCTGAAGGCGTTTGATCACCGAATCATCGACCAGTCCGTCGCGGACATCGTCGAAACGGTGAAACGCTCCGGCGCCCGCGTGGCCGGTCCCATCCCGCTGCCCACCAAGATCGAAAGATTCACGGTGGGCCGCTCCCCGCACGTCGACAAGAAGTCCCAGGAGACTTTCGAGATGCGGACCCACAAGCGACTGCTCGATATCATCGGGCCGACCGCCAAGACCGTGGACGAGCTGAAGAAGCTCAACCTCCCGGCGGGCGTCGACATCACCATCAAGATCTAACGAGCCCCACCATGATTGGCCTTATCGGCAAAAAGCTCGGCCAGACGCGCGTGTACGACGCCAATGGAACCGCCGTCCCCGTGACCGTGGTCCAGGCGGGTCCGAACTACGTCGTCCAGAAGAAAACCGTCGCCTCCGACGGCTATGACGCCGTCCAACTCGGCTTCGGCCCCCAGAAGGAAAGTCGTCTCGCGAAAGCCGCCATCGGGCATCTTGGCAAGGCGAAGGTCCCGGCGGTCCGCAAGCTCCGCGAATTCCGGAATTTCACCCTCGACGTCAAGCCGGGCGACCAGGTCGGCGTCACGATTTTCGCCGAAGGCGACATGATCGATGCGATCGGCGTCACCAAGGGCCGGGGTTTCGAGGGTGTCGTCAAACGCCACCGGTTCGCCGGCGGCGACATGACCCACGGCGCGAAGGGATGGCATCGTCGTTCCGGCGCCATCGGACAGCGGTTGTTCCCCGGTACCGTCATGCGCGGCATGAAGATGCCCGGACACATGGGCCAGGTCCGCCGCACCACCCAGAACCTGCGCGTCGTGAAGATCATCGAAGCCGATCAGTTGCTGCTCATCCAGGGCGCCATTCCGGGAGCGGCCGGGGAGTTCGTGATCATCCGCGAGGCCAAGAAATCGCCCAAGGCCGCGCCCAAGCAGTAGTCATCCGGAGGACCTCGCGTGAACATCCAGATTTCCGATCTCCAAGGCAACCCAGTGTCCGAAAGGGCCGTGGCGTTCGACGTCATCGAAAACGCCCGCGGCACCCAGGCCGTCAAGGACACCGTCGTCGCGCATCTCGCGGCCCGCCGCCAGGGGACCCGACAGGCGAAGACCGCCGGCGAGGTCGCCGGCACCAACAAGAAACCCTGGCGCCAGAAGGGAACCGGCCGAGCCCGGGCGGGTTCCTTCCAGTCGCCGCTGTTCGTGGGTGGCGGCGTGGTCTTCGGACCGCGTCCCCATGATTTCAGCATCAAGATCAACGCCAAGGTCAGGAAACTCGCCCTTCGGAAGGCCGTCAGCGAGCGCCTCCGCAGCGGTGATGTGGTCGTCGTCAACGAACTGAAACTGGATTCGCCGAAAACCAAGGCATTCCTCAAGGCCGTCGAACCGCTGAAGGTTCTCGGCGGTTCCCTGCTCATCGTGGCCGGAGCCGACAAGAATCTGCGTCTCGCCTCGGGCAACGTCCCGGACCTCAAGATCACCACTGGCGACGATCTCAACACCTACCAGGTGCTTTGGCCGGACAAGATCGTTTTCACGGAGGAGGCGTTTCGAAAGCTTGAAGCCCGGCTGGGCGTGAAGGAGGGAGCATGAACATTTACGACGTCGTCAAGACCGTCCGCCTCACCGAAAAAGGGACCGCCCAGGCCGCCGATCTCAACCAGTACACCGTGGTCGCCGACCGCCGTGCGAGCAAGGTTCAGATCCGACAGGCCGTCGAACAGCTCTTCTCCGTCAAGGTGCTCCGGGTCAACACCCAGCGTGTCCGTGGCAAACTGCGCCGCCAATCGACCGCAGCCGCCGGCCGGGATCCGCAATGGAAGAAAGCGATCCTGACCCTCAAGGATGGCGACAAAATTCAGCTGACCTGATCCTATGCCGGTCAAAACGTACAGACCCCTCACGCCCTCGCGGCGATTCCTCACGGTGTCCTCCTTCAAGGAGATCACCAAGAGCAAGCCCGAGAAGTCCCTGGTCGTCATTCGCAAGAAGACGGGCGGTCGGAACACCCACGGACGTGTCACCGCCCGGGGCATCGGTGGCGGTCACAAGCAGAAGATCCGACTCGTCGACTTCAAGCGGCGCAAGTTCGGCATGGACGCGACCGTGCTCGGCGTCGAGTACGATCCGTGCCGTTCGGCCCGCATCGCGCTCCTGCAGTACGCGGACGGGGAAAAGCGGTACATCCTTGCCCCCAACGGATTGCGCGTCGGTCAGAAGGTCCGCAACGGCGGTGACGCCGAACCCGAAGTCGGGAATTGCCTCCCGCTGAAGAATATCCCGGTCGGCATGCAGATCCATGCGCTGGAACTCAACCCGGGTCGCGGCGCCCAGGTCGTCCGCGCCGCGGGTGGCGCCGCCACGCTCATGTCGCGCGACGGAGGTTTCGCCCTGGTCCGCCTTCCATCCGGCGAAATCCGCCGGGTCAATGAAATCTGTCAGGCCACGATTGGCCAGGTGGGGAACCTGGAGCACGAGAACGTCATCCTCGGCAAGGCCGGCCGTTCCCGCTGGATCGGCGTTCGGCCGATCACCCGCGGCGTCGCGAGAAACCCGGTCGACCACCCGAACGGTGGTGGCCAGGGCAAATCCAAGGGTGGCGGCGGATGGCAGCAACTGACCTCCCCGTGGGGCTTGCTCGCCAAGGGATTCAAGACACGGAAGAAAACGAAGCCCTCGGACCGCTTTATCGTGGTCCGCCGCGACGGACGCGCTCCGAAGCTGAAGTAACGCTCTAAACACTCACCGGTCATGGGACGCTCAATTCGAAAAGGTCCGTTTGTGGACTCCCACCTTCTGGACAAGGTGCGGAAAATGAACACCGCGGGGCTGAAGAAGCCCATCAAGACGTGGTCACGCCGGTCGATGATCACGCCCGAGTTCGTTGGTCATACGGTCCAGGTCCACAACGGACGGGTTTTCAACGCCGTGTTCGTCACCGAGAACATGGTCGGCCATCGTCTCGGCGAGTTCTCACTGACCCGCACCTTCAAGAAACACGGTGCCCACACAGCGAAGGCGGAGGCCAAGTAGCCATGGAAGTACGAGCCATCACCCGGAATATCCGCATGTCCGCGCAGAAGATGCGCGAGGTCACCCGACAGATCCACGGGATGAACGCCGTCCAGGCGCAAGCCATCCTCGGCGCGGTCCCTCGCAAGTCCGCCTTCTGGGTTGCCAAGACCTTGAAGTCCGCGATCGCCAACGCTGAGAACAACAACAATCTCAAGCCCGAAACCCTTCGCGTGAAAGCCGCCCTGACCGGAACCGGGCGAACCATCAAGCGCTTCATTCCCAAGGCCCGCGGATCCGCGGGACCCATTCTGAAGCGCAGTTGCAACGTCACCATCGTCCTGAGCGACGAATAGCCTAGGCCGCGACCTCCACTTCCATGGGTCAAAAAACCAATCCCGTCGGTCTTCGGGTTGCCGTCACCAAGGACTGGCAGTCCAAGTGGTTCTCCGGAAAAAAGGACTTCAGCCGTCTGCTGGTTGAGGATGCCGATATCCGCCGCCTGCTGAAGCGTCGACTGGAGACCGCCTCCGTTCCCCGGATCTCCATCGAGCGCGCCGCCAACCGCTGTCGCATCACGATTTTCACAGCCCGCCCCGGCGTCGTGATCGGCCGCAAAGGTTCCGAAATCGATAAAATCAAGGAAGATCTCAGCAAAATGACGGGCAAGGACGTCTACGTTGAGATTCAGGAGGTGAAGCAGCCCGAGATCGACGCCCAGCTCGTCGCCGAGAACGTGGCCCTTCAGTTGGAGCGGCGAATCTCGTTCCGTCGCGCCATGAAGAAGGCCATCCAGTTGGCGATGGACATGGGTGCCGAGGGCATCAAGCTGCGGTGTTCCGGTCGGTTGGGCGGCGCCGAACTGTCGCGCGTTGAAACGTATCACCAGGGACGGGTTCCCCTGCACACGCTGCGCGCGAGCATCGACTACGGGTTCGCCGAGGCGCGGACCGTCTACGGCAAGCTTGGCGTGAAGTGCTGGGTCTGCCGTGGCGAACGCAAGCCGGAGAAGCAGCGTCCCCAAGGGGCGTCCACCGCTCCTGGAGTGTCGGCCCCCGCCGGCGTCACCGCGTCGCCGGGACCCAGGATCTGACGAACCCCGTAACCGAGCACCAGGAGAACAAGGCTTATGGCGTTGATGCCCGCACGGGTGAAGTACCGGAAGATGCACCGCGGAAACCGCGCGGGCATCGCCACGCGATGCAATGCCGTCGCATTCGGCGAATACGGATTGCAGGCGCTTGAGCGCTGTTGGATGGACACCAAGCAGATCGAGGCTGCCCGCGTCGCCATCACGCGCCACATGAAGCGCCGTGGCAAACTCTGGATCCGGATCTTCCCCGACAAATCCTACACGAAGAAGCCGTTGGAAGTCCGGATGGGAACCGGCAAAGGCGGCGTCGAATCCTGGGTTGCCGTGATCAAGCCCGCGACGATCCTGTTCGAAGTGGACGGGATTCCCGAGGCGCTCGCCCGGGAGGCCATGCGCCTGGCGGCCACCAAACTGCCCATCCGAACCCGGTTCGTGTCCCGCCATCACCTCGCCTGAAGAACCCACAGCCATGAAGTTCGAGGAACTCAAAGACTTGACCGTGCAGGAGTTGAGCGCCCGCTCCTCCGACCTGCGGCGTGAACTGTTCAATCTCCGCCTGCAGAAGGCCACCGCCCAGCTGGAAAAGACCGCGAGACTGCGGGTCCTCCGCAAGGACATCGCGCGCGTCGAAACCGCCATCTCCCAACGACGCAACACATCCCCTGCCGCCGTATGACGGACACTCCCCAGACCCCAGGCGTCCAAAAGGAACGCACCGGCGAAGTCATCTCCGACAAGATGACCAAGACCATCGTCGTCCGCGTTGAGCGGCGCGTCGCCCATCCCCGTTTCCACAAGATCATCACCCGCTACAGCAAGCTCTACGCGCACGACGAGTCCGAGCAGGCTTCGGTGGGGGATACCGTCCGGGTTCGCGAAACTCGCCCCCTGTCCCGCCTGAAACGCTGGACGCTCGTCGAAGTCGTCCAAAAGGGTCCTGCCACCGCCACCCCCACCGCCACCGCCGCAGCCGCGGCCAAATAAGTCAGCCCACCGGAAGACGCCATGTTCCAGGTTCGCTCCATATTCGACGTTGCCGACAACACCGGCGCCCGCCGGGCGGCCTGCATCGGCGTTCTCGGCCGAAATCAACGCTACGCCGCCGTCGGCGACGTGATCAAAGTCCACATCAAGGAGGCCTCGCCCGACGGCACGGTCAAAAAGAGCGAGGTGGTCAACGCGGTGATCGTGAGGTCGCGCAAGGCCATCCGCCGCAACGACGGCTCGTATCTCCGATTTGACTCCAACGCGATCGTCATCATCGACAAGGAAAACAATCCGCGCGGCACCCGCATCTTCGGCCCCGTCGCCCGCGAACTGCGCGAGAAGAAGTTCATGAAGATCATTTCACTGGCGCCGGAGGTCGTCTGACACCCATGAATCCCCGATTGCATGTCAAGAAGGGCGACGAGGTCGTCGTCATTGCCGGGTCGGAACGCGGCAAACGTGGAAAGATCCTCGCGATCGAGCCCAAGGCGGGCCGCGTGATCGTCGAAGGAGTGCGCATCGTCAAACGGCATACCCGCAAATCCCAAAGCCATCCCCAGGGCGCCATTGTCGAACGGGAAGGATCCCTGCACGCCTCCAACGTCATGCTGGCGACCCGTTACGAGACGCGACGCGGCGTCTCCGCCGCCACCGCTGCCGCCGCCGAACCCAAGGCCTGAGGACCGCACCATGAAGTCACGTCTCTACGACAAGTACATCAAGGAAGTTCGCCCCGCCCTCCTGGGCAACGGGCGCTTCGCCAACCTCCACCAGGTTCCCCAGATGGAGAAGATCGTGATCAACATGGGGGTCAGCTGCCAGCTGGAGAAGGTCGCGGTGGACGACGCCGCCAAGGACTTGAACGCCATCAGCGGCCAGAAGCCGGTGATCAACAAGGCCAAGAAAAGCGTGGCGAATTTCAAGCTCCGCAAGGGCCAGTCCGTCGGTTGCCGAGTCACCCTCCGCCGAGATCGGATGTACGAGTTCTTCGACCGCCTCGTCGCGACGGCCCTGCCCCGGATCCGCGACTTCCGCGGGCTCAATCCCCGGCATTTCGACGGCCGCGGCAACTACACCCTGGGCGTGAGCGACCAGACGATTTTCCCGGAGATCGACCTCGACAAAATCAAACGGCATCAGGGCATGGACATCACCATCGTCACGTCGGCCCAATCCGACGACGACGCGCGGGACCTGCTCAAGCTGATGGGTATGCCGTTCGCCGAACGCTGAACCCACTTCGAGAACGAACTACCCGAGATCTGGATCAAGACCGACCGAGCGAGACCGAGACTGAGACTGAGACGGAGACTGTTTGTATGGCCAAGAAATCCTGGATGGAGCGCGACAAGCGCAAGCGCGCCACGGTGGCGAAGTTCGCAGCCAAGCGGGCCGACCTCAAGGCGCGCGGAGACTACGAGGGGCTGGCGAAACTGCCGCGCGACGCGAGCCCTTCCCGTTTGACGAACCGTTGCAAGGTGAGCGGACGGCGTCGGAGCTACATCCGCAAGTTCGGCGTCTCGCGCATCACGTTCCGTGAGATGGCCCTCAACGGCCTGATTCCGGGTGTCACCAAAGCGAGCTGGTAACCAATCGTATGCTGAGCGATCCCATTTCCGACCTCCTGTGCCGGCTGCGAAACGCGGCCCGCGCCCAGCACGCCGACGTGCTGGTGCCTCACTCGATGCTCAAGCAGAGCCTCGCCGAGGTGCTTAAGAACGAAGGCTACCTCTCCGACGTCGCCGTCGAGGGCACCACCAAGAAGCAGATCCGGATGAAGCTCCGGTACATCGGCCGAAAGAGCGTGCTCGAAGGCCTCCGCCGCATGAGCAGCCCCGGACGACGCGTCTACGCGCGCTCGACTGAAATCCCCAAGGTCCGCGGCGGCCTCGGCGTCGTCGTCCTCTCCACCTCTTCGGGGGTCGTCACCGATCGTGAGGCGCGACGAAGAAACCTGGGGGGTGAACTCCTCTGTTCGGTCTGGTAGCCCGCCTGAAAGGATCCCTGCTATGTCCCGTATCGGAAAACTGCCGGTCGTCATCCCGGCCAAGGTCAAGGTCAACGTCGCGGGGAACGCGGTGAAGATCGAAGGGCCCAAGGGCCGCCTGGAGTTTGTCCTGCCTTCGCGAACCACCGTCGAGGTCAAGGACAACCAGTTGCTCGTGAAGCGTCCCGACGATTCCGCCAAGGCCAAGGCCTACCACGGCCTCGCGCGGGCGGTGCTGAACAACATGGTTCAGGGCGTCGTGGAGGGCTTCAGCAAGAAGCTCGAGATCCAGGGCGTCGGCTTCAAGGCCGCCCTTCAGGGCAAGGTTTTGAACCTCAGCCTCGGCTATTCCCATCCCATCAACTACCCCATCCCGGACCAGATCAAGGTCACGGTCGAGGAGAACACCAAGATCAGCATCGAAGGACCCGACCGCCAGGTGGTCGGCCGGGTTGCCGCCGAGATCCGGTCGTTTTATCCGCCCGAACCCTACAAGGGCAAAGGCGTCCGCTACGCCGGGGAACAGGTCCGGCGGAAGGAAGGCAAGACCGTTCAGTAATCCGATGGCGGCGACGCCCCGGGTGTCCCGCCTGCCGCTCCATGAATATCCAGACCAAGCAACGTCTCGCCAGGCTCCGACGCTTCCGCATCCGGAAGAAAGTGCAGGGCACGCAGGAACGCCCCCGCATGGCGGTCAAGTTCACCGGCCAGCACATCTACGTGCAATTCATCGACGACAGCGTCGGTTCCACCGTCGCCGCGGCGTCGAGCCGCGCGAAGGATCTCCTGGCGCAGGGTCCCTTGAAGGCCAACGTGGATTCCGCCAAGCGTGTGGGCGCCGCCGCCGCGCAAGCGGCCCTCGCCAAGGGCGTCAAGCAGGTCGTCTTCGACCGGGCTGGCGCGAAATACCACGGCAAGGTCAAAGCACTGGCCGACGCGGCCCGTGAAGCCGGGCTGCAATTCTGACCCAACTACCCCCCGATATGGCAGATCCAGAACAGGAAATAACGGCCGACAAGCCTGCCGAAAGCCGACCCCCCGAAGCGCGCACGACGGAAAGTGGTTCCACGGGTTCTTCGACCGGTTCTTCGTCGACGGGTTCCCGCGGACCGGAAGGCCGTGGTGGCGGTGGCGGTGGTGGTGGTGGCGACCGGGGACCGCGCGGACCCCGGGGCCGGCGCCCGCGTCAGCCCGAGGGGCCGATGCTCGACAAGGACGGCAACGAACTCACGGAAAAGGTGATCTTCATCAACCGGTCGGCCAAAGTCGTGAAGGGCGGCCGGCGGTTCAGCTTCAGCGCCTTGGTCGTCGTCGGCGATCGGAAGGGAAAAGTGGGTCTCGGGCTCGGGAAGGCCAACGAAGTGGCCGAAGCCATCAAGAAGGGCGGATCCGTCGCCCGTCAGAGCATGGTCAAGGTCGCCCTCGCCACGACCACCATTCCCCACGAGGTTCTGTGCGCCTTCGATGGCGCGCGCGTCCTGCTCCGACCCGCCAGCGAGGGAACCGGCGTGATCGCGGGCAAGACCGTTCGCGCGGTCCTGGACGCGGCCGGTGTGCGGAATGTTTTGAGCAAATCCCTCGGATCCAAAAACGCGGCCAACGTCGCCAAGGCGACCCTGACCGCGCTCCTTCGGCTGCGGGCCAGGGATGAGATTCTTCGCGCCCGCGGCATCGCGGTGAAACCGAAGGTCCAGGTGCCGGCCTAGCCAGGAAACCCCCTATGATGCGACTGCACACTCTCAAGAATCGGCCGGGCGCCCGACGCGGTTCCAAACGCCTGGGTCATGGTGAATCGAGCGGCAAGGGAAAGACATCCGGCCGGGGTGGCAAGGGCCAGTCCGCGCGGGCGGGTGGTTCCTTGCGCGTCGGATTCGAGGGCGGCCAGATGCCCCTCATCCGCCGGGTTCCCAAGCGTGGCTTCAACAACGCCCGCCATCGGACCGAGTACCTGCCTATCAACCTCGACATTCTCGCGACGTTCGAAGCCGGCGCGACGGTCGATCCCACGGTTTTGCGGGAGAAGGGCATCGCCCGGGGTCCTTTGAAGCTCATCAAGATCCTCGGAACCGGGGAACTCGACAGGCGCCTGGTCGTGCACGCGGACGCCTTCAGCGCGTCGGCGCGTGCCAAGATCGAGGCGGCGGGTGGTGAATGTCACGTCGTGGTGCCCGCGGGCGCCTCGAAGAAAGCCTGATCCCCGTAGGCATTCGAGGCCGGCATGCTGTCCAAGATCCTTTCAACCCTGGCGAATTGCTTCCGGGTTCCGGAGCTGAAATCGCGTCTGCTCTTCACACTCGGTCTATTGATCGTGTGCCGGGTGGTGGCGATGATTCCCCTTCCCGGACTCAACGGGAGCGCGCTCTCCGAGTTTCTCCAGGAGGTCCAGCGCAACAGCGGGGGCAATTCGCTGATTAGCATGTACAGCCTCTTCACCGGGGGCGCGCTGGAGCGTTGCGCCCTGGGTGCCTTGGGCATCATGCCCTACATCAGCGCCACGATCATCATTCAGCTCCTCGGCGCCGTCGTGCCCAGCCTCAGCAAGCTCGCCCGGGAGGAAGGCGGCCGGATGAAGATCGTCCAATACAGCCGCTACCTCACCCTCGTCCTCTGCCTGGGACAGGGCTTCGCCATGGCGCTGGGCTGGGAGAACCCCCAGTCGATCCCGGGATTCTCGAGTTTCCAGGATCGCCTGGTGATCATGGAACCCATCTGGTGGTACCGCATCCAGACCGTCGTCCTTCTGACCGCCGGGACCATGCTCCTCGTGTGGCTCGGCGAACAGATCACCGAGCGCGGCATCGGCAACGGGGTGTCCCTGATCATCACGATTGGCATTCTGGCGCGCCTGCCCCAGACGGCGTCGGGTCTCTATTACATGTTCTTTCCCGCCGGCGGGACGGGAGGAAAGAACATCTTCCACGCCCTGGTTCTCCTCGCCCTGCTGGCCGCGGTCGTGGCCGCGGTGATCGCGGTGACCCAGGCGCAGCGCAAGATCCCGGTCCAATACGCCCAACGCTCGGTTGGTCGCAAGGTGGTTCCCGGTGGAAGTTCCTTCATGCCGCTCCGGGTGAACGCCGCCGGCGTCATGCCGATCATTTTCGCCCAGGCCATTCTGATGTTTCCCGAGAAGTTGCTCATCACCCTGGGAGGGCGCTTCGAGCAGTTGGGATTCCTCAAATCCCTCGGCACCGCGATCGCCTACGGCAAGGCGCCGTACCTGATGATGGAGGCCGCGATGATCATCTTCTTCTCGTATTTCTGGGTCGCCACGATCTTCAACGAGATTCAGATCGCCGACGACCTCAAGAAATACGGCGGCTACATCCCGGGCGTCCGTCCGGGTCAGGCCACCAGTGATTTCCTGCATTGGACGATGAGTCGGATCACGCTCGCCGGGGCGGTGTTCCTGGCCACGATCGCGATTCTCCCGATCATTCTCTACCGCATCATGGACGTGCCCATGGACGTCGCGAGTTTCTTCGGCGGAACGAGCATCCTGATCACGGTCGGCGTGCTCCTCGACACCCTCCGGCAGCTCGAGTCGTTCCTCGTGATGCGACACTATGACGGGTTCCTGAAGAAGGGCCGTGTCCGTGGCCGATTTTGATTCCGGTTCATTGAAAGACCCGATCCCGCGAGCCGCCGCATGGGCGGAAGCCGGATCGGAGGAAGCGTCCCAACCACGACCTCGATGGGTGTGATCAAGACCCAGGCGGAAGTGGCGGCGATCCGGCAGGCAAGTCGGATCGCGCAGACGGTTCTCGAGCGGACGGGCGCCTGGCTGAAGCCGGGTGTGACCACGCTTGAGGTCGACGAGTTTGCGGGCCACCAGATCCGCGAGCATGGGGCCCGCAGCGCGTTCCTGGGGTACCGATCGTTCCCCCGGAACACATGCATCTCGGTCAACGAGGAGGTCGTCCACGGAATCGCCGGTCCACGGCGGCTTCAGTTCGGCGACCTCGTGAGCGTGGACGTCGGCGTGCTCTACCGGGGGTTCATCGGGGACACCGCGGCGACCTTTCCGGTCGGCGGGTGCGAGCCCGGAGGCCAGAGGTTGATGGATGTCACGCGCTCGGCGCTGGCCCGTGGAATCGACGCGGCCCGCGGCGGCAATCGGGTCCGCGACATTTCCGCCGCGGTGCAGGAGTTCGTCGAGGCGGCCGGATTCAGCGTGGTCCGCGAATTCGTGGGTCACGGAGTGGGACGCAGCGTCCACGAAGAGCCCCAGGTGCCAAATTTTGTGGAGTCGGGCGGATCGTCGCCAAGGTTGCGGCCGGGCATGACGATCGCGATCGAACCCATGGTCAACGCCGGTCGACGGGATGTGCGGGTGCTGAATGACGGCTGGACTGTTGTCACGGCCGATGGCAAGCTCTCCGCCCATTTTGAGCATACCGTCCTCATCACGGACGGCGCCGCGGAGATTTTGACGTGTCACGAGAGGACGCCATAAAGATTGAAGGGACTGTCGTGGAGGCGCTGCCGAACAAGTTGTTTCGGGTGGCGCTGCCCAACGGTCATCGTGTTTTGGCTCGCGTCCCTGGGAGCAAGAGGACGGAAGACGTCCTGTATATGCCGGGGGAGCAGGTGGTGGTGGAAATGTCGCCCTACGACCTGTCCGAAGGTTGCATTACGTATCGACAGAAATGAGTCGCCATGAAAGTCCGGGCTTCGGTCAAGAAATTGTGTGAGAATTGCAAGGTGATCCGCCGAAAGGGCGTGATCCGTGTGCTCTGTTCCAACCCCCGCCACAAGCAGCGTCAAGGCTGATATCCTCCCATGCCACGCATCATTGGTGTCGAGATTCCCGGCGAGAAGCGCATTGAAATCGCGCTTCGATACATCTACGGGATCGGTCCTAAGAACGCCCTGGAAGTCCTTGAACGGGCCAACATCCCGCTCGGACTACGGGCCAAGGACCTGACCGAGCAGCAGCTTTCGCAGATCGTTCACGCGATCCAGGACGGAAAGTATGTGATCGAGGGCGATCTGCGGCGCGAGATCGGTCTCAACCTGAAACGGTTGCAGGCCATCAAGTGCTACCGGGGAGTCCGCCACCTGCGGGGCCTTCCGGTCCGCGGTCAGCGGACCCAGACCAATTCACGCACCCGAAAAGGTCCCCGAAAGACCGTTGGCGTGCAGCGCAATCCGAACGCCAAAACCGGCATCCACTAATTCGTCGCCATGGCTGAAGAGAAGAAAAATCCCACTCCTGCCGAATCCGAGCAGGCCGCGCCGAAACCGGCGAAGGCCGCGGGCGGCGAGGGGCGTCCAGCAAAAAGCAAGAAAGCCGCCGCCTCTGCGGAGGGTGCCGCCGCCGCCGGTGGCGGTGCCGGAGCGCCCGCCGTCGCGGCTCCGGCCGCCGAGGGCGCCGCACCCGCGGGCGCTGGTGCGGCGCCGGCCGGCCTCGTGCCGATGGCCGGGAGCGCGCCGACCGCCGCCGAGATCCTCGGGACCGACGCGGGTCCGAAGAAGATCATCAAGGCGAAGGGCTCCAAGAATGTCGTGGTGGGTGTCGCCCACATCCTGGCGACGTTCAACAACACCCAGGTCTCGATCACCGACGTCCAGGGGAATCTCCTCGGCTGGTCCTGTGCCGGTCGGGTGGGGTTCAAGGGCTCCCGCAAGAGCACCGCGTTCGCGGCGCAGCAGGTGGCCCAGGACGCGGCCCGCCAGGCGATGGCTCACGGACTGAAGGAAATCGAGGTCCGGGTCAAGGGCCCGGGATCCGGCCGCGAATCGGCCATCCGCGCGCTCCAGGCGATCGGTCTCGAAATCAGCGCGATCCGCGACGAGACACCGATCCCCCACAACGGCTGCCGCCCGCGCAAGAAGCGCCGCGTCTGAACCCGCGGATCTGGATCCACCCCACCTCAGGAGAACAAGTTCATGGCACGATACACAGGTCCACGGGCGCGCATCAGCCGCCGTTTGGGAGTCCCGATTTTCGGGTATTCCAAGTCCGTCGAGAAGCGGAACTATCCGCCCGGCCAGCACGGTCCGAAGTCCCGCCGCAAAGTCACCGACTACGCCCTCGGCCTGCTGGAAAAGCAGAAGCTGCGTTACTACTACGGACTGCAGGAACGGCAATTCCGCCGGGTCTATGAAACGGCCCTGCGTCGGCGCGGTGTCACCGGCGAGCAGATGCTGCAGCTCCTGGAGACCCGGTTGGACAGCATTGTCTACCATCTCGGATTCGGCAGCACGCGCCCGGCCGCGCGGCAGATGATCGGTCACGGACACGTGAAAGTGAACGGCCGAAAGGTGGACGTGGCGTCGTACGCCGTGAAGGCCAACGATGTGATCGAGGTCCGCGCCAACGCGGTTTCGCGGCAACTCGCGAACAAGGGCCTGGAGCTTTCCACCAGCCGTCCCATTCCGGGATGGATCGTGCTCAACAAGGAAGGCCTCAAAGGCACGGTGGTTCGGATGCCATCCAGGGAGGACATCCAGCCCATCGCCAACGAGCAGGCCGTCGTCGAGTTTTACTCCCGCTAACTGAATCCAACGGAGCGGCCGCAAGGACGTTCCATGGCGGATATACGGCTCGGACGGGGCGGCGGGAGCGCTCCGACGGGCAGTTTGCATCCGCCAAAAGGAAAACATGCCAGTCAGACTAGGTCGGTTCGAAATGCCCAAGCGGTTGGTCAAGGACGAGGCCACCGCCACAGACACGTACGCCAAGTTCACCGCCGAGCCCTTTGAAACAGGGTACGGCTACACCATCGGGAACAGCCTTCGACGGGTGCTTCTTTCGTCGCTCGAGGGCGCGGCGATCACCTCGTTCAAGGTCGACGGCGCGATGCACGAGTTCACGACGGTGGAAGGCGTGGTCGAGGACGTGACCGAGATCGTCCTGAACCTGAAAAAGGTGAAGTTCAAGAACTTCTCGCGCGACCCGCAACTCCTGCGCCTTTCGGTGAACAAGGAGGGCGCGGTCACCGCCGGCGACATCGATCCGACGGACAAGCTCGAATTGGTCAACCCGAAGCAGCTCATCTGCACCATCGACAAGAAGAAGAAGCTTGAGATGGAGCTGGAGGTGAAGGTCGGGCGCGGATTCTGTCCGGCCGACGAGAACAAGCGGGTCGACCAGCCGATCGGCGTCATTGCGATCGACTCGATCTTCTCCCCCGTGACGCGGGTCCGGTACAACGTGGAATCCGCGCGGGTGGGTCAGCGCACCGATTACGACAAGCTTCTGCTGGAGATCTGGACCGACGGACGGCTCACGCCCCAGGAGGCGCTGCTCCAGTCGAGTTCCATTCTCAAGAAGCACCTCGAGCCCTTCTACAGCTACGACGAGAACGCCGTTCAGTTCGAGGAGGAGCGTGGGAAGGAGGACGAGGAACGCGAGAAGTTCAAGAAGCTCCTGACCATGTCGGTCAACGAGATCGAACTGTCCGTCCGCGCCGCGAACTGCCTGAACAACGCCAACATCACGACCGTGGGTCAGTTGGCGATGAAGACCGAGAGCGAGATGCTGAAGTACCGGAATTTCGGAAAGAAATCGCTCAACGAGATCAAGGACAAGCTCTCGGCGCTCGGTTTGTCCCTGGGGATGAACATCGACCCCGCCTTGCTCGAAGCGCCGAAGGAAGAACCCGTCACCGTCTAGGCCGCCATGCGTCACCTCAAGAAAACCGCCAAGCTGGGGCGGACATTCGAACATCGGAACCGGATGCTGACCAACCTGGTGAGCAGCCTGATCAAGCACCGCCGCATCCAGACCACCCTCGCCAAGGCCAAGGCCGCCCAGCGCGTCGCCGAACGCATGCTGACCCTCGGCAAGCGCGGCAACGCCGCCGTCGCCGCCGCCGAATCCGGGGACGCGACCGCCAAGGCGATCAAGCTCGCGGAGAACGTCCATTGCCGGCGCCTGGTCGCGGCCCGCCTCCATCAGCAGCCCCGATCGCTTTTCAAGAGCAAGGTGGAACGCCTGACCTGGAAGGAGAACGAGGACGTCGTCCACATCCTGTTCGACAAGATCGCGCCCGTGTACCGCGACCGCTCCGGGGGGTACACCCGGATTGTCAAGATCGCCCGCCTTCGCCGCGGCGACGCCGGTCAGTTGGCGATCCTCGAGTGGGTCGATCTGCCCGCGGAGATCGCGGCGGCTTCCGCGCCCGCGGGTGACGCGACTCCGACGTCCGCGGAAGGTTCCGCGACCTGATCCGTGGGCCGGCCGGTTGCGCTTCGGACGCGCGACGGTGGTTCCCATGACTCGGATTTCAAGCCCCGGCTCACGCCGGGGTTTTTTCGTGGTGGTGCGCCCGGCACCGAGACGAGGAACAGGCCGAAGATCCGGGGTCGCCGGCACGATTCGCGAATCGCGCTGGGGAACCCGAAGCGGGTCCTTTGGAGGGACGCGGATTCCTCGGTGGCTGATGAGCCTTGTTCAATCCGTGGCGAGGTCCAGTCCCGTGTTCCGCACTCGGTTGGGTCCTCGCGTAGGTTGACTTGTTCGGCGGCGTCCTTTTGACTTTCGGCGCCTGATGGAACCTCTGCTCGAATTCCCGAATCACGTGGTTCTGGTCTTCGCGCTGATGGCCGTCGGGTTCGGGGTTGGCCCGCTGCTGCTGGCGCGGATTTGGGCATCGACGTTTTCTCCGCCGAAACCGGGGAAGGAGAAGAACGCGAACTATGAATGCGGTCTGGCTTCAGCCGGGGATTCGGGAGGGCACCAGAACACGCACTACTATCTCTACGCGATCATCTTCCTGGTTTTTGACGTGGAAAGCGTTTTCCTGATTCCGTTTGCCGCCGCGTTCACCGGGTTGTCGGTGGGCGCTCTCCTGACAATGGCCGTGTTCTTCCTTCTCCTCGCGGAGGGACTTGTTTGGGCTTGGATCAAGGGAGTTCTGGCTTGGCGCTAACTAGCGTGGTGACGACATGATGACATGAGCGACGCCGCGACAAGCCAACAGGCGAACCAGCTCCGCGCGCAGGGCGTGGTCGTGACTTCGATCCAGGAATTCTACAACTGGGGTCGGAAGAACTCGGTATGGCCGCTTCAGTTCGGGCTGGCGTGCTGCGCGATCGAGATGATCGCGAGCACCATGGCCCGTTACGACATGGCGCGATTCGGCTCGGAGGTTTTCAGACCCTCGCCGCGACAGGCGGATCTGATGATCGTCTCGGGAACGGTGACCAAGAAAATGGTGCCCCAGATCATCCGCCTCTATAACCAGATGGCGGAGCCCAAGTATGTCATCGCCATGGGTGCGTGCGCGATTTCCGGGGGCCCCTTCAAGCAGGGATACAACGTGCTGAAGGGGATCGACCGATACATCCCGGTCGACGTCCACATTCCGGGATGCCCGCCGCGGCCGGAGGCCCTGATTCACGCGCTCATGACCCTGCAGGAGAAGATCGGGGCGCAGGCGTTGACGGGGGAAAACCGCCCCCGGCATCTCCAGGCGGATGCGCCGAGCGAATTCCTGATCCCGCGGCAGGGGGCTCACGACATTCAGCCGCCTTTCAACCCCCAGGTATGGAAGGCTCCCCGTGTTCCAAGCCGGGGTTGAAAACCGTTCCTGTTCTGATCCGAGTGGAGACTGCTGAGCAAATCCGAGAACGAATCCTGGAGGCCCATCCCGGCGCCCGCCTGGACCTGGCCTTGAATCCGTCGCCGGCCGCGCAGCACTCGCTCGTGGCGAATCGCGAGAGCCTGACCGACGTCGCGAGGTTTCTCAGGGACGATCCGAAACTCCGCCTCGACTACTGTTCGAACGTCACGGGCGTGGATTGGCCCGAGCGGACCGAGAAGCGGAAGGTCAAGAAGCTCGAGGACGGAGTGGAGAAGGAGGTCGAGGAAGCCTCCGTCATCCCGGGTTTCCTGGAGGTGGTCTACCATCTCTACTCCATGTCCTTGAAACACGGTCCGGTGATCCTCCGGGTCCGCACGGCGGACCGCGCGAACCGCGTGACCGTCCCGTCGCTGACGCCCGTGTGGCGGTCGTGCGAACTGCAGGAACGCGAGGTGTTCGACCTTTTCGGCGTGCGGTTCGAGGGGCACCCGGACCTGCGCCGCCTTCTGATGTGGGAAGGGTTCAAGGATCATCCGATGCGGAAGGATTACGTCGAGCCGGACGACTACGAATACGAACCGACCCCGCACGATCGCGTGTTGGAACGGGCGAAACACTGGCAGGACGGGGGAGGGGAAGCGTGATCGGGGCCAACGGCGACGAGGCTCTGCCGGGTGGCGGTTCGGCGGACAGGTTCGCCCTGCTTCCGCAGGAGATGGAGGAGGGCGGCGGATCCTGGCTCGAGATTTCGATGGGGCCCCAGCACCCCTCGACCCACGGTGTGTTCCGCATGGATGTCGTCCTCGAGGGCGAAACGGTGGTCCGGCTGAAGCCCGTGTTCGGGTATCTCCATCGGAACCACGAGAAGATCGCGGAGGGCACGAGCTATCTCGCGTCCATGCCGTACACCGATCGCCTCGATTACTTCTGTTCGTTGACCAACAATTGGGCCTACGCGCTGGCGGTCGAGAAACTGGCGGGATTGCAGGTTCCGGAGCGCGCGGAATTCCTGAGGGTGATCACGGCCGAATTGACGCGGTTGCAGAATCACACCTGCCTGGCGGGATTCCTCATGCAGGACATGGGAGCCTCGGGCACCCCGTTGATGTACGGCTTCCGCGAGCGCGAACTCATCCTGGATCTGTTCGAGGCGCTGACGGGCGCCCGGATGATGTGCAATTACATGCGGTTCGGCGGGTGTCGGTGCGACGTCCCGGCGGGTTGGTTCGACCAGGTCCGCGCGGTCGTGTCGGCGTTTCCCAAATTCCTCGACGAATTCGAGAATCTCCTGACCGGGAACGAGATCGTGATGTCGCGGACCCAGGGCGTGGGGGTGCTCACCCCGGAACTGGCGGTCAACGCCGGGATCACGGGTCCCTGCCTTCGGGCCGCGGGCGTGGATTACGACCTCCGGAAGGTCGACGGCTACGGGATCTATTCGCGGTTTCCGTTCCGGGTTCCCCTCGGGGCGCACGGCGACACCTACGACCGGTACATGCTGCGGATTCTCGAGATGCGGGAATCGCTGAAGATCCTGGAACTGGCGCTGAAGGAGATCCCGGAAGGTCCGGTGATCGATCCGAAGGCCAAACTGCGGGGGTTCCGACCCAAGCCCGGTGAAGCTTACGGGCGCATCGAGGCGCCGAAGGGCGAACTGGGTTTCTACGTCATCAGCGACGGCGGATCGAATCCGTATCGGTATCGGGTGCGTCCGCCGAGCCTGATCAATCTGACGGTGCTCGAGGATCTCTGTCTTGGCCACAATGTCGCCGACACCGTGATCATTCTGGGCAGCATCGATATCGTGCTGGGGGAGGTGGATCGATGAAGCGCGGGTGGAATCGCGTCCCGCAGGCCTGCCGGAAGGCGGTCGGCCCTTTTTCAAAGAAAGGACGGAGGGCCCTATGCTAGGCGTCGGAATCCTGAAGGGACTGGCGGAGACCGGGCGGAACTTCGTGGGGTCGTACTTGGATCCCCGGCGGATGGTCACGGTGGAGTACCCGGAACAGCGTTTGCCGCTCAAGGAGAACTCGCGCCAGTTCCCGTTCCTGGTGTTTGACGGCGACGATCCGTTGGGCGGCCTGCGGTGCGTGGGGTGCCAGATTTGCGAGAAGGAGTGCCCGCCCCAGTGCATCTACATCGAAAAGAGCAAGGACAAGAAGGCGGACCACCTTGGGAAGCCCCAGTTCTATCCGGCCGTCTTCGACATCGACACCTCGGTGTGCATGAGCTGTCAGATCTGCGTCGAAGTGTGTCCCTTCGATGCGATCAAGATGGACAACGAGTACGAATTGAGCACGACGGACCGGTTTGGCGGCCTGCTGCTCAACCGTGACCGGTTGGCGAAGCCGAACGCGTACTTCCAGAAGCTGCATCCCACCGACGCGGGCGAGATCGACGCGCGCCGCTCGCAGGAACGGGCCAAGGCGGAGGCCAAGGCGAAGGCGGATGCGGAGGCCAAGGCGGCAGCCGCGGCGGCCGCCGCAGCCGCGGCCGCGGCCGCCAAGAAGGAGGGCTGAAGGCCGGCAGGGGTCGCCCGCCGGGCCGTACCTGATCTCCGGATAGGGGCGCCTGGGAGAAAGCGATCCCACCACGAAGGCACGAAGGACACGAAGGAAGCATGATTCGTTCCGGCCTCGGCAATCCGCTACAGGTCAATCCCGATCAGGGACTCGC
>JBFWOK010000062.1:0-33766 GCA_050250555.1 Limisphaerales bacterium
TCGTCGAGGGGTTGTTGGGCCGCGTCGAAGGCGGCTTTCGCGCGTCGCGAGGCGGCGGGATCAAGGTCGAGCTCGAGTTCGCTCCGGGTGGTCGTCGTGAACGTGGCGAGCATCCGGTAGTACTCGTGGGTCGAGATGGGATCGAACTTGTGATCGTGGCAACGGGCGCAGCCGATGGTGAGCCCGAGCATGGCGGTGCCCGTGGTGGCGAGCATGTCGTCCATCGCGTCGTACCGGGTCCGTTCCACCTCGTTGGCCGTGATCTGGGTGGGAAACACGCCGGCGCCGAGGAAGCCGGTCGCCATCAGCGCGAGCGGATCGTCGGGCGCGAACTCGTCGCCGGCGAGCTGCCAGCGGACGAACTGATCGAAGGGCATGTCGTCGTTGAAGGCCCGGATCACGAAGTCCCGGAAATGGTAGGCGGCGGGACGATCGTAATCGTGCTCGAAACCGCTGCTTTCGGCGAAGCGCGCGACGTCGAGCCAGTATCTCGCCCAGCGTTCGCCGTGCTGGGGCCGGCGGAGGAGTTCCCGGACCACCCGTCGCCAGGCCTCGGGTGTCGGCGCCGGATCGCCGACAAACGCGTCCACCTCGGCGGGCGTCGGCGGCATTCCGAGAAGATCGAGGTGGCCGCGGCGGAGAAGGGTCCGGCGTTCGGCGGGCGGACCCGGGGCGAGCCCACGCGCCTCGAGGGCGGAAAGGATGAATCGGTCGATGGGAGTCTGAGCCCAGTTCGGAAGTCGGACTTCGGGAGAAGGCGGGGAAGCCAGGGGTTGGAAGGCCCACCCGACCGCGTCCGCCACGGGGCGGGTCGGAGATGGAGTCTGGGAACGGGCTGTGGAAACGGCGAGTGCCAGAACCGAGGCGACGACGAAAGGGGTGATCCCCTGGACGATCCGGTTCATGGCGGCTGGAACCCTCGCCATGGCGTCGGTGGAGCGAACCGAATCCATGGAGCCAAGCTAGCGGGCCCACGGCCCGGGCGGCAACACCCGTCAGGCTAGCGCGTCACCCACCCCCTTTTGGGGTATTGCGCGTGTTCCGAGTTCAATCGGAGGGGGTCTTCCGGCTGAATGGGTGGATGGAACTGTCGTATCGTCGGTTCGGACTGCGCCTCACGCGCCGCTGGACCATCGCGAGTCGGACCGGGCCGGGAGGCGGGCCGGGGACGGATGAATTCCCGGTCACTCTGGTGCGGTTGCAGGATGCCGACGGGGTCGAGGGTTTTGGGGAGAGCGCCCCTTCGAGCCGCTACTCCGAGGACGTCGCGTCGGTGGAACGGTTCCTGGACCGGGTCGATCCGGCGAGGCTTTCGTTCGATGACCTGCCCGGAAGCCAGGCCTATCTGCGATCCGTGTCCCAGGGTGATGCCGCCGCCCGGTGCGCTGTGGATGTCGCCCTCTGGGATGGCGCGGGGCGGAAGGCGCGGCTACCCGTCCATGTGCTGCTCGGACTCGACTTCACCGAGGGCCGCCACGTGACGTCGTTCAGCATCGGCTTGGACAGCCCCGAAATCATCCGCGAGAAGGTCCTCGAAGCGGCGGGTTATCCGGTGCTGAAGCTCAAGCTGGGCAGTGAATCGGACCGGGAGAATCTGGCGGCGTTGCGCTCGGCGGCGCCCGCGAAACCCGTTCGCGTCGATGCCAATGAAGCCTGGAAGACGTAGGAAGAGGCGTTGAAGGAATTGGAGTGGCTCGCCGGGGACGGACACATTGAGTTCGTGGAACAGCCCATGCCCGCGGGAACGCCGGACGCCGATCGGGCTTGGCTCAAGCTGCGGTCCCCGTTGCCGTTGATGGCCGACGAGTCGTACAGGACGTCGGCAGATCTGCCCGCGGTCCGCGACACGTTCCACGCGGTCAACGTGAAGCTCGTGAAAGCCGGTGGGATCACCGGGGCTTTCGACGCGTTGAAAGCCGCGCGCGAGGCGGGATTGAAAACCATGCTGGGGTGCATGATCGAAACGAGTGTCCTGATCGCGGCGGCGGCCCACCTCGCGGATCTGACGGACTTCCTGGATCTGGACGGCAACCTGCTCATCACGAACGACCCGTTCCGCGGCCCGACGGCGACGTCGGGGCGTGTGTCGTTCGCGGAGGCTTCCGAGGCGTTCGGATTGAGGGTGCTTCGCGGCGACGGCGCACCGTGGTGATTGAGGTGAGGTGAGCTGAGGGCAGACGAAGTCGGTTGGGGGCTGGCGGGATCCGTCACGCCGACTTGCGAGGCCGCCGGAAAGCCGCGGCGTCGGTCAGGCCAGACCTTTTTCCTGGAGGAACTCGACCAATTCATCGACACCGAAATCCGCCAGCACTTCGCCGTCCCAAAGGACCGTTGGAGCGCGGGACTGACCCGACAATTCGACCATTTCCCGGAGCGCCTCCGGATTCCCTGACACGACGACCTTTCGGTAGGGCATCTGACGCTCGTCGAGGAATTCCATGACCTCCTGGCACCATCCGCAACCAACCTTGACGTAGAGGATGGGCTCGCCTGGATCCGTGTTGCTCACGCGGTGATCCAGCCAGCCGGATGGCCGCCGCGCAAGGCCGTGGGGACGACCGCAATCCGCGGCATCTCGCTTGGCGCCGGAGTGCGGGTCGCGTCGAATGCCGTGAAACAAGCCGACCATGCACTCCGACACCGCCTTCTTTTCCCAGCCGCCGTTTCCGAATCCGTCTTCGTGCTCGTGTTCGTGTTCGTATGCGGGATCGGTTCCTCCGCGATTCGACTCGGTTTCGTTCTGCAGAAGGGCGGGAAGGACGCGAGGGGCTGCGGTTTCCGCGCGCGGCTTGGAACCCTCCCGAGGTCGCTTGCCGATCGGGATCGCGATGACGGTGGCGATGACGGTCCTGGTCTTGTTTTTTGTGGGTGGGGTGTTCCCTGCCGGCGGGGCGACCGTGTTCCACGTCGCGTCCGACGGCGACGACGCGGCCCGGGGCGCTGCGGATGCGCCGCTGCAATCCCTTCCGGCGGCGGTTCGGAAGGCGCGATCCGCGGAGCGGCCGGTGTCGATACTTCTGAGCGCGGGCCGCTACGAGCTGGAGGAACCGCTGGCTTTGGGTGTCGCGGACTCGGGTCTGACGATCGCCGCGGCGCCGCGCGCGGACGTGGTGGTCAGCGGGGGACGGCGAATCACGGGTTGGGTTCGGGACGGTGCGAATCCGGTTCTCTGGCGGGTGACGCTTCCCGAGGTGGCGAACGGTTCCTGGTACTTCCATCAACTGTTCGTCGACGGTCGGCGCGCAACGCGCGCGCGGACGCCCAACGCTGGATTCTTCCGGACCACCGCCAGTCTGGGAACCAATTCCCCGATCGAGCTGCCGTTCAGCCCGGGGGACATCGATCCGGCGTGGGCCGGGCTTCCGGACGCGCGCGTGGTGATGCTGATGAAGTGGACCGATTTGCAGGTTCCGATCCGTTCGGTCGATGTCGCGCGTCACGTCGCCCTTCTGCCTGGGGGTCCGCGGCCGTACTGGATGAACGAGGCGAACGCGCGGTACTGGGTGGAGAACGTCCCCGAGGCGCTGGATGCGGAGGAGGAATGGTACCTCGACCGGGCCACGGGAGTTCTCTCCTACCTTGCCGGGCGGGGTGTGGATCCGAATCTGGCGACGGTTGTGGCGCCCCGTCTTCGAACGCTGATGGAGGTTGCTGGAGATTCCGACGCGCGAAAGCCGGTCGAGGGCCTGGCGTTCCGCGGAATCGTGTTCGCCGAGACGGACTACGAAACCGGTCCGGACGGATTGATTTCCCCGCAGGCGGCGGTGCCGATCGGTGGGGCTGTGAAGGTGGTGGGTTCGACGGGGGGGACGTTCGAGGACTGCGGATTCGAGAACCTGGGTGGGTACGCGCTCGAACTGGGCCGGGGCGCGCGGGACTGGACTGTGAGCCGGTGTGAGATTCGCGGTTCAGGCGCGGGGGGAATCCGGATCGGCGAACCGGGGGAACGCCAGCCGGACGCCTTCACCGGGTGCGGCGGACACAGGATCCATGACAACCACCTGCACCAGCTCGGGCGCATCTTCGCCCCGGCGGTGGGGATCATCGTCTTCCAGTCGGGGCGGAATCACATCGCCCACAACGAGATCAACGACCTGTACTACACGGCGATCTCGGTGGGTTGGAACTGGGGTTATCAGGAGACTCCGTGTCGGGAGAACGTCATAGAATTCAATCACCTCCACCACATCGGGCAGGGGCGGCTCAGCGACATGGGGGGGATCTACACCCTTGGCATTCAGAAGGGGACGATACTCCGCAACAACCTCATCCACGACGTGACCAGCTACGACTACGGCGGATGGGGCCTGTACACCGACGAGGGGAGCACGGGGATTCTTCTCGAAAGCAACGTGGTCTATCGCTGCAAGAGTTCGGGGTTCCACCAGCACTACGGCCGGGAAAACACCGTGCGGAACAACGTCTTCGCGTTCAACCGGGAGAACCAGCTGATGCGGACCCGCGACGAGGAGCACGTTTCGTTCTACTTCACGAACAACATCGTCGTCTTCGACACCGGCCGGCTCCTGGGCAGTTCCTGGAAGAACGACCGGTTCGTCATCGACCGGAACGTCTACTTCGACCTGCGGGAGGGTGCGGATCCTTCGCGGATGAACTTTGCCGGTGTCTCCTGGGCGGCGTGGCGGGAGCGCGGTCACGACGGAGCCTCGGTCGTGGCGGATCCGCTCTTCGAGGACGCGGCGGCCCTGGATTTCCGGTTGAAACCCGAGTCACCCGCCGTGGCGCTGGGATTCCGGGTGCCGGACCTCCGGACGGTCGGGCCGCGACCGGCCCCGGAGAGGCAAAGGTGAATTGAAACTGGAAGCGACGGATTCAACCACGGACAGCATGGAACACACGGAAAGGATGGGAATGGTCGAGGAACCCCCCTCCTTCCGCGCTTTCATCATCGTCCGTGGTGGACGCCGCCGCGTTCAGGCTCCGTGCCGGGCTTTCAGAATTTCGCGGACGTCGACGGCTTCCATGCCCGCGGCGCGGATGGCTTCCATGCCGAGGTCGGTGTCCTCGTATCCGCGGCATCGGGTCGGGTCGACCCCCAATTGGCGCGCGGCTTCCAGGAAGATGTCGGGAGCGGGTTTCTGACGCTGGACATCCTCGCTGGTGACGACCACCTGGAAGAGGTCTCGGATCCCCATCTTCTCGAGCACGAGATGGATGACTTTCCGGGTGCCGCCGGAGGCGACGGCCATCGGGAGGAGTCCGGCGTGGGCGCGGGCGATTTCGACGATGGCGTGGACGGGTTCGACCTGACCCGCCATGGCGAGGTAGGTCTCCTCCTTTTCGAGGGCGACGGCGATCGGGTTGATCTCGAGGAGTTGCTCGGCCTTGAGCATCGTGAGGATCTCGCGGGACGGGACGCCGCCGAGGGAATAGAAGCGGTCCTCGGGGAAATGGAACTGGTGCCGACTTTGGATGACCTGCCAGGCCTGCCAGTGAAGGGGCATCGTGTCGGCGAGGGTGCCGTCGCAATCAAAGATGAGGGCTGCTGGATTCATGGCTGTGGGTGGGAAAGAAAAGGGAATGGAAATGGAAATGGAGTTGGAATCGTGGGCGCGAAGGGTGCGTCCGGTTGCCTGATCCGATCTCACCTTCGGCTGAGGGCGGCGAGGCGTTGTTGCAGGTCGTGGCGCAGGAGCGGTTCGAGCACATCGTCGAGGGTGCCTTCGATGACCTGGGCCAGGTTGTAGATCGTGAGTTCGATGCGGTGATCGGTGACCCGATTCTGGGGGAAATTGTAGGTTCGGATTTTCTCGCTCCGCTCGCCGGTCCCGACCTGGGTGCTGCGTTCGGCGTCGTATTTGGCCTTTTCCTCCTCGATCTTGCGTTCGAGCAGGCGCGAGCGGAGGACCTTCATCGCCTTGGCCTTGTTCTTGAGTTGGGAGCGCTCGTCCTGGCAGCGGACCTCGAGCCCGGTCGGCTTGTGGACGATTCGGACCGCGGAGTCGGTCGTGTTCACGCCCTGGCCGCCATGTCCGCCGGCGCGGCAGACGCTGATGTCGAGGTCGTCGGGCCGAATCTCGACGTCGACTTCCTCGGCCTCGGGCAGGACGGCCACCGTCGCCGTGCTCGTGTGGATGCGGCCCTGGGCCTCGGTGGCGGGGACCCGCTGCACGCGGTGGACGCCACTTTCGAACTTCAGACGCCGGTAGGCGTCGGGTCCGGTGACCGAGAAGATGACCTCCTTGAAACCGCCGAGGTCCGAAGGGCTTGAATCCATGGGCTCGACCTTCCAGCCGCGGCCTTCGGCATAGCGGGAGTACATGCGGAACAGGTCGGCGGCGAAGAGCGCGGATTCGGCACCGCCGGCTCCCGCCCGGATTTCGACGATGGTGTTCCGGGAATCGGTCGGATCGGGAGGAAGGAGTCCGCGCTGGACTTCGAGCTGGAGCCGGGCCTCCTCCGCTTCGAGGCGGGGGATTTCCTCGGCGGCGAGGGCGCCGAGTTCCGATCCGGGGGCTTCCGCCGCGGCGATTTCACGATTGCCGGCCAGATCCTCGATCACGCGCAGGTAGCTGCGGCCGTTGGCGACGAGTTCCTTGAGACGCGAGTACTCGCGCGAGAGTTCCTGCGCGCGCTGGGGCACGGCGAACGCCTCGGGCGAACTCAACGCCGCTTCCACCTCGGAAAGGCGGCGGGCGAACCGGTCGATGTGGGGCGCGAGATCCATGGTGATCGTGCCGCCAAAAAACAATCCGCCCGCGGGGTCTTGGAACCCGGCGGGCGGAAGGAATCCGGGAGCCTACTTCTTCTTCTTCTTCGCGGCGGCGGCGGCATGGGCCGCCTGGGCGGCCTGCGTCTTGGCCATGCGCTGCTGGAACTTGTCGACGCGACCGGCGGTGTCCACGAATTTCTGCGTGCCCGTGTAGAACGGATGGCAGGCGTTGCAGATACCAATGATGATGGGTCCCTTCCTCGTGGAACGGGTGTGGATGACGTTGCCGCAGGCGCACCGGATCTCCACGGCTTCGTATCGGGGATGAATGTCGGCCTTCATGAACGAAAAAATGGACGCGCACCCTACCAACCGAGCCTCCACTGACAAGCGGTAATTTCCAGCGATCGCGCTTCATCCGCCGTCGGCGCCCGTCTAGGCTCGCCCGCCCATGGTTGAATCGACCGACCCGACCCGAACCACCGCCGCCGCCGGCCGAGCGGACGGACGCGCGCCCGATACTCTCCGTCCCATCCGCTTCGAGAACGGGGTCGCGCCCCATGCGGCCGGTTCCACGCTGATCCACTGGGGCCAGACCCGCGTCATCTGCGCGGTCACGGTCGAGGATGTCGTCCCCCGCTGGATGAAGGAGCAGCAGGTCCCCGGCGGGTGGATCACCGCGGAGTACTCGATGCTCCCCTACTCGACCCTCGATCGGAAGGCCAGGGACATCACCAAGGGCCGCCTCGACGGCAGGTCCAGCGAGATTCAGCGCCTCATCGGCCGGGCGCTTCGGGCCGCCGTGAACCTGACCCGGCTCGGAACCCGGACCCTCTGGATCGATTGCGACGTTCTTCAAGCCGACGGCGGAACGCGCACCGCCGCCATCACCGGGGCGTGGGTCGCGCTTCAACTCGCGTTCAAGAAGCTGATCGCCGAGGGCCGCCTGACCGCTCCCCCGATCGACGAACAGGTCGCGGCGGTCAGCGTCGGCATCGTGAACGGCGTGCCCCTTCTCGACCTGTGCTACACCGAGGACGCCGCGGCGAGCGTCGACATGAACCTCGTGATGACCGGTTCGGGTCGGTTCATCGAACTCCAGGGAAGCGGGGAGGAATCGACCTTCTCGCGGGAGGAACTCGACGCCTTGCTCGGGCTCGGCCGGTTGGGAATCGAGCGACTGCTCGCCCTTCAGAATGCCGCCGTCGAAGCCGCCTCCGCCTGAACTGATCTGATCTGAACTGATCTGAACTGAACTCATCCGATGGACGCGTCGGTCACAAGCCTGCTCTTCGTCCGGCATGCCGAGGTCGAGGAGGCCTACCACCGGGTCTTCGGTGGCCGCATCGACATGGCGATTTCGGCGCTCGGCCGAACGCAGGCCGCAAAACTCGCGGAGTATGTGGCGCGGCGCTTTTCGGTCGACGCCGTCTATGCGAGTCCGATGCGGCGCGTGCGCATGACGCTCGAACCGGTGCTGGCGCGGATCCCGCGCGAGCCGGTCGTCGACGACGACCTGCGGGAGGTGGATTTCGGGGCGTGGACCGGGCTGCGTTGGGAGCAGATCTCCGAGCGGTTCGGCGTCACGGCGTTCGATTGGCTCGACAACCTCGAGCGCGGGACAATGCCGGAGGCGGAGCCTGAGGAGATGTTCCGCCGGCGGTTGGAACGGGTTCTGGGTCGGATCCTGGCGGAGCAGGCGGGGCGGACCGTATTGGTGGCCTGCCACGGCGGCGTGATCCGGATGGCGCTGGCCGTGCTTCTGGAACTTCCGTTGCACAAGATGACCCACCTCGAGATCGACTACGCCAGCCTGACGTGGGTCGATGTCGATCGGACGGGCCGCAAGAAGGAGATGCAGCTCCACAATTTCACGCCCTGGCGGGACCTCTGACCCTCGCCCTGGAACGGGTCGGTTCAACCACGGAACGCACGGAACACACGGAAAGGGAGGGAGGATCTGGGGACGGTGGGCATCCTCCGGATGCGCGATCCGGGCTCCTCCAGGAAGTTGGTTGACCCGGGATCCGGAACCCGCGGGTGGGCGTGTGCCGGCCGAGGGCGCGGTTCGTCACGGTCTGGGAACGCCGAACCGGTGGAGGACGTTGCGGAGGAGGGTGGCCCATTTCGGGTCCGCGTGGAGCGCCCAACCGGCGCCGATGGTCCCGGCATGGAAGACGGTGCCGCCAGCGGGCCGCTCCCACCAGATCATCTCCCCGCCCTGTTCGTTCGTCGGGCGGATGGGGCGGAAGAAATAGTCGAATGCCGAACCCCCGTGCTGCCAGGGGATGACGCCGTTGGCGAGGCGCTGGATTCCGGGTGGATCGTCGGGCATGACGGCGCCCGGCGGCACCGGTTCCATGGCCATCCGCGCCAAGGTGGACAGGCGGACGTCGAATTCATGGCCGTTGGCCATCGGGGTGGATCCCGGTCCCGCCCAACCGAAGCGATCGCCCGGCTTGAGCCCGGTCTCCTCGGGTTCGTGGAAAATCGGATGGTCGGTGGCGTCGGCGATCCAGGGACCGAAGTTCTTGACGTTGCCCTGGTTGTTCCAGCCGAGGGTTTCGAGTCCGACCAGCGCCCAGCCCGGGTATCCGCATTCGCGAAGCAGCCCGCCCCGCTTTCCATCGTGCGCGTGCCAGGCTTCACCGCGCTGTTCCGGGCGCAGTTGGTCGCCGGGCGCGTCCACTTTGCGGCACTCCATGACTTCGCCTTCCGGGTCGAACGTGACTCGCCAGAACAACGAATTGCCGCTCAGAACGATCACCTTTCCGCCATCCGCCAGGTGCTTCTCCAAGGCGCGGTACATCTCGATCGACCAATACTCGCTGTGAGCGTTGATCACCCAGACGGCGTGCCCCCGCAGACGATCGCCTTCGCGGTGCAGGTCGTGGTCGCCGATCATTTCGTAGTCGTACCCTTCGCGCTCGAGCCAGGCCTGCGTGAAGCGGTCCGCGCGGGCGAGATGGCTGTACTCCGTCGCGTCGCCGTAACGCAAATAGGGCCCCGATGCCGGCCAAGGAATCCGTCGTCCCACCTGGTAGGTGCCCTGGCCCGCCGCATGTCCGCGGTAAAAGGAAAACGCCGGTGGGTCCCCGGCGGAATTGGGCAGTCCGTCGGTGCCGCAGAGTTGCCGGGGTCCGGGGCGCGGCTTGCCGAACGCGGACGCGTTGTAGGCGCGCCACGTGTTCGTCGCGGCCAGGAGCAGGATCGGCGCCGGCCGACGTCGCCGCGCGCGCCGGACCACGAGGGTCGCGTGATTCCAGAATTCCGCTCCACCCGCCTCCCAACGGAGTCGCAGGACATACAAACCCGACCTTGCGTCCGACGGAATCCGCCATTCCACGGTGGGTTCCCAGCGGCAATCGTAGAGGTCGTCGGATGCGAGGCGAAGACCATGTCCGTGACGCGGATCACGCGCGGGATCGTAGTCGCCGAAGCGCGGAACCGACGCGTCGAAGGCCGGTCCGCCGATCATCCGGGTGCCGTGATTGATCAGGGTTCCGTGCCGGCGATGGCGTGACCGGTCCCGGATCTCGGAGCCCCGTTCGTTCTCGAAACCCCACGAACCCAGCACCGAAGAACCCGAAACGGGATCGAGTCCCCGCGTCTCGAACCGCCGTGCGATCGCGTTCGCGTCCCAGGCGACGTCGAGGATGGAGACCTCGGCGAGATCGCCGTCGAGGAGGCGCGTTGTCTCCTCGCGTTCCCCCATGGCACCCAACCGAATCGGGTGCCGGCCCGGACGCAACGGTCCCGGGAAGGCCCATCGACCGACTTCCCGTCCCTCGACCCAGATCCGTTTCTCCTTTCCGTCCCAGGTGGCCACCAAGTGGTGCCAGCGGCCGCGGGTCACAACGCCGGGAGCGGACCTGTGAACCAGCGCTTCGTCCTCGGAAACGCCGTCGCCCAGGTAGAACCCGACGTAACCCTCGGGACCGATTCCGAGCGCCCAGCCTTCCGACGATTCCTTGTCCTCCTGGCTCACGACACCCATGAGGCGATCGATCCGCCAGGGACGGACCCAGGCTTCAAGAGTGAACGCCCGGGGACCCGAACGAAGGCCCGACCGCACATGAACGTACGATCCGGGATGGATCGCCTGAATGCCGGGATCGATGCGACCGAAGTTCTCCACAAGCGTGTCGGAGGCCGGATCGTCGACCGAGGTTCCCAAGCGGTGGACGGCGGCGGTGCAGGGGGTGTCGGCACTGACGTGGAACCGGACCCGCTCACCGGGGAACGCACCTTCGCGATCCGCGTAGACATGGACACCGGGAACGCGGAGTGCCTTGTGCGGCGGGAAACCGGAGCCGGCACGCGCGCGGGATGCGGCGGAGGTCGGGAGCGGGGCAGCGAAGGCCAGGGCTGCTGCGGCGGCTCCTTTTTGGAGGAAGGCCCGCCGGGAGGGAGCGTCAGGTCTCATGGGGATGGGCGGACCCTGGAGGGCGCGGAAAGTTTTGCCAATGGAGACGTGGGGCGGAGGGGGGGGTGGGGTGGGGGAGATGGGACTTATGGGACATATGGAAGCCGGTGTCCCATGTGTCCCATGTGTCCCATAGGTCCCATAGGTCCCATCTGATTCCTTCAATTCCCTTTGCTGAAAAACCGCCGCTGGTATCGTCACGCGCGACGATGAAACTGACCCGCGCCCAGATCTGGAACCGATTTCGTGAGATGTATCGGGAGTTCCCGGCGGCGGGACTGTCGATGGACTTGAGCCGATTGGGAATGGACCGGCCGTTCCTGGACGCGATGGAGCCGCCGATGGCGAAAGCTTTCGTGGCGATGAAGGAACTCGAAGGCGGAGCCATCGCGAATCCGGACGAGAAACGTCGCGTGGGCCACTACTGGCTTCGGAACACGGACCTCGCACCGGAAGAGGCTGACCGGCTTGCGATCGAGGGGATGGTGAAGGACGTGCGGAGTTTCGCGGCCGACGTCCATGAGGGGCGCGTGGTCGGGGAAAAGGGCACCTACAAGCATCTGCTCGTGATCGGAATCGGCGGGTCGGCCCTCGGACCGCAGTTCGTGGGGCGCGCATTGGGGCATCCGCTCACCGACCGCTTGAGCGTCCGGTTTTTCGACAACACGGACCCGGACGGGATGGACCAGACCCTGGCGCCGATCCTGGACGAGCTGGGGCGGACCCTGGTGCTGGTGATTTCGAAGTCGGGGGGGACGCCCGAGACGCGGAACGGCATGCTCGAAGCCGAGGCCGCCTACCGGAAGGCGGGGCTCGACTTCGCGCGGCATGCGGTCGCGGTGACGGAGTTCGTGGACAAGAGCAGCCTTTACGCCCGCGCTCGAAGCCAGGGGTGGTCCAAAATGTTCCCCATGTGGGACTGGGTGGGCGGCCGGACCAGTGTGACGTCGGCGGTGGGGCTGCTTCCGGCGGCGCTCCAGGGATTCGACATCGTGGAATTCCTGGCGGGCGCGAAGGCCTGCGACGAGGTCACCCGGACGGCGACGGTCCTGGAGAATCCGGCCGCGCTGCTGGCGCTCGCCTGGCATCATGCCGGTGAAGGCCGGGGCTCGAAGGACATGGTGATCCTCCCCTACAAGGATCGCCTGGAACTGTTCGCCCGATACCTTCAGCAACTCATCATGGAGTCGCTCGGCAAGGAACTGGACCTCGACGGGAAGGTCGTCAATCAAGGCATCGCGGTCTACGGGAACAAGGGGTCGACGGATCAGCACGCGTACATCCAGCAGTTGCGCGACGGGCTTCCCAATTTCTTCGCGGTGTTCATCCAGTCGCTCAAGTCCCGAACCACGGACTCCATGGAGGTCGAGCCGGGTGTGACCGCCGGCGACTACCTCAACGGCTTCTACCTGGGAACGCGGACCGCCCTTTTCGAAAACGGCCGGGGATCGGTGACGATCACCATCGATGATGTCACGCCGTTCACCGTTGGATCACTGATCGCGTTGTTCGAACGGGCGGTGGGACTCTACGCCCAGCTGATCCACGTCAACGCGTACCACCAGCCGGGAGTCGAAGCCGGGAAGAAGGCCGCCGGGCGGATCCTCGAACTTCAGGCCGCGGTTTTGAAGGCCCTGCAAGGCGCGCCGGATCGCGCCGTCGACGCCGAGGAACTCGCGCGGTTGGCTGGGTCCGACGATCCCGAGGCGGTCTTCAAGGTGTGCCAGCATCTCGCCGCCAACGGGCGGTGCGTCATCCGCTCCGGGACCGGCACGGACGCCCGATTCGCGGCGCCCTGATCCTTCCGTTCTCGCGCCCATGGCCGCGTTCCATTTCGGATTCCGAATCGATTGATCCCATGCCCATCCCCACCCAGTTCGAACACGTCACCGCCGTCACCAAGGCCAACGTCTACTTCGGCGGCAAGGTCCTGAGCCATTCCCTGTTCTTCCCGGACGGTTCCAAAAAGACGCTCGGCCTGATTCTTCCCGGCCGCTACCACTTCGACACCGACAAGGCCGAGGGCATGGCGATCGTGGATGGTCGCTGCGCGGTCACGCTGGATGGACCGGGGCAGTCGGCCCGGACCTACGCCGCCGGCGAGGAGTTCCACATCCCCGCGAAGAGCGGCTTCCACATCGAAGTCGCCGAGGGCATCTGCCAGTACATCTGCTCGTTCCTGGACTGACCCGGCTTCGCGACGCGGTGGCACTTCCCTACAAGATCGCGACGCTTCTCTACGTCTTCGACGACGCGGACCGGGTGCTCCTGCTCGAACGCGCCCGGGAACCCAACCGCGGACTGTGGAGTCCGCCGGGTGGCAAACTGGAGACCGCGACCGGCGAATCGCCCTGGAGTTGCGCCTGCCGTGAGGCGCGCGAGGAACTCGGACTCGATCTCGGGCCACCGGACCTGCACCTCGCCGGAATCGTGAGCGAACACGGCTTCGCCGGGACCGCGCATTGGCTGATGTTCCTCTTCGAAGTGCGAAAACGCGGGAACCGCGTTCCGCCGCCGATTCCCGAGGGGCGGTTCGAGTTCTTCGGCCGGGAAGCGTTGGACGGTCTTCCGATACCCGAGACGGACCGACGCCAGATCTGGCCGTTCATCTGGCAGTTCCGCGGACGTTTCTTCGCCGCGCATTGCCACTGTGGCGCGGACGGTTCCCAGGACTGGACCCTGGAGTCCGACCCGGACTGGAATCCTCCTCCCGGGAGTGCCCGGTCGCCTCGATAGCAACCGACCTCGGCGAAAGCACCGAATGAAGCGTTCCGATCCCCCCGAGTCCCCGCCTCCGCCCGATGAACCGTTGATCGACCTGACGAGCGATCACCATTTCATGGGGGAGGCGCTTCGCCAGGCGGGGAAGGCGTACCAGGCCGGCGAAGTGCCGATCGGCGCGGTCATCGTCCACGGGGGGCGTGTTGTCGCGCGGGCGTTCAACCAGGTGGAACTGCTGAAGGACGCGACGGCCCACGCCGAGATGCTGGCGATCACCCAGGCGGAATCGGCTCTGGGCGATTGGCGCCTCAACGAGTGCGTCCTCTACGTCACCAAGGAACCCTGCCCGATGTGTGCCGGCGCGGCGGTTCACGCGCGGTTGGGACGCGTGGTCTTCGGAGCGCCCGATCCGAAGGCCGGTTGCGGCGGAGGTGTGCTCAACCTTCTCCAATTCCCCTCCTTCAACCATCGATGCGAGGTGACGGCGGGAGTTCGTGAGGGCGAATGTCGGCAGTTGCTTCGCTCTTTTTTCGCGGAACAACGTCAACGGACGGAATGAATGAGCGGCGTTCCCGAAATCGGATCTGGCGGTCGGGACGGAATCCTTTCGTTTCGACGGGACGACACCTCGGCGGCACGCTGACCGCATGCCTGATCCTCATCAATTGAGCCACGTCGACGCGCGGGGCGACGCGCGGATGGTGGATGTCTCCGAAAAGCCCGTCCTCCTCCGGGAAGCCGTCGCCTCCGGGGAGATCCTTCTTCAGTCGTCGACCCTCGACCTGATCGAATCGCAGGCGATCGCGAAGGGAAATGTGCTGGCAACGGCGCGCATCGCCGGGATTCAGGCGGCGAAATCGACCGGCCACCTGATCCCGCTTTGTCATCCTCTGCCGATCACGGGGTGCGATGTGGCCTTCGAAATTCCTCCGGAACGCGATCGGATTCGGATTCGGGCGTCCGCCCGGATTCGGGCGCAGACCGGGGTGGAGATGGAGGCCTTGACGGCGGTCAGCGTGGCGGCTCTGACGCTGTACGACATGTGTAAGGCCGTCGACAAAACCATGGTGATCAGCGAGATAAAGCTGGTGTCGAAGACGAAATCGGCCGTTTGACGGGGTTGGATTGGCTGGCGGGGAGGGGGGGCCTCTCACGGAGGCGCGGAGGCACGGAGGGGGGGGATGAAGCGGTCCCCGGATCTCCGTGTCTCGGTGTCTTGGTGCGAGAGAATGAGCGACTCTTTCTCGAATCCAACGCTGGAAAGCCCCCAAAAAAGTGATTCGCAGGCTGTAAGAACGGGGTGGGCTTGGTGCCGCTGAAAGCGTTGATGATGAGATATTTAAATCTATTCTGGAGACGTTTCGACAGGGCCGCGAAAAACTTTTCTGCGTTTTCTATGTAAGATTTTCGCCCCAACTCGCGTTCTCCGCGTGGTTCGCTTCGTCCCCGAGAAGGTCGAAGCGCCAAGAAAGCGACCATGATGACCTGCGCGGTGAATGAGAGCACGGACACCCTCGACGTCCTGGATGGACGGAACGAGTCGGAGCCGTCTGGAGCTCTCTCGGCATGTTTCGAGTATATCGGGCGCACGGCGTTGGTGCTGACGGGACCGTACACAGGGAACCGATACTGGTTCCGCCAACCGGGCGCCCGTCTGCGGGTGGACGGTCGGGATCGACACGCCTTTCAGGCGGTCCCGGTTCTGCGCTCCATTGCCGCCTGATCGACTTGTTGAAGTGCCTGGAAAGCCTCCCGGGAACGGGGCGGCTTCCGCGCACCTTCGTCCGCACGTTTTCCGGCGTTTGTTGGTCACGCCTGTTCTCTTTTATTCCTCCGAAGAGACCCCATCGATTCGCGCCTTGGAATCAAGGTCCGTAGGACCGGCCTGTCTCTAGGACGCGGCCAGGAAAGTCGCCCAAGCCCCATCGGGACGGCCTGAGCCTAGCCCGTTCCGGGGTCGATGGCGCCCCAAAGATGCCCGGGACCTTCGGTGGCTCGCCCCGGCCGGATCTGGTTAAGTCGGGCCGTGACCGATGATGATCTGCTGACCCGTTTCCGTGCCGTCGATCACCTGTTCGGTGCGGGAGCCGTGGAACGTCTTCAAACCGCCCACGTGGGCGTGGTCGGCCTTGGCGGGGTCGGCTCGTGGGTGGTCGAGGCCCTCGCCCGTTCCGGCGTTGGCCGCCTGACCCTCATCGACCTCGACGAGGTGTGTCTCAGCAACGTGAACCGTCAGTTGCCCGCGCTCGACGGAACCGTCGGCCGTTTCAAAGCCGAGGTCCTCGCGGACCGGGTTCGCGCCATTCACCCCGCCTGCGACGTCCGCCCGCGGATCGAGTTCTTCACGGAATCGTCCGCGGATCGACTGCTCGAACCCCGCTACGATGTCGTCGTGGATGCGATCGATACCCTCGGAAACAAATGCCGTCTGATCGCCGGGTGCGCCGCAAGGGCTTATCCCGTCGTCGTCTGCGGCGGGGCCGGAGGACGGCGGGATCCGACGCGTGTCCGGCAAGTCGATCTCGCCGACGCCTCCCACGACCGGCTCCTGGCCGAAGTGCGACGCACTCTCCGAAGGGATCACGGATTTCCGGTCGCCGGACAGCCCTGGGGGATTCCAGCGATCCACTCGATTGAACCGGTGGCACGACGGACCGTGGCCGGCCCGAACTGTGGTGTCGGCGACGAGGGCCGCGCGCCCGATTTCGAAACGGGTTCGGAATCCGGGGTGCCGGCGGGTCGGCGTCTGAACTGCGAGGGCGGCCTGGGTTCGGCGGCCTTCGTCACGGGAGCCTTCGGACTGGTCGCCGCCGCGTGTGCGGTCGAGGTGATCCTCGCGAACCGTTGAAAGGACTCGGGGGCCTCATCGGGATCCGGCCCCCCCACGGGAGGAAACGGATGTGTAGACGGCTTCGGTGGCGTCGGCGCACGCATCCCACGACTGCTGCCGCGCGGTGGCCAGGCCGGCGGCCGCCATTCTTTCCGTGAAACGCCGGTCCGACCGCAGACGCTGGAGGGATTCGCGCAACGCCTCCCGATCCCCGGGATCGACAAGGAATCCGTTCTCGCCGTTCCGAATCAGTTCCGCCGCGCCGATTTCCCTTCCGATCACGACGGGAACTCCGCTCGCCATCGCCTCCGAAACGACCATGCCGAACGTGTCGTAGCGGGACGGGTACACGAAGACGTCCGCGCCGCGGTACGCCGGCGCGATGTCCTCTTCAGGCCCCCAGAACGTCAGGCGATCCGCGACGCCCAGTTCCGCCGCGAGCGCCTCGAAAATCCGTCGGTCGGATCGTGAGATGGCGAGGAGCCGCGCTTCCGGAAATGCCGGCAGTTGGGTGATGGCCTCGGCGAGGCCCTTCACGGCTTCACCAACGAAGAGCCAGATCCAGGCGTCGGCGGGGAGGCGATAGCGCTCGCGGGAGGCCCTTCTTTCCGCGGCGTCCCGGGGTGGGTGGAAGCGGGTCGAATCGACGCCGTGATGAATCACGGTCAGGGGTCGGCGCCACGTGTAATGGTCGCGGATCTCGTCGCCGACCCGTCGCGAGATGGCGATGAGATGGCGGGCGTGAGGTTGCCGGTAGAACGCGGCTTCGACGGGATTGACCAAGGCGGGGAAAACGCGAGCTCGGAAGGAGGCGGGCGGCGCGACGCGGTAGCGGGCGGCGTTGCACACGTGCGCCGTGATCACGTCCGCGCGCCAGCAGGTCAGGCCCTGGGCGTGGACGATATCGTGCTGTCCACGGCGGACGAGGCGCTCCGACGACGCGAGGAAGGTGAATACGGAAGCGATCGAAACACGCCGCCACGCGGGGACCCTGACGAAGCGCCAACCCGGGCGCGGTTCGGTGGCGAACCGGTTCGCGTACACCGTGACTTCATGCCGCGGAGCAAGGCGCTGGGCGAGTTCGTGGCAGTACCGGCCGTGGCCGACCTTCGGATCGAAGTCGTGGACGACCAGGGCGAGGTTCATGGAGAGCGAAGCTTTCCAAAAATTGGACACGCGGTGGATCCATGAACTCGAGAGGCATCACACGGAGGCGCGGAGGCACGGAGGGGGAACAAATCCATCCTCAAATCTCCGTGTCTCAGTGCCTCCGTGAGAGAATCCCGGTTCATGAAATGCGTTGGCTGAAGCTGGCGAGTCCGGCGGCGGAGGCCAGGCGTTCGGCGAGTTTGGGCCAGTGGTAGATCTGCTCGGCTCGTCGACGCGCGGCTTCTCCCAGCGTTCGACGGCGTTCCGGTGCGGCGGCCAGTTCCAGGATGCCCCGGAGCAGGTCTTCATCGCCGGGAGTCACGAGCACTCCGGCGCGGCCCTGATCGAGGTCGGTCCGGTTTTCGCCGATGTCGGTCGCCACGCAGGCGCGGCCCATCGCCATGTACTGCTTCAGCTTCGTTTCGGAACGCGCTTCCGAGTGAAAGCCTGGCTCCAACGTGTCGATGCAGATGTCCATCGCTGCCAGGCAATCCGGAAGCCACTCGTCCGGCACATAGCCCGTGAACGTGAACCGCTCGGCGACCCCCGCCTGGGTCACCCGCGCGCGGAACGTTTCGAGGGCTGGGCCGAAGCCCACGATGAGAAAGTGCGCCGGACATTTCGCGGCCACGCGAGCGGCGACTTCGGCCAGGGGTTGACCCGCGAACTTGCCTTCCCACGAGGCGAGGTAGCCGAGGTAACCGATGATGGGACCTTCGGGGAGTCGGTACTTCTCGCGGACCCGATCGGGCCGGGCTTTCGCGGGGTCGAACGTCGCGCAGTCGACACCCACGGGCAGGTAGTGGACGCCCGCTTCGCGTCCGGGTCGAAGGCGGCGTCCCAGATCGACCTGCGTCGCGCTCACCGCGAACACGTGGTCGGCGGTCACGACGTTTTGGCACCGCAACCGGTCGATCCAGCGGCTCGGCGGGTGCAGCGCCCAGTCCGCTGGCGCGTCATACCAGTAGAGGAGCGTGCGGCGATTCCGTCGCCACTGGCGCAGGTCGGCGCAGCCGTCGTTCGCGTAGAGAAGGAAGTCGGAGGCCGGGCGGTCCCAGATGGGGCGGATGCGGTTGGCGAAGAACCGACGGGCGAGTCGCCGCCAGCCGCCGGCCCGCGAGGAGGTGACCCGGATTTCGAAAACTTCGGCGTGATGCCGGAGCGCGCGGGCCAGTTGGGTGGTCTGGAACGACGTGGAGAGATGGTCGGGTTGCCCGAACAGGACGGCCAGGGAGGGCCGGACCGGCCGAAGCTCGCCGTCGCTTTTCGGGGATACACTCACGTCCTTGACTCGCCGCCTATTTCCTCCGTCCGGAACGGGGGGCGGCAAGACAAAGTTGGGGAGGGGGAGGGTTCACCGCCAATCCCCGTCCTTCAAACCCCGCGCCTCGCGGGCTTCGCGGTAACGGATGCGGGCGAGGGCTGCTTTCGCCTGTTCCACGGCGCGTGCCTGAGGACTGCCGGAAGGGAATTGGGGCTCCGGGCCATCCTTTCCATGGACGACGGCTTCGAGGGCCTCGATCGCCAGGCGGTTGGTGGACGAGGCTTCTCCCAGGTACTGGAGTGAATCGAGGCGAGGTGCGGCGCCCGCGTCGATGAGGGTCTTGGTGGCGGCGGTGTGATTGCGATCCAGCGTGAGCAGGATGCGGGCGGCGTGGATTCTGGAATCGTCGGAACGGGCGAGTTGGGCTTCCAATAGGGTCCTGGTCGTCTCCGGAGCAACCCGCTGGAGGGCGTTGATCGCCCGAAAAGAAGCCCCCTGACTGTTCCACGCCGCGAGTTCGCGTTGGGCAAGGGGTACGAGCAGGTTCGCCAGTCGCTGATCCGACCGAGGAGATGATCGAGAGACGGCCTCGCACAAGCCTTCGATGAACTTGTCCGCCTCTGGAGAATTGGGGTCGGGAGACGCTGCGTCGGCGAGGACCTTCCATGCGTTTGAGTGTCCCGGGTCGATCGCAACGATCGCCAGCGCGCTGCGGATTCGGTGGAGGAAGTTCGTGTGGCTGAGCCAGGGCTCCAGGATCGGAAGAACCGGCGAACCCGCGGGCCCGAATTCACCGATCCAGGGGACGAATCCAAGAAACAGAAAGTCCGGATCCTGCTCGGAGCGACCCGTTTCAAGGATCGCATTCAGCACCTTGCGATCCCGGACTCCGATCTGACGGAGTGACTGCCAGGCGGCGTTGCGAGCGAAGCGATTGGTGGTGTGGGACACTGTTTCGAGGAGGCGCGGAACGACCGAGTCGGCGCCTTCACCGACGGAACCCAGGAGCATGTTGGCTTGGACGAAGCGATTCGCGTCCGTGGATTCAAAATGCGGTTGGAGCAGGGGAACGAGGACCGATGCCGGTGGTTCGAGCGCGCGGAGCAGTCGGACCGCCTGATTCTGGATCTCATGGTACGGGGTGAACGCGCCGCGCGGTGCCCATTCGGGCATTTCCTTGGAGACTTCGCGGAGCTTGGTTCGAAGCGGGGAATTGCGACGGAATCGGAAGGCTTCCCGAACCAGGAACGGGACTGCGTTCGTCCCCATTTCGAGGAACGCGAGGCGCGCTTCGTACCAGGAGGCCGTTTCGCCAATTCCCCAGCTCCCGTCACTGCTCCGGTAGGTCTGCCGAAACCACGCGCGAACCGATCGGCCTTGGAAGTGGGGTTGGCCACGGTCTGCGATCAGCCAGGCTCCCAAGGCCAGAGCGAGCACGCCGAGCGACCCGAGGAGCCATCGCCGTGGACGCCGTGGCTGGGCGGACATTCGCGGGCCGGAATCCATGGGGCCATTCCTTCGGGAGGCGCGCCGATGGTCAAGGATTCAAAAGGAAGGCTCGGTTCGGCGAATGACCCGGAGTCACGCGCCGGGGACCGAAAACCTGTGGCATCGAGCTCTTTGATCTCGAGAGAGGGACGTGGAATCCGACCTGCTTGATAGGGCTAAGCACACTCACCGAATCCGTATTTCCTTGTGGAAACGAGAGTCCTGGAAAGCGCACGGCCCGATGGGATTGGGTTGGGGCACGTTCCGGAGGCCAGTCCTTTTGCCATCGGCCTGTAACGGCAAATGCACGGTTTGCATTGCGATCGCAATGCGGGGCAGGACGGGTGGAGGGGACAGATCGGTCGAATTCCCCGCCTAGCGCCCATTTTTCGGCAAGGGCAGGCTCCGGCGGTGGTGGCACGGCGGTTGCTTAGGAATGGCGTCCGGTTGCTTGGAGGTGACCGGGCATCAACAAGGAAAGATTTACCAAGTCAATTCAGTCATCTGGGGAGGTGTATGTCGTATTCCATCAAAAACCTGTTTGTTGCGGCGTCGGCGGTCGTTGTGTTGGGTCAGAGCGCATGGGGCGTTGACATCACCGTTTTCGATAAGGTCACCAAGTACCGGTCGAACTCGGGGTCGAAGGAGTGGTGGGGCGACAACAGTTCGGCGGCCGGGGTGCAGCACCCGGATGCCCGCGGGATCGCGGAAGACAACGAGACGGAACCCGGCACGGCGATCGGTCAGGAGTGGGACCTCGAAGCGTTTCGGCTCGCCGGGTCGACCCTGAGCATGATCGGCGGCTACAACTTCATGGCCGGCGAGGGGACTTACGCCTCCGGCGACATCTTCATCGACGTGGATGGTGACGCGACCTGGGGAGTGGACATCGGCGGTGGCGGCACGAAGATCAAAAGCAACTCACTGTTCGGCTTCGACTACGTGATCGACCTTCAACAGACCGTCAACGGCGCGTTCGACAGCACGACCACGGCGATCGGCAACAAGTACACGGTGTACAAGCTCGACAGCACCTCCGACCAGGTGATCTCGGTCGCGGTGGCGGCGAACGCGGAGTCGAATCCGTGGATTTATCACTCCGGCGGCGAGGCGGTCACGGGACATGTGGACCGTGACATCAACGCGGGTCTCTACACCGGCGGCGAGTACCTCGGCTGGGGAGGCAACGACACCCATCACATGCTGCAGTTCGACCTGAGCTTTCTCGGCGCCTTCGTCCCCGACGGCACGCTGTTCAAGTTCGCCATGGAATGCGGCAACGACAATCTCGTGGGCATCTATCGCAACGTTCCGGACCAGGGCACCACGCTCGCGCTGCTCGGCGGCGGACTCGCGCTCCTGGGTTACGTCCGGAATCGGAACCGCAAGACGGAGGCCTGCTGAACTTCATCTTCCCTCCCCAACCTCCCAACCGCACCGAACCCGCCGGCCTCTCCCCAGGGCCGGCGGGTTCCTTTTTGAACTCTCCGCCCACCATCAATCGCGCCGACCCAGCCGGGCGAGGTAGGCGACCAGATCCCGAAGCTCTTCGCGGGTCAGTCCATCGGCCAGACCGGGAGGCATCAGGGAACCCACCTGCCGGCGCGAGGCGATCTCGCTCCCTCGAAGTCGAAGGACTCGGTTCTCCAGATGGTCGTGAATCGACACTTCATCCGCGGTTTCACCGCGGAGATACCCCTGGTGAATGTCGCCCCGGCGGGTCTCGATTTCATGCGCGACAAAGCCCTCCTTCACCTCCTTTTGCGGATCGAGAATCGCCCCCAGGATGAACTCGACGGTTTGAGCGGTTCCCAGGGCTCCGAGGTCGGGACCGATCTTCCCGGGCGAGCCATCGGTCGCGTGGCAATTCACGCAGGCCAGGGCGGCGCGTTCGAAGATGGCTTTCCCGGACTGCGGCCGACCGGATGCGCGGACCTCGGTCGCCAGGGCGGGGATCTCATCCGTCGTGGGCGGCTTCCACTCTCCGCGTCCGACAGCCTGCTCGAGAACCGCCGTCAGGCGCGGATCCCGTCGACCCGATGCGGAAAGAAAAGCCAGTGCAACCCGGGCGGCGCCCACCGACGGCGGTTGGCGTTCGAGCGCCGACGCGAGGACTCCTGGACCTTCCCGGCGATTCAGGAATGCGGTGAGCAGGGGAGCGATGGTTTCCAAGTCCGCGTCGCGGGGAGGATTGGACGTCCGCGCCAGGAACCCCTTCGCGGTGGCGGTTCCCGCCGAATCCAGGGCGAAGCGCGTGAGCGCGACGACGGCGGCCACGCGGACCGGATCGGGAGCCGAGGAGTCGGCCACGCTGAGGAGCACGTCCCGGTCGTCCTGACGGGCGTACCCGCCCAGAGCGGCGAGGGCGGCTTCCCGCGCCCCGACTTCCGCCCCGGCGTCCTGCGCGAGAGCCGCGATGGAATCCCGGACCGGCGCCACCTGCCAGGCGCCGGCGAGGCGCATCGCGGCGGAACGAACGGCGGGTGAAGGGTTGGCCAACAACGGGGCGAGTTGGGCGGCGAGATTCCCGGAGGGAAGGACTGGACGTTCGCTGACCCGTCGCCACAAGGCGTCGAGGATCCCAGCCTGGAGATCGCCGAGCGCCGTGTCCCCGAGGGTGAAGGTTCTCGCGCGCAGCAGCACCGGAAGATCCCCGGGACCCCCGTTCTCCGCGACGATGCGGGCAAGTCGCTCGATGGAGTCGGCTTCGAGCGCGACTTCTCCGATCCGATTCAGGCGCGATACCGCTTCGGCAACCGTGTCGCCGCTTCCGTCGGCGCGGGCGAATGCCGCGGCTCGATGGGCCTGTCCGCCGAACGTGAGGAGACCCGTGCGCTGCGACTCCAGCCACCGGGGTTTGAGGGCGTGGACGGTTTGCGTGAAAGCGTACTCGAGCGCCGGGTCCATGGGATGATCCGTGGCCCGTGCGGCGAATTCCACCGCGCGCGGATCGGGGACGTAGCTGCACGCGACGATGGCTTCGAGACGCACCCGGGGGTGGGGATCCACGATCAAGGGAGCGAGTCGCTCAAGGGGGCGGTCGATGCGGGTGGCCCAATGACCCAGGACACGGGCGGCGTAGGCGCGGGCGCCGGGTTCGGCGGATTGGGCCAGTCGTCCAAGGAGTTCACCGTCCGGTGATTCGTGACTGACCCGGACGCCTAGGGCTTCGGTGGCCGGGAGGGCGGAGTCGGCGGCCGGAGAGCTTTGCCAGTCGGCGAGCGCCGCGAGGACCTCGGGCGTGGGCCTGTCCGCCAGGACGCGCTTCGCCATCTGACGATTCCAGCGTTCCGGGGATTGCAGTTGTTCGAGGAGCTTCGGTGTCGGTTCGGCTTCGAGGTTCCGCCAGCGGACCAGGGGCCTCCCCTTGGCGGTCACCCGCCAGATTCGGCCGCGCGTGCGGTCGCGTCCGGGATCGCGGAGGCTGGTTTGGTAGTGCCCGATCAGCGTGTTGTACCAGTCGCAGAGGTACAGCGCGCCGTCGGGTCCGAAACGGACGTCGACGATGCGGAACGCGGTGTTGGTGGACTCGATCAGCGGCGCCAGGCGTTCGGCTTGGAAGGTCGAACCCGATTCGCGGATCCGGAAGCGTTCGACCGAGTTCTGAAGGTAGCCGCCACTGACGAATTCACCGTGGTTGGCCTCGGGCCAGTGGGAGTTCTCGACGACGTCGGCGCCGCCGAACTTCCGGCCCTGCTGCCAGATGGCGGATTGGAGGAGGAAATGATCGGTTTCGATCATCGCCTGGGTGAGGTGATAGATGCCGTGTCCGTTTCCGGCGAAGACGAACGGCTGGCCCCAACGATCGAAGACCGTTCCGTAGGGGTTGTGGGCGCCCATGGCTCCCGTCCAGAACGCTTCGAGCTTCATCCGGCGGGGCCAGAAGCGGAACAACCCGGCCTGGCGCAGTTCGGAGAGGCCCCACGGCGTTTCAATCCGGGAGATCGCGTGAAGCCCCTGCGAGATCATCAGTTCGCCGCCGGGTCCCCACGCGAACGAGTTGATCGTCTGATGGGCGTCCCCGGTTCCGAAACCGCGGAGAACGACCCGGCGTTCATCGGCGCGCCCGTCGCCGTCGGTGTCACGAACGTGAACGAGTTCCGTCGCGGAGGCCACGTAGGCCCCGCGATCGCCGAGTTCGAGTCCAAGCGGCAGCATCAGGCCGTCGGCGAAAACCGTGGACCGATCCGCCCGTCCGTCGCCGTCGGTGTCCTCGAAGATGGTCACCTTGTCGTTGGCGGTTTCTCCCGGCCGGATCTGGGGATAGGCCGTGCTCCCAACCATCCAAAGGCGTCCGGCCGCGTCGAATCGGATCGCGATGGGCTTGATGGCTCCTTCCTTCTCCGACGCGAAAAGCTGGACGTCGAAGCCTTCAAGCACCTTGAAGCTGGCGCGTTCGATCTCAGGACTGGGATCGGGACCGGAATCGGGATCGACGGCGGCGCACCGGAAGGTCGGTTCGCCAAGGCCCACGGCGAGGAGGATGAGCAGTCGGCAGGGATTCATGGAGAGGCGGGTTTCCACGATTCGCGATTCGCGAGTTTGGGCCAGGAACCGGGTCTTTTGGAGTGCGGTGCTCCGCACCGCTTTGGAAGGGCTCGGAACGCCCAGGCGCTCTGCGTCGATCCAAAGCGGCGCCTCGGATCTCCGTGTCTCCGCGCCTCCGTGAGAGAATCCCAGTTCATGGCGCGATTTGGATCTGGGCGCTGAGGGATTCAACACGGATTTCGGCTTCAACGATGAGCGGATCGAATTGGCGCATCTCGGCGGGGAACCAGCGGACGGTGCGATCCAGGTGGTCGCGACTGGCTTGTTGTTCGGTGCGATCGCCCGCGAGGAACGCCCAGTTCATGGGGCGCCAGGCATCGAACCAAAGCCGGTTCTTGGTTCGCACCGCTTCATGCAGCGCCGCGATGTCGGCGCGATTCCAGAAGGCCGGATCCCGGACCTGGACGGCCAGAGCCTGCCGACCAAGCGCCTGGGCCCAGGCCGCGGCAATGGCTCGATGACCGGCGGGGGTGGGGTCCAGGCCGTCGTGGGTCCGCGGCGCGGTCGGCGGTTGACGAGTGAAGGACTCGTGAAGATCGATGACCGGAAGGTGTCGTTCCCCGGCGAGGGTGCGGACGGCGTCGGCGAGTTCCGCGAGAACCACGTTGGCGCGGGAGAAGTCCGGGAGGGGCGGCGGTTTGGCCTCCAAAGGCGGAGGGATGACAACGACCGATCGCCGGACGTCGGTACCGAGCGAATCGATCAGGCCGCGGTAGGCATCCAGGAAGGCGGTGAGCTTGAAACCAGGATCCCGGGCCTCGAGCGTGCCGAATTCGAGCACGACCACGGTGGCCCCGCATTGGCGCAAGAGGTGGGGCGTGTCGGGAAAGTTCAGCTCGCGGGGTCGTTCGAAGACCGAATCGCCCTCCCAACCCAGGCTGCGAAAGCGGAGCCGGTACCCGGGATGGGCGAGGGTGAGCGTGGTTTCGAGAAATCCGGCCTGCTCCGCGGCCACGACGGACGAGCCACCAAGGAACGCGACGACATCGTTGGTCCGGAACCAGGAAGCCGCCGACGAAGGGAGGCCGGACGCGGAGAGGAACGCGACTGCCAGCGCGACGGCGAGCCGGCGCGCGTTCGGTCGGCGGCGGGTTCCGTGGTGGGTCGAACGGGGCATGGCGGCGTGGGAACCCGGAATTGCTACGCCGCCAGCAAGAAAGGGACAACCCCGGACCTGTAACGCCGCCTTTCCAGTCGGCGCTGATCATGAATGAAAAGGGGACAACCGAGGGAAGGTCCGAAGAAAGGTCCGGGAGAGGATCTCACGGAGGCTACGTCCGGCGACGCGGGCGCCCCGGGCTGACTGGCCAAGGTAATCTGGGAAGGCGCCGCGGAGGGGCTCCAACTAAAGACCTGTCCCTTAGTCGAGCCGTCGCCCGGATTCGGGAACGGCCGTGATCCATCCCGGAGGGATGGCGGAGGATAGCCGGTGGCAAGGCGCCTTCGGCGCCGCGGCCACCGGTCCACCACCCCTCGCGGATCCGCCCTGAAAGGGCGGCGGATTCGGCGCGTCCACAAACCTGTCCACCCCCACACCCCTGCCGGGGCGCGTTGGCACGGAGGGGCTCCAACTTGTCCCTTAGTCGAGCCCGGGCAATCTGGGAAGGCGCCGAAACCCTCAGCGACTTTCGTCAACGAATGGATCCGGGCACCCGTGGAGATGTTCGACGGATTGTTACTTGGCTGGCCGCCGCGGAGAGAAACTGCTTTGAACTGGGCGTCTGGCTATCGCCCAAAGCAGCAGCCCTGCACCACCGAAAACTCCCCACAGTCGCGGTTCCGGAACGGCCCGGAAATCGCTCAGGACGACCCGATCCGGGAAGGCGGAACCGGCACCATAGTTGACGAGGAAGGAAGTGCCGTCGTCCAGGGTGACCCTCCCTCCGTTGGCGACATTGACGAAGGATCCCGATATGGCCGAGGTGCCATCAACGACCGTGAAACTGGAATCGCTGCCGGGGGTGAAGCCGTTGATTAATGAAACTTCGAGCAGGCCTCCGGCGACCATGGTTCCATCGACATTCAGGAGGTCGTAAGTGATCCCAGGGTCCGTTCCGCCGATCTCGATGGAAAGCGTTGCCAGCGCGCCGAAGTTCAGATTGCCGTTGATCAGAAGAGTCCCAGCGGAAAGTCCCGGCGCGATGGTGGCTCCGCTTGCCGTTAGCAACGTACCCGCACCGATCGACCCGTTTCCTTCCAGGCGGCCTGATCCGAAGGTTTGCGGGGATTGGAATTGAATCGAAGCACCGCTTTCGACGCGAAGGGTGCCACCCGCGTGGTTGTAGACGTCGAATCCAAATTGAAGGGTGCCCGCATGGGCCGCGACCGTTCCGGCGTTATTGAATCTAAGACCGCCAGCTATCCTGGAGACTCCCACTCCGGCTGTTTTGCGGAACGTAGCCCCGGCCAGGTTGTTGAACGTGGAAAGATTCGAGGTGAGGTTGCCCCCTATGTGGCCATTGTTTTGAATTTCAAGAATCGCACGGTTGTTGATCGCCGCTTGGTGGAGCAGCTCAATGGAGGTTGTTCCCGATACGGTACTCGTTCCTCCGTCAAGATTTAGCGACACCCTCATGATGTTCTGGGACGGTGCGACAGCGCTGCCTGAGAAGCTGAAGCCGTCATTCAGGGTTAAGGAGCTTCCGGCACCGAAGAGCAGCAGGGAGGAGGCCGAGCTGAGATGCTCAATCTTGATGTTTCCGCTCAAGGAAACATTAGGGCTGACGTTGGCAGGGAAGACTGCGTTGTAGAGATCGCCGGCGCCCGGGAATCCGTTCCGTGGGTAGCTGGGATTCGTGTCCCATTTGGTGGCATCTGTCCAGTTTCCGGTGTTCACGCCGCCGATCCAGGTCGCCGTGATTTGGGCGATCGCAGATAGTCCGGGAGAAATCAGCAGAACGGCGAGCGTACATGCAAGCCGACGGACAAACGATGGATTCGAGGACGATTCCGAGCGTTGTCGGGCACGACGAGGACAAAAGGGAGACATGGCAAGATATCTTTAAGCAAATTCAACTATGAAGATTTTAGTGTGAGAAACCTCTAGTGCATACTTGGGGAACGCAAGCGTTTAGTTCAAAGTGTTGGAAATGGCATACTTTCCGTGTTTGCGCTCAGGAAACGAAACGGTGGATAGGATCGGACGCGGAGCCGAAGATGCGGTCCCTTCCAGTGGCACGACGGTGGTGACCTTCGGCTCCAACTAAAGACCGTCCCGTACTCGCGCCGCCACTTCGAGAGGCGCGGTGGGCGCCTCGATGCCGATGCCGGCGTTGCCCAGGAACACGGGGTTGTCGGCCACGGTTGCCGCCACCAGGGCGTAGGGGACGACGCCCAGCGGTTGGTCTGGCGTCAATTGCTGGAAGCCGCGAACGCCGTCGTTGAACCAGACCCGCAAGCGGAGTTCGCCCGAGGCCAGGGTGCTGGGGCTGAGGTTGCCGGCCATGTTGGGCAGGGTGGTGTCGCCCAGAAGCACGGCGTAGACAGCCGTTGAAAAGAGGGTCGGATACGGCATGTCAGGTTGCGGTGCAGGTTGGGCTGGGGCAGGCGGGGGATGCTGCCACGGATCCCACCGCGGCTGAGATGCGTGGAACGCGGGTGAAACGGCTCAGGCGAGGTGGTGTTGGGAGCCCTGCGACATCCGGCAACGCACGACGGAGGGGGTTTCATTGTTGTAAAACGGACTATCATCGTTCGTTTTGCAACAATCATGGCTTGCAATGGGGTTCAGTGTTGAATATCAGACTTTAAGGGTTCGTTATGCCACAACCGTTGCTTCGTTCGGCGTTGCTCTCGGCGATTCGTGTTCGGCTTGCCGAGTCGCCGGTGGTGGCGCTCCTCGGGGCCAGGCAGGTCGGCAAGACCACGTTGGCCGGGCAAGTCGCGGCGGAGTGGCCGGGGCCCGCGGTGACCTTCGATCTGGAGCGGTCCGACACGTTGGAGGCCATGCGGGCCACCCCGGAACGTCTCCTGAGCGAGCAGAAGGGCTTGGTGATCCTCGACGAAGTGCAGCGTCTGCCCGAGTTGTTCCGACTGCTTCGTCCGTTGTGCGATGACCCGAATCGGAAGGCCACGTTCCTCCTGTTGGGCAGCGCGTCCTGGGACCTCATCCAAGGGGTCTCCGAGACGCTGGCTGGCCGGATTCAGTTCGTGGATGTCTCCGGGTTTTCACTCCTTGAGACCGGCTTTGAAGAACAGGATCGCCTCTGGCTCCAAGGAGGGTTTCCACGGGCGTATCTGGCCGCCGACGGCGAGGCGTGGCAGCGCTGGATGGAGGGGTTCACGCGGACCTTTTTGGAACGGGACATCCCTGGCCTGGGATCGCGGGTTTCCTCGACGGCGCTCGGACGGTTCTGGCGAATGCTGGCCCACGTTCACGGGCAGACCTGGAACGCCGCCGATTTGGCCCGATCGATGGATGTCAGTGTGACAGCGGTGAACCACTACCGGGATTTGTTGGCCGGCACGTTCATGATCCGCCTGTTGCCCCCCTGGTTTGAGAACCTGGGCAAGCGCCTGGTGAAATCCCCCAAGGTCTACCTCTGCGACAGTGGGGTGCTGCATTACCTGCTGGGGATCGGGGATCTGCTGGGATTGCGCACCCACCCTCGGTACGGGGCGAGTTGGGAGGGTTTTGCCCTGGAACAGACCCTGATAGCGCAGGGTCCGCGCGATGCGTTTTTCTATCGGACTCAGCGGGGCGCGGAATTGGACTTGCTGCTCCTGCGCCGCGGGCGGAGGTGGGGGTTTGAATTCAAGTGCACCGATGCTCCGTCGACCACGAAGTCCATGCACATCGCGTTGGAGGACTTGAAGCTCGAGCATCTCTGGGTGGTCTACCCCGGGACGCGACGCTACCCCTTGGCCGACGCCATCACCGCCCTGCCATTGCGCGAGATCCATGCCGTGGATTTCCGAGGGGCGAAAGCCTAGGACGACCGCCCTGATCTCCGGATAGGGGCGCCTGGGAGAAAGCGATCCCACCACGAAGGCACGAAGGACACGAAGGAAGCATGATTCGTTGCGGCCTCGGCAATCCGCTACAGGTCAATCCCGATCAGGGACTCGCTTCCGCCTCTCCCTTCGTGCTCTTCGTGCGCTTCGTGGTTTCTTACGCGGGGTTTTGGGGACCGCTCCCCAGCGCACCCTTGAGCCGGGTCGGATCCGGCGCAGGCGGGAGCGAGAACCCTGGTCCGCAACCGCGAAGTCAGGGATCGCCAACTCGAATCTCCAAGGAGGCTCCAGATGGGTGTCCGGGGCTCCAACTAACGACCACCAACTAAAGACCTGTCCCTTAGTCGAGCCGCCGGACCTGTAGTGCCGACTTTCCAGTCGCTCCGGGATGCGGTGATTTGCCGGTCTTACCGGAGAATGACAATGGGATGGGGCCTTTGTAATCTGGCCCCGGCGAAGGGGTGCGAGGCTCATCACCATGCCGGACTGGACCTACCGGACATTCGCGAAGCCGATCCTCGAGGCGTTGCCCCGGGTTTTCGCTCGTCAAGGTGTCCTCCATTCCCTCGCATTCCTTGCCCGTATCCCGGGCGGACTCCGGATCCTCGACTTCTTCGGCCATATGCAGCCCGATCCGCGGCTGCGGGTCGAAATGGCCGGGCGATCCTGGTCCACCCCGGTCGGGATAGGCGTCGAGTTGGATCCGGAAGGCCTTGCGGAATGTGCCTGGTCGCGGTTCGGGGTCGGATTCGTGGAGAGGAACGGCACTCTCGATCGCGACGGAGCCCTGCCCGGGTGGGTCCGCGTCTCCGAAGCCCGCGCCGGTTCGCTCCGACCGCACGCGGCGGGCATTCCGAAGAACGTGGTCGGATTCGTGGTCGAAATCGCCGAGGTCCCGTCAGCCCTTCCCCGGGTCGAATCCATGCGGCGGGTGGTCGAATTGGCCCGCGCTGGAGCCCCGGTCCGCCTCGTCGTGGTGGCGGTGGACGTCCGAATGCCCTGGGAAACGATCGAACGGTTGATCGACGAAGCTCTCGCGGCGGGTGCCGATGGAGTCCGGTTCGATACCGGGTGGACTTTCGCAACCGATTCTCCGGAGTTCCGGAAGGACCGCATCCTGCCGAGAGTGCTGGAAGTGGTTCGGAAGGTGCGTGGGCGGTTCGGTTCGGGTCCGCTCGTGATCGCTGGCGGGGGCGAGGTGCCGGCCGACGTCCTGGCGTTTCGACGGGTCGGAGTCGATCTCGTGGTCTTGGACTCTGGTCTGGTCCGATCGGGTCCCGGACTTCCAAAGAGGATCAATGCCGCGCTCCTGTTCGATGCCCTCGGTTCGACTTCCAGGGTTGACGGACGGGTTCCCGAACCCTGGGCGCGGGGCTCCTGGTTCTGGTGCGCTCTCCTCGGTGTCGCGATGCTGCTTGGCGGGGGGCTCGCGCTGGTCATCGCATCGACGCGCGTGGTGCTGCCCTACGACGAGGTCTGGTGCGGCATGCCCCGGGCTGGATTCGAGGCAATCAATCCGCGGCTGCTCCCCTTCATGTCGCATGACCGGGTATCCCTCGCGGGAACCATGATCAGCCTGGGCGGGTTGTACGTGGGTCTCGCCCTGGGAGCCGTCCGCAGGGGGGCCCACTGGGCTCGGACGGCTGTGGTCGCATCGGCGACGGCGGGATTCTTCTCCTTCTTCCTGTTCCTGGGTTTCGGGTACTTCGACCCTTTTCACGCGTTCGTTACGGCGATTCTGTTCCAATTCCTGATCATGGCCTTGTACGCGCCGACCGGTACCGCCGAACCGATTCCGTACCCCGACCTCGACGAATGCCGGAACTGGAGGTGGGGTCAGTGGGGTCAACTTCTCTTTGTCATGCTGGGCGTCGGCCTGGTGGGGGCGGGGATCGTCATTGCTTCGATCGGATCGCATGGCGTGTTCGTCCGGGAAGACCTCGAGTACCTGCGGACCAGTATCGAGTCCCTTCGGGCCGCCAATCCCCGGTTGATTCCCGTGGTGGCCCACGATCGCGCCAGCCTCGGAGGCATGCTGATCGCCAGCGGCCTGGGAGTGTGGCTGACCGCCCAGTGGGGGTTCACCGGAGGAGCGCGGTGGTTGTGGTGGACGCTGGCACTTTCCGGAACCCCGGCGTTCGTGGCCGCCATCACCATCCATATGGCCGTCGGCTACACGGATCCGTGGCACCTGGCGCCGGCTTTCCTGGGTGCAGCCGTTTTCGTGGTCGCCCTGGCCTTGTCCCGTGGATGGCTGTGTCGGACGGAAGCTTCCCGGCGGAGTGCTTGGAGGCCATTTGTATCCGCTGGAGCGGAGAAACTCGACGGCTCTTGCTAGGCAAATTCGCAGGCCGGAATTCGCGAACTGAGGTCGCGCATTTTTTTGTTCCGCGGCCATGGAGCGGGATTGACTCAGCAGGGGAGATACTGTTCACCTTTCCAGCAATTCATGGGGAGGAGTCGAACAGAGCACCTGTTTGCCCTGGAGGAGTTGGAACCGCGCGTCCTTCTTTCAGCGGATCCGTCCCTTGCGGGAGCCCTAGGAGGCGGCGGCCCGGACCACTCCGCGAGTCCCCCCGCCGAGTTTGTCGATTCCCCGGCCCCAGCCGCGGAGATCGCTTTTCTGCCGGTCGAACCCACCCAAAACCCGCTCGATCTCCTGGGGGACATGGGTGGTTCCTTGGAACCGCTGGCACCTTTGGAGTCCCCTTCGGGATCATCGCCTGCGGATCCATCCGCAGGAGGCATGGAACCCGAAACGGAAACGCAGCCGGGACCGGGCGCGTCCGCCGGCAATGGCGGCGGTGACGTCGAGGCTCAGGCCTCAGGCGAGACCGGTCCGACGATGGAGGCCATGCCCGGCGGCGACTCGGAAGTACCGGGTGCCAGCTCCGAGGACGCGGGGAACCTGGAGGAAACCGGAGCCGCGGATCGAACTTTGGAGGCGGTGAGCGGGTCTACGCCAAGCCCTGGGTCGGGATCGGCCGAGGACACCACCGAAGTCGGGGCGCTGGCGCCCGCGGCTTCGTCGGATGTCACGCGGCCGCAGGCCGGGGAAATGGTGGAGACCTTGCGGGGACCGAACGGGCCGCCCGAAGGCTCCGATGTTGAATCCGGCCTGACTGGAACCACGACGACAACAACCGTGGTGCTGGGAGCCGGTGAAGTGCTGGGCGGGAACGGCTTGCCTGGGCTGGATCTGATCAATCAGGCGGGGACGGTGTCCCCTGGGCATTCCCCTGGGGTGATGAACGTCGCCAATTACGAGCAGGGTCCGGAGGGGACGGAGATCATCGAGATCAACGGGTGGAACGCGAACAACGCCCCGGTGGTCTACGACCAGTTCATTGCGTCAGGGAATGTCACCCTGGATGGCACCCTCAAGATTGAACTTTCCGGCTTCACGCCGGTCGTCGGGCAGACCTTTTCAATTCTGAAGTGGGGCGGCGTGCGGGTGGGTGAGTTCGCGAACTACCTCGGCACGACGATCGCCACGAACGACCAGCTCGCGCTCGTTCCCGAGTACGACGATATCGGCAAGGAACTCCGCCTGCGGGTGATCGACACCGAGGGGATTTCCCCGGACATCGAACGGGCGCTTCGCGACATCGCGGATCTGGCGGGCAACCTCCTGGGCATCTCGGCGCCGGGCGCGACGGACCTCCCCTGGATCGGGGATGGAATCGCCGACATCCTGGACGCCAAGCAGATGGT
>JBFWOK010000063.1:0-33645 GCA_050250555.1 Limisphaerales bacterium
TGAATCGGTCGGTCTACATGGCCTAAGAAAAGGTCCTGGATCGAAGAATTAATTAAGCGATTGAAGATTCTTGTCATGAAAAAGGCCATTCTCGCTGGCGCCTGTGTTCTTGGAGCTCTCGTCCAAACAGCGTTCGCCGTCAGTTGTGGTGATTCCAACACGATTGGAAACGTCGTTGGGGGCGGTACCGACAGTTACGATGATTGCGCTGGATGGTTTTCGGGCAACATCAACGGCAACGCTGCGGAGTTGACCGCGATTGCGTCTGAGTTTGGTGGTACTTCGGCTGATTGGACTTACCAAGGTAAGAGTGATGACGCGGGCAACGGGCCTTTCGGCAGCAACCCGAGCGTGACGTCGGGAACGGTCACCTTCGATACTCCGGTCACGTCGGCTTTTGTGGTCGGGATCAAGGGCGGACCTAGCTACAGCTTTTACTACTTCCTCGCCAACGCAGCCGGCATTGAGTCGATCGATTTCGATACCCTTGGGATCGTGAAAGGTAACGGGAATCCGAGCCCGGAATTGTCCCACTTGGCGCTCTACACCATGAGGAGTTCGGGGACTGAGGTTCCGGACTCCGGCTCGATGGTGGCTCTCATGGGTTTGGGCTTGGCGGGGCTCGCGATGATTCGACGCCAGGCACGGCTTTCGTGAGCGGGACCCAGCAGGTCTCGCGGGCCGATCCTGTTTTCGACAGGAAACCACCCTCCGGAGGAGTGATCCTCGGGAGGGTTTTGTGTTTCGAGCACGATCCCTTTCCCGCGCATGAACCCGACCTTTCCCATCCGGCTTTCGGGCCATGCCTCGCCCGCGCCGGATTCCCATGGAGGCGAACCCTCAACCGGCGGCGGTGGTCCGAATCCCCCGTGGATTTGCCGGTGGGTCCGAACGACGGGCCCGCTGATGCTGATTTTGATGCTGACGGGTCTGGTGTCCGGCCCTGCCGTCCATGCGCAGCTTCCGGAAGCCAAGAGCGTGTCGGATGTGGGATTCGACACCGACCGGCTGGAGGTCGCCCACGCGACGACGAAGCGATTCGTCGACGATGGGCGCCACGCTGGGATCATCACCCTCCTGGCGCGGAACGGGGCGATCGCCGACGTGCAGACCTACGGGTTTCGCGACGTGGCGGGGAAGCTTCCGATGACCCGCGACACCATCTGCCGGATCTACTCGATGTCGAAGATCATCACGAGCGTCGGAGTGCTCGTCCTCTTGGAGGACGGCCGGTTGAACCTGGAGGATCCGGTCGCGACGCACCTGCCCGAGTTGATGGATCTGCGGGTGATGACGGGAGGGACCGCGGAAGCGCCCCAATTGGAGCGGCTCCGACGGCAGGTGACGATCAAGCATCTGCTCACCCACACCAGCGGGCTGATCTATGACTTCGATGGCGACGATCCTCTGCACCGGCTCTACAAGCGCGCCGATTTGTGGAGCGGCCCGGGACTCGGCGATTTCATCTCCAAGGTGGGTCGGCTGCCCCTTCGTCATCAGCCGGGCGACCAATTCACATACGGCATCAACACGGACGTCCTCGGCGCGCTGATTGAGCGGGTGTCGGGCAAGGCCTTCGGTGCGTTTCTGGAGGAGCGAATCTTCGGTCCGCTCGGAATGAAGGACACCGGGTTTGACGTGCCGGTGGGCAAGATGGATCGCCTCGCGAAGACTTACCGGCACGGGCCCGATGGGAAGGGGCTCGTCGAAGCCGAACCGATGCTGGGGGCCTGGGCCGAGTCCGGGCGCGGCGTCGAGAGCGGCGGGGCCGGACTGTTCAGCACGGTCGACGACTACGCGCGTTTCGCGCAGATGCTCTGCAATGGCGGCACGTTGGATGGACAGCGGGTTCTCGGCCGAAAGACGGTCGAACTGATGACGGCGAACCACCTGGCCCTGCTGCCCGAGGCGGCGCATGGGTTCAACCGGGCCAAAGGGTTTGGTCTGGGTGTCGAAGTCAGTCTCGATCCCGGGCGGGGATCCGTGCCGACGAGCCCGGGCCAGTTCGGGTGGTACGGCGCGGCGACCACCTATTGCCAGATCGATCCGAAGGAGAAGCTGGTGGCGATTGCCTTCGCCCAGCATTTTCCCTTCAACCAACACGACTTCTTCGCTTCCTGGGCCACCGCCTACTACCAGGCGCTACGTTGAGGACCAAGGGGTCAGTTCTTATTATTGTCATCCCCCCGGAGGTTCGGGCGAATTCGAAGAAGGGCGGCTCAGCCGTCCAGCGCGGCTCGGGTCCGCGCGACGAGCGCGTTGTCGGGGTCGCTCGCCCCCTTGAAGTTGAAGACACTCGCCGCGAGGAACCGATTCCGCCAGGGCGCCGACAGGTTCTGGAAGTCCTCGAGCACCGCCGAGCTGAACTTGTAGTCGTGGGAGTCGCGGCCCTTGAGGAAGATGAGGCGCCGTGCCGCGTCGGCGAGGGTCGCCGGATCGCCGCCCTGGTTGAGGTAGCCGAGAACTTTCCGGGCCGCGTTTGGCCGGTCCTCGCGAAGGTTGGCGAAGATTTCGGCGACGGCATCCGCGCCACGGGCTGACGGTTCGATCGATTCCAGGGTATCGACGTGCAGGCCGTTGTCCGGGTTGTTGCCGCGGAAGAGGGGAAGGAACGCCGCGTTTTGGAGCAGCAACAGACGCCGGGTTTCGTCGTCGCGGCAGTGGTGCCAGGCGTAGTGGACCGCGTTGGTGAACGTGGTGGCGTGGAGCGCGAGCACGCCCGGCGCGCGCATGAGCAGTTCGCCGGCGCCATCGAAACAGGCGTCGAAGAGGGATTGGGGGGCGGCTCCGCGGTTGAGCCAACGGAGAACGGCGCCCGAGGTGTCGTCGCTCGAGCCCGCTCGGATTCCCTGGAGCAGGTCGTGGGTTGCCGCTGGATTCGGTTCGCCCGCGAGCCATTCCGGCCGAATTTCGCGGGCCAATTCGATGCTGCGACGGAACGGTCGGTCGGCCGGGAGATCGAGCCGGGCGGGGTTCCCGCGGTCCCGGTCGTGGTCACGATCGAGAATGGCGAAGGCGAGCGATCGGAGGACGGGTTCGGCGTGATGCCAGCCGATGACTTCGAGCGTTCGGAAGCTGTTGGTCACATAGATGAGCTTGTGACCGATCTCGCGGAAATCGCGGATGCCGTAACGGCAGAGGATTTCGAAGATCTCGTGGGCTCCGGCGCTTCTCGCGAGCCCGACAACCGCGGCGTCGGCGCCCGACTCGTCCCAATGGTCCATGGCCTCGATGAAGGCCTTTCGGGCACGATGCGCGGGAGGAACCTTGGATTCCTCCACCGGACCCAGGGCCCAGTCGCCTTCGCGAATGTCGGCCGCCTGGGAATTCTTGAACTGGTCGAGCGCCCAGAAGAGGGGAAGCCAACGCTCGGAATCGGGGGCGGCGAGGCTGGCCAGGTGGGCGGAGTGGACGACGAGGACGGCGTGGAATTTGAAGCCCACGGGGCGGGGTTGGATGTTTCGCACACCCGCGAGGAAGAGCGCGGCCAGGATTTCGCGATACGAAGTCCCCTGGCGGATGCGCGTGGCGACTTCCTCGAGAAGGGTCGCCCGGGGCGTCTTTTCGATCAGCCGGACCAGGGGTTCGATCGCGGCATGCAGTTGAACCGCCGAGGGTGCCAGTGTGGCTTCCGCGGCGGTGACCTGCGGCAGGCGACCGAGGAATCCAACGTCTCCGAGGGCGGCCAGTGCGCCGATGCGGGCGGATTGTTCGAAGAAAGTCCGGCGTTTCATGGGGAGCATCAACGAGTTGCGACTCGCGCGTTGGATCCATGAACCCGAGAGGCATCACACGGAGGCGCGGAGGCACGGAGGGGGACGGAATCCATCCTCAAATCTCCGTGTCTCAGTGCCTCTGTGAGAGAATTCCGGTTCATGGAGAGAATCCAAGAGTTGCGAATGACTCCGCAGGCTATCCCGGGCACGGGATTCGTTGGGAGGTCTTGGGCACCGTGCCAGCGGAATCCTCAAATGCAACGGAAGACTTTGGACTTAGGCTCTGGCTTCGTGCGGAAGCCTGTGCGGACAACCTGCGCTTGGCACGCCAAGTCGCTCACGGCACGCTCGCCAAATGTCTCTTTCCTGGAATCGGTTGTGCCGCGCCTGGAGCCTGTGTGGAGCCGGCCTCTTTTGGCTCGGTGCTGTCTGCGGTGCCGCCGACTGGGTCCCCCGTGGCGCGATTCTCACCCTCCACCACATCGAGGGCAATGAGTGGCAGCTTCCCGCGACGGTGCGGATCGAGGTGACCGGTCCGCCGAGCGCGGGGTTCCTGGGGAGCAACAACAAGTTGGAGACGGGTTCCCCGGTCTTCAGCGAGGCTCCGCGCCAGCAGGGCGCCACTTTCTACGCGTGTAATATCGTGGCCGGGTTTCCTGGAACCCTGGTAGGGAACCGGCCCTTTCCCAACCGGTTGGGCGGTTCCAGTTTCATCGCGGTCAAAGCCAATCCCGACGGCACGCGTCTTGTCTGGATCAACGCCACCATGGGCGCGTTCCGAATCTCGGGTGGGTTCACATCCAATTGGGAGTACCAGGTCCGTTATTTTTCGGGTGATCCCGCCAACAAGATTCCTGAATCGATGGTCATCGGCGTCGTTCCCAATTCGGGTTTTTTTGGAGGGATTCCCATCAACCTTTACGATGTGGAACTGCTCACCGCGGAAGTCCGGGTCCGGGCCGTGGATTGCAAGTACCCGGGTCGCCCGCACTTCCTGGACGGTGTCCCGTTTCCCGTGGTCTGGCGCGCCACGTTGGACTGGGCGGGGACCACTCCGGGCAAGGTTCTGTTCATGACCCCGACCTCCACGAACGAGGTCCAGGCGGACGGCGAATTCGCCTATCACACGATCGACATGGGTGCCGAATTCGGACCCGGCGGGATCCTTCGAGTCGCGCCGGTCCTTCCGACCGGTGATACCGCCACCGAGATGGAAGCTCCCATGGAGGTCATGGTGTCCCCCCTGTTCGGACAGGATTTCCTGTTCTCGGAAGCAACCCCGAGTGACACGGAGACCCGAACTCCGGGACGCAGCTCCCTGTCGTTCACCTACGCCACCAGCGACAACATCCTCCCCACCTTGCTGGATTTCGAGATCCCGGCGGGAAGGATCCCCAAGTGGCTGCCCGTCTTCGGCACGAACCCCATCGTCTCCCAATTCCTTCCCGAGATGGCCTACAGCGTGACCAGCGAGGGCGCGGCCGAGCTGAGCTTCTCGTGGTCCAGCCTCATCAGGTCCACGCGTCCCGATTCGCCTTCGTCGGCCAAGGGCGCCCTCAAGACCCTCGAGGAAAAACTCAAGAAAGACCCCAAGACCGTCGCCAAGTTGATCCGGCAGTACAAAGGAAACCCGGAGTTTCTCCGCAGCAGTCTGGCCCGTCTCAAGGGAGCCGAGCGGAGTTTCTACCTGGTGCCGTCGATCGCCGGCACGCGGAGTTACAAGGACGACGCGGACATCTGGGGGGAAGAAAATTTCATCTTCTCCATCGGTGCCGGGTACTCGGTCTCCTTCAGCCGTCCGTTCCTGTCGCCGACCGGAGTCCCGATGTACTGGAAACTCGCGGGCGCGTTCGAGGGCAAGGCCTCCGCGCGAGTCGGCATCTCTCCGTGGAACTGGGATGTCCCAGTGTCCGCCAACCTCAGCGTCCGCGGGTCGCTCGGAGTCGGCATCAACGAACTGCTGGGCGCCGAGGGATGGATCCAGGGTGCCCTCGAAGCCGGGTGGGTCTACAACACGAACAAATTTTCGGATCCTCCGGGGAAAATGCTCGTCCACCTGACGACCGGCGCCACGGCCTACGCCCTCCTGTTCAAGTGGGACAAGGAGATTGGCCGGATCACCTGGGATCTCAATTCACCCGAGGATCCGTCGCCTCAGCTCGCCTCGTCATCCCGGGTTCGCGGCCCCCTTCCGATCCCGCGGGACTACATCGATCATCCCGACTCCGGACGCTTCTTCGACGGCCGCCGGCGCGTTGCCGATGGGCGTCCAGCCCCGGCAGCCTTGGTGCCTCAAACGACGCCCCTCGAATTGTCCGTCTTTCCCCTTTCCCAGCCCGCGGTCGCGGCCAACGCCCAGGAGGCCCATCTCGTCTGGCTGCGGGATGATCCGGATCGGTCCGAGTTCAATCGCACCCGCCTCATGTCCTCGCGCTTCGATGGCTCGAATTGGACTCCTCCTGTGCCGGTCGGCGATGACGGCACCGCCGATTTCCACCCTCAGATTGTGGTCTTCCCGAATGGTGACGCCCTGGCCGCATGGTCGAATCAGCGAATCGTCCATCCCGGAGCCGCGACCTATGAAACCATGCTCGCGGGCATGGACATCGCCTTGGCCCGCTTCGACGGCACCGCGAAGCGCTGGTTCCCCGCCGTTTCGCTTTCCGCAGGCAACTACCTCAATGTCGCTCCCAAGATCTCCGGCACGTCCCCGGACGACTGCCTTGTCGTCTGGCTTGCCAATCCCGCGAACGACCCGGTCGGCAACGCCGCGCGGCCCAACGAACTGTGGTCGGCACGCTGGAACGCCGGCGCCTGGTCCGAACCGATCCGCATCGCCGTGGTCCCTCTACCCGTCTTCCGCCTCGCCGTGATCTTCAACGGCACCCGCGGAGACCTGGTGTGCAGCGTCGATCAGGACGCCGATGTGTCGACGGTCGCCGACCGGGAGATTCACCGTGCGACCTGGGAAAACGGGCAATGGTCCGGACTGGTCCGGCTCACCACGGACACGGTTCCCGACGATAACCCGTCGCTGCTCGCGGACACCGACGGAAAGCCTCTGCTCGTCTGGCTTCGCGACGGCGAGTTGTGCGCCGCGCCCGACCTGGATCCGACCCGGCGCGTGGTCATCCTGAAAACGGAGTACTCATCGAACCTGGCGGATTTCCGCGTGGCATCGGGGCCAGGCGGGCGCGCGGCCATTCTCTGGGCCGAACCTTCGGAGGAATCCTCCGATGTGTGGGCCGTCCTTCGTGATCCGACCGCCGGAGTCTGGGGCGAACCGAAGAAGCTGACGGATGACCCGGAGACCGAACGGGGCCTCACCGCGGCCTTTCTCGGATCCGACACCCTTTTCGCCGCCTACAACCGATCCTTGATCGGACCTCCCGCCGACGGCGCCGCGCTTCAGGCGGTGCAACCGGTTCCGCTCTCGGACCTTTTCGTGCTCACGTATCTGCCGGCGGCGGATGTCGGGATTGAACCGGAGTCGCTCAATTTCCTGCCTGATCCGGCCCGGGCGGGAGACGAAGTCTTCGCGAGCGTGACGGTCGGCAATTTCGGGGACCAGGCCGTCTCCGATCTTCCCGTGGCGCTCATCCGGGATGGCTCCGTCGAGATCGCCCGGGTGGCTCTCGAAGGAGTTCTCCGTCCGGGAGAGAGCCGGGACGTCTCATTCCGTTGGACGCTGCCCGATCCTGTGCCGGGCGAACTCGCGGTGGTCGTCGACCCGGAACAACGGATATCCGAGGGCAACCGGGGCAACAATCGGGTCGTCATTCCGCTGATGGTTTCCGATCTGAAGCTTCAGTCGCTCGCGTGGACTCAGTCGCCGACCGATCCAAACCAATTCGCCCTTGATGCCTGGGTCGTGAACAACGGAACCCGGGTCAGTGCCATCGGAAATCTGGTGGTCGGTGATTCGGCGGTCGGTGGCGCCAGTTTCGTCACCAACGCAATTCCGCCGCTGACTCCGGGTCAAAGCCGGTTGGTGAGCCTGACCTTGGATCTGCCCGAACTTTCCGCGATCGCGGGCTTGGTCGTCATCGTGGATCCGGGGGCGGGTTCGGAGGACGTGAATCCCGACAACAATCAATTGGTTCTGAGCCTTGGAACCGAGGCGCCCATCGAACCCGCCGTGCTCCAGGCGATCCGACAGCCGGCTGGCCGTTCCTTCGAGATCCGCGTCACTGGACGCGACGGAACGAAGTTCGAGATCGAAGTTTCGGACGACCTCCTGACCTGGCGCCCATGGACTGGCACTCCGTCCGGAGCTGGCGGCGGAACGGTGGTCGATCCCGAGGCCGCGCCGGGCACTCCGCGACGATTCTTCCGAGCCGTCGCGCCGCGCTGAAGTCGGATTGCGCCGGGATTTCGAGTCGTCCCGGAATCGTTATTCGCGATAGATACAGGGCCAGTGAAACCACTGCCGCTGCTCCTCGGGTTGGGATTCTCTTTTTTGCTTGGGCTGTCCGGAAGTCGTGTGACCGCGGCGGAACCACCCGTCGGGTGGATCGATCCCGACACCGGCCATCGAGTGGTCCGGTTGTCGCGCCGGCCGGGCACCGCCAGCCTTTACTTCCATCAGTACCCTTATTCCGCCGACGGCCGGAAACTCGTGGTGACCACGTCGAACCCTCCAGGCATCGCCGCGGTGGATCTCGCCTCCCGTGAATTGACCCAGGTGGTTGAGGGACGTGTCCGGGTTCTCATGACCGGGCGCAAGTCGGGCGACATCCACTACGTTCGCGACGGCGCGGTCTGGGCGTCGAACCTAGAGACAAGCGCGGCCCGAAAGGTGGCGGATCTTCCGGATCACCTGCGGCGAGCCGGCAACATCGCCGTCAACGCCGACGAAACCCTCCTGGTGGTCGTCGGAGTGGATCCGGAGGGCAGGACGGAGCCGAGGACGCCCCCGCCTGGGCGGTCCGCCGGCTCGCTGGAGGCCAATTGGGCCGCCGGCACCCCCAAGGCCATCCATACCATCGACCTCGCCACCGGTGTGGTCCGACGCATCCATCGGGAGAACGACTGGACGAATCACCTGCAATGTTCCCCGACCGATCCTTCGGTCATCCTCTTCTGCCACGAAGGTCCGTGGCATTACGTGGATCGTGTCTGGACGATTCGCGCGGACGGCGCCGGATTGCGGCTCCTGCATCGACGGACGATGGACATGGAGATTGCCGGTCACGAGTTCTTCGGCGCGGATGGTCGGACGGTCTGGTACGATCTGCAGACACCCAAGAGCGGCGTCTTTTGGCTCGCGGGCGTCGACCTCGAAACCGGTGAGCGGACCTGGTACTCGGTGCGACGGGAGGACTGGTCCGTGCACTACAACGTGTCACCCGACGGGGCTCTCTTCGCCGGGGACGGCGGCGGGCCCGAGAGCGTGGCCGCCCGGGGTCCGGACGGTCGGCGTCTCGACCCGCCCGGCAACGGACCCTGGATCAGCCTGTTCCGACCGGTGAAGGTCGTGAATCCCGCGGCCGCGTTTCCGGAACAAAGGAACCTGATCCGCACCGGCACGCTCGAAGCGGAGCGCCTTGTGAATCTCGCGAAGCACAACTATCGGCTGGAGCCCAATGTGACCTTCACGCCCGACGGGAAATGGATCGTGTTCCGTTCGAATCTGCACGGCGAGGTGCACACGTACGCCGTCGAAGTCGCGAAATCAGCCGTCGCGGAGAGTGGCCCCTGAATGTCCGCCATTTCGGCGTGGCGACTGCTGGATCGGGAAGGGGCGACGGCGGAAGTGCTGGTAACGGAAGGGGCTCCTGTGGCAAATCCCCCCGGTCCGATCGTTCATGAAAATTCGAGTTCTCACGCCCGTCGCCGTCGCCACCCTTTCCCTGTGGGGCACCGCCCCCGTATGGGCCGAGGAGGGCGGTGCCGGGCATTACGTTCCCGGCGCCCTGGCCACGCTGATCGACCTGCCGCCCAGCAAGCCCGGATGGGCCGTTGAGGTTGCCTATCTTCGCTACGACGGCGAAGCGGGGCGGGAGCGGACGCTGCCGGTGGCGGGGTTGGCCGCCGCGGATCTCGAAGCCACCAGTGACGCTTTCATGCTCGGCGGGTTTCATACCTTCGAGAAGCCGGTTTTGGGCGCCTGGTACAGCGTGGGGCTCTTCCTGCCCTGGGTCGCGATGGACGTCGAAGCCACGGTCACCACGTCGCTCGGTTCGAGGAGTCGGCGCGACACGGAGAACGGTCTGGGCGACATGACCCTTCTGCCGATCATGTTGGGTTGGAAGAAGGACGATCTTCAGTTCGACGCCGTCCTGTCGGTCTACGCTCCGACGGGCGACTATGAGGCGGGCCGGCTGGCCAATCCCGGTCGGAACCACTGGACCTTCGACCCGACCATCGGCGTGTCGTACAACGGCTCGAAGAACGGATTCAACGCGGCGATCCACACGGGCATCGCCATGAACACGGAGAACGACGAGACCGACTACCGGAGCGGCAGCGTCTGGCACGTCGAAGCGAGCGTCCAGCAGTTGCTTCCCGTTGGAAGCGGGTTTCTTGGTGTCGGTTTCAACGCGTTCTACTACGACCAGTTCACGGGCGACAGCGGCAGCGGCGCGACCCTGGGCGACTTCGAGGGCATGACCGTGGGCGTCGGGCCGGTGCTGAACTATGTGTTGCCGTGCGGGGAGGACACGCTGGTGATCGAGGGCCGTTGGCTGCCTGAACTCGACACGCGCAACCGCACGGAAGGCGACTTCTTCTGGCTCAAGGTCGTCTTCCAGTTCTAGGCGACCACCGGGTGACACCGGAATTGCTGGGTACTCCTACGGCGATTGGTTTCATCCTGGAAACGGCATTCTCAACCACGGAAGGGGCTGACCACACGGAAGGGGAGGGATTTGGAAAGGCGATGAGATTGGTCCGTCGATACTTCCGGTGGGTATCCGGCCCGGCCGATTCACGCCTTTGGGGTTCGGTCTCAAGGTTTTTAACAGGGCCGCGCGCCTCTAGACAGGGCGGCCCTACGGACCTTGGGCCCCCGATTTCAATTCGGCGGGCTGGACGACCGCGTGCTACCGCTCCGGGACCACCAGACGGAAGAATCGCATCGGGGTCTCGTGAAGCGCTTCGATCGGGATGTCGTAGGAGTCCTTGAACGTGGGCACGTCCTGAACGAACTGCCATTCGGCGAGGTCGGTGGATCCTTCCAGAACCGTGGGCACGGAACAGTCCGCGACAGCCGCGAGTCGGCCGTTCAGGAAAACCAGCCTGGGTAGCGCGCAATCGTCGGGAACATCGACGGAAAGCGAATCCATGATCGTGTCGCGAAAGTTCACTTCCCGGACGAAATCCCATCGGAACTCGCCCTTCGCCTGGGGCTCGACCCAGGTCCGGAGGGTCACGTGACTTCGTGCCGGGATCAGACCGACCCCGAACGCCACGGTCTGACCCTCGATGCGGATCTCCGCGGGTATCGGGGAGCCGTCCGCCGCGATCATTTCGGCGCCGATCACGGTCAATCCTTCGTCCAGCACACAGGAAACGATCGCGCCGCCTCCATCGCATTCCCCGTTGTTCCCGAGGAGGGCATCCACAGCCAGGCGGCCGCCCCGGATCCCTTCCACCCGCTGGGGAATCTGGAGACTCGCATCGAACGCGTCGCATTCACCGCCAAGGAGCCATTGCACGACATTCCGAAACAGAGCTTTTCGGTTCTCGTCCGACTCTGGCGCGCCCCCGCCGGCGACTCCGCAATTGGTCACACGAACATTCTGGATCGCTCGCCGGCCGTGGAACGGGTTGTCGTACTCTTCGAAGCCCGGCATCCGGATCAGCGCGGGGGCTCCGTTCAAGGTCGCCCGTACTTCGCCGTCTCCGGTCCACTGACCCGGGTGGATGGTTCCCGGATAGGCGAAATCCGTCACGTCGCCATAGCCGGCCGCGAAGAACTCGTTGAAGCGGTCGGGGATGGTCGGAACTCGGACGAATTCACCCGCCTCAACGAGCCCGGCGCCGGGCGCCATTCCGACAAGGCGCTGCCATAGGGGACGCACCGAGGCCGACAGGCAGGGACCCGGAACACTGAGTTGATCCCCGACCAGGTAGAGACCCACGCCACGCAGCCAGGCCTCGACCAGCGCCTCGACTTCGGCATCGCAGGGGCCCGTCGCCGAACCGGCCGGCGACGGATCGTCCCAGATGGCGACGCGGAACGCGGCCAGCAGATTCGCGCTCATTTGGCTGCGTTCGATGACGTGGACAATCGGGTCCCGCAAGATGTAGTGCAGCCGCCGTTCCAGAACGTGGAAGCCCAGGGGTGGCGGGCCGGGGGACGGGTTGAGGTGCTGAGTGAGGATCTCGGTCTCGCAATCCCCGGGGTGGCGAATCACGACGATGTCACCCCCGATCACGCGCACGGTGACATCTTCGGAGATCGCCGACAGTCCCTGCGGATCAACGGCCCGGGCACGGAACGTGTAGTCCCCGTCCTCGCAGGTGTCGAAGAAGTCCATCGCGAACGGATCGGCGCGATCACTGCCGAGCAATCGCGCGCCGCTTGGACCGGAAACGACGAGGAACTCGACCCGATCGACCGGCCCGTCCGGGTCCGACGCCTGGGCCGTCAGTCCGATGCTCCCACATCGCGGGAACGGGTATCCACCGACCGGGGAGGTCAATTCCACGGATGGCGGCCGATTTTCCCCGGAACCGTCGTCGTTGATGATGATGCCCTTGGCGGTGTCCCGCTCGGCGCGGAGATTCAACAGGTCGGACAAGCGGAGCCAGAACGTCTCATTGGGTTCGACCTCGGTATCGCCGTTCACGGGAACGACGATCGGGATCTCCGCGGCAATCTGATCCGGTTGAAGACGCACTTCGCCTGAGACCGCCGTGTAGTCCCGTGGGGCGATCGCTGAGTCGTCGTAGGTCGTGTAACGGAACGAGACCGGCTTCCCGCTGGGTTCGGAAAGGCTGAACCGAAACACCACGTTGGTGATACCGGAGTCCCCTTCCGGAACGGAGATCTGCTCGTCGATCCGCAGGATCGGCGAATCGTCGTCGTTCCGGATCGTGGCCTCGGCAAGGACCGCTGAGGGAACGGCGTTGGTACCGATCACCTTCGATTCCAGCACAAACGCCTCGTCGAATTCATCCTTGGTATCTCCACGCACGCCGACGGAAACGGTGCGAACCGTCTCTCCCGAAAGGAACGACAGGTTGGTCCGGAGGTCGATGAAGTCCTCGCCGACGCGCGCTGTCCGCTCGAAGGTCGCCAATTCGAAGCGGATCGTTTCCGAACTCGGATTGCTCAATTGCAAGGTGAACGGAAGCGATTTCAGCCCCTCGTTCCCCTCAAGCGTTTCAACCTCGCGGACCGTCAACGTCGGGATGGGATCGTCGTTCAGCAGCGTTCCCCACACGGTCTCACCACCGGGTTCGAGGACCAGGTTCTCCGGGTTCTCCAGACGGAGTTCGACGGTCTCGTCCGGCTCCCACATTCGGTCTCCGATCACCCGCACGTGGATCTCCGACGAGAAGACCCCCTGCGGGAAGGTCACGACTCCGTTCGTCTCGAAGTAGTCGACGTTCGGCTGCGCGGTTCCCGCGCCAGCCACCGTCCGGTACGCGATCATCCGCGTGGATGGAGGGGTGCCCGATTCGCGGGTCACGGTCAGGCGGAACACCAGGTTGGTCCCTGTGTCGGACTCGAAAACGGACACGGGGCTCACGGTCAACCGGCCCGGGATCGCGTCCGTAATGGTCACGACGGCGGAGGCGTCGCAAAGCACCGCGTTCGTCGGCCCGCTGAGGTCGAGGAAGTAGTGCTCGATCCCCTCGTCAGTTGTGTTGCCGCTGATGACGACGGGAATGCAGGCCGAAACGGTGCCAGGCGGCAATCGGACCGTGCCATTCGTCTGGGCGTAGTCGGCGCCACTGACCGCGCTGCCGTCCCGCGTCCTGAAGTCGACGAAGACGTCCCGCTCGCTTGGAGTCGAAAGACGCAAGGGAACGCAGGCGCGAACCTGGCCTCGAAATCCGACGTCGACCTCGATGTCGTCGACCGAAAGGCAGGGCTGATCGTTGTCGAGAAGCGTGATCTTGCCCGTGGAATGCCTTCCGAGGGCCGCTCCGATCGGGTTGAAGAGTTCGACGAAGAACTCCTCCTCCGGTTCGTCCTCGTTGTCGTCGGCGACCGGTATTCCGTCCGTGAACCCGCACGGACTGTCGCTGGTGAGGCGGAGTGTCTTCGAAGACGACGCGTAGTCGCCTGGGGCCATCGCCGAACCGTCCCGCGTCCTGTAGTCGACAAAGACATCGGAACCGCGAAGTGGGGGAGGTTCCACGCAGACTCTAAGGCGCGCTTCAGCCGGCGCGCCCCCCTCTGAAACGGTCGCGTCTTCGATCGAGATACCGGCGGGAGGGTGGACGTCCGTCAGGACGGCGACGGAATCATTCGCTGAAACCGGGTCGTGAGCCGTTGTCGTTGCGAGGGCGAGGAAGGTTTGAATGGCCCCCAAGGTTCGGTGGATGACGGTCAGGCGCACCCGTTCGAATCCTCCCGCTGGGATCAGCCCGGCCTGGCAGGTGAGCAGGTCGCCGGCCAGCGTGCAGGCGCTCCCCGACGTCCGGGTCTCGACCAGTTCGACACCGGTTCCCAGGCGGACGCGCAGCTGGACCGAGGTCGCCTCGGATGGTCCGTGGTTGGTCACCGTGAGGGTGTAGGTCGACGGCGCCCCGATCTCGACTCGTGATTCGGGCGGACCGAGGACGGCGACATCCGCCTCGCTGCAGCAGACGGCCACGCCATCGCGGATAACTCCCAGCCTGTTGGTGAAAACGATGGTTCCCGCGTCGAAGGTCCCGTCCTGAAGCGCCAGCACGAGTTGAAACGCGTCGCCGCAGTTTCCGTCGACTCGGAATTCGAAATCCCGTGCCACGACCCCACCGGGTGGGATGCTCCCGTACTCCTGTCGCCCGGTGATGGGAAGGATGCGGACCCGACCGCCTCCCGCGGTGAGTAAGGTCGCGTTCAGCCGCGTCGTGGAGGCGATTCCGACATTCGTCAGCGAAAGGCTCACCTTGACGGTTTCCAGGGGGTCGATGGCTCCGTTGGCGGGGACGCAGTCTTCCTCCCGGAGTCTCAGTCCGCCACCCACCAGTTTTGGCAGGTATTCATCGTTGATCAGGGTCCCGATGGCGCTGCCGGCGTTCGGATCGATCTCCGCATGGAGCGGACCCGCGAGAATCACTTCGAGCGTTTCGTCCGGTTCGGCCGCCGAATCGCCATACACCGCCACCGCCGCAAAGGCCTTCCCGTCCACGTCGAAGGTGATCACTCCATTCGTGACGGGGGCGAAATCCTCGCCCGCCGTCGCGCTAATCCCGCGGGTTGAATAGAGGACCCGAGGCGCGTTGTCCGCTTGCCCGGTGAGTTGAACGGGAAACAGCAGGTAGGAGATCTCACCGGAACCGCCCTCGGCCACTCGGGCGGGTCCAATCGTGATCCGCGGTGGCGGGAGATCGTCGTCGAGGATGGTTCCGAGGGCCTCGATCGATCCCGGGCACGCCCCTGAAACAGGGTTGAGGGTCACCGCGAACGTTTCCCTGTCGGGGATTTCGTGAAGTGTGTCGCCGACGATCCCCACCTTGACGATGTACCGGTCCGCGCCGACGGGAATCGTGTTTGTTCCCTGAACGGGGCTGAAGTCGGCCGTGGAACGGGCGGAGATGGCCCGTGTGGCGTACCCGAAGACCACGTTCGATCGCGCGGGAGAGGTTAATGTGACCGCGAACTCGGCGAACAGGTTCTGCCCGGGCGAACCTTCGACGACTTCGGCACCCGTGATCGACAGGCGCTGGCAATCGTCATCCTCGATTGTGATCTCGGCTTTGGGCTGCACGATCGGAGCGCCTTTGGGCTCGATCAGGACGACCGAGAGATCCTCATCCGTTTCGCCAAGGGAGTCGCCGAGGATCGCGACGCTCAGCGTCTTGGTCTGTTCGCCTCCCAGGAACACCAGGTTGGGTGACAGGGGGCGGTAGTCCTCCAGTTCGACCGCTCGACCGTCGAATGTGCGCGCCTGAACCTCAACCCGTGCCGCGCGCGGCGGGTGAAGCCACACCTGGAGGACCGCGTTGGTCTCCCGCCCGGTTCCCTCCCGGATCCTCAGGCGTTCGGGATAAATCGAAAGTCCGTCGGGGGGATTCACCCGTGTCGTGACGACCGCGAAATTGTCGTCCGGTTCCTGATCGGTGCCGGAGCCACCCACCGCGAAAAGACTGGTGAGGGATCCGGGCTGCCGCGGAGCGCCGCGGATGGAGACGGTCGATGATTCGCCCGGCGCGAGCGTGCCAAGCGAACAGATCCATGTGGATTCCGACCCGCCGCAGCTTCCACGGTCCGACAGGATTTCAGTGACGAAGAATCCCGGTCCGAGACGGTTGGTCAGCATCACACTCGCCACCGGTGTCGGACCCAGGTTCGAAACCAGAACCGTGTACGTCAGGTTGCTTTTCACCTGAACAGGATCCGGGTTTCCCGTCGCCGTCACCGCGAGGTCCGTCGGCACGCAGCACACGTCGGTCCCGTCCGGACGGATTCCGAGCCGGAACTGGTTGGTCACCCGGCCGATCTCGACGCCGCCTTCCGCCAGGGAGAGGACCGCCTGAACCCTCTCGCCGCAGGCGCCGTCCACGCGAAAGGTGAACGACCGGAATACGGCGGCTCCTCCGCCACGGACGTTTCCGTAATCGGCGCACGCAGCGCCCATGAGAGAAATACGGGGATCCGGAAGCAGGCAGGCCTGAACGTTTTCGGCGTTGAAAGTCCCGGTGTTCGCGAGGGGAAAACTCAAGGTGACGAGTTCCCCGGGATCGATCGCCCGATTCCCGAGGCCGCAGTCCTCGGCGGTCAGCAGAGGCGCGGTCATTTCCAGTTTGGGGTCGTCATTGAGGATGAAGGCGACGGCACTGCCGCCGGATTGGGTCGAACATTCCGCTTCACCCAGAACAAGGCGGAAGGTCTCGTCGCCTTCGTACCGGTTGTCGCCTTGTACGGGAATCGCGAGTGAAACCTGCGTTGTCCCCGGAGGGACCACGAGGACGCCGTTCGTCGCGGAGTAGTCTTCCGGCGAATGCGCTGTTCCGTCCTCGGTCCGGAATGGCAGTGAAAGCACCGACTTGGGAGGCGGAGTGAAGCGCAGGGTGAACACCGCGTTCGACGTGGTGCCGTGATCGCCTTCCACAAGGCGGACTTCATCCAGAGCGATGCGTGAGACGTCGTCGTCGAGGATCGTTCCGATTCCCTCTGCGTCCGTCAGCGTCGCGTCGCGCGGATCGCTGAGTTCCACCGTGAAGGTTTCGTTGGTCTCGCAAGAGAGGTCGCCGACGACGGGAACGAGGATCTCCGCCACAGTCTGTCCAGGTGTGAAGACGAGGTTGGTGGCGGTCGGTTGATAGTCTCCGTCCCGTTCGGTCGCGGTGCCATCCCGTGTCTGTCCGCGCACGGACACTTCGCGGGCGCTGGCATTGGAAAGCAGGACCGAGAACCGTGCCCAACGCAGTCCGGAGTCACCTTCCAACACCTCGGCATCCAGGATGCGCAGGGTGGCCGAATCGTCATCCAGGATGGAACCTTCCGCCTCAAGATCCCCGGCGGCGGCGTCGCTCGGGTTCACGAGCCGGACGTCGAGGTGGAAGTTTTCGAGATCCTCCTCGTCAATCGCGTCACCGAAAACGGCGATCGGAATGGAGATCTCGGTTTGCCCGGCCGGGAGGTTGGTGGTGGTGGGAACGGAGATCCCGCGGAAGTCGATTCCGCCCGACGCGCTTCCATCGCGTGTCGAGTAGGTGAACGCGATGGGCTTCGCGCTGGGTGCCGACAAACGGACCCGGAAGAGGGCGTTGGTGACGGTGCCCGGCGAGCCTTCCCTGACGGGTACCGCATTCTCGACCCAGAACTCCGGACGATCGTCGTCGTTCACGAGGGTGTGACACGCGCTCGCCTGCGATTGGAGTTCGAGACGCACGGGGTCCCTCAAGACGACGCAAAAGTCCTCGTCCGCTTCCAGTGTTCGATCGCCGAGAACGTCCACGGCGATCTCCCCTGAGATTTGTCCAGGCTGGAAGCGCAGGGTTCCCGAAGCCAATCGGTAGTCCTCATTCACCGTGGCGGAACCGTTGATCGTCGTGTAGCCGACCTGCGACGGCAGGTCGCTCGGGGTGGAAAGGGTCACGTCGAAGAACGCCTTCCTGATCCCGGAATCGCCTTCGGGCGCCCTGGGTTCGCGGGCTCGAATGCCGACCCTGGGGGCGGGGTCGTTGTCCTCGATCTCCACTTCCGCGACGAGGTTCGTCGACAGTCCGCCCTGGGTGACGGTTGCGCGTACCCGAAACACCTCGATGTCGGGTTCGTCCCGGAGATCGCCCAGGACGGGAACCTGGATGTCGGGACCCCGCAGCTCGCCTAGCGGAATGACGAAGGTGTTGGTCGCGGAACGGTAGTCGACCTCGGGTGTCGCGCCGCCGGGAACGGATTCCGTGTACCATCGAACCTGCGTGTCCACGACCGCCGGTGTCTCCAGGAGGATCCGAACCACCGCGTTGGTGGATTCATTGTCGCGCTCTCGGACTTGGGAGCCCGTGATCCGGCTCAACGGAAGGAAATCGTCGTTCAGGATGACGGCCGTCGCGCGGTCGCCCGGCCGGGGAAGCACTCGTCCTCCCACGGGATCCCGGAGGAACAAGGTGAATTCCTCGTCAGACTCCGGAATGTCGTCGCCGAGGATCGTCGCGTCGACGGGGATCTCGGTCGTGGATCCGGTGAACACGACATTCATCGCGACGGGGAGGACATCGACGTTCACCGTCGCCGACCCGCTGAGCGCCGAGATCCCGACTTGAAGCGGTACAAGACCCGCAGGACGGGAAACTCGCACGATGAACCGGGCCTGGGTCGTTGTTCCAGCGCCGCCTTCGCGAACCGGTGCGGGGCCGGTGATCGTGAACACCCGGTCCTCATCGTCGAGAATGGTGCCGGTGGCGACGGGACAACCCAGCCGCAGATTGCCGTCACTTCTGAGAGCCACGGTGAACGTCTCGTCGGCCTCCTCCTGGAGGTCGCCCTTCACGAGAACCGCGATGGAAGTCTGGTCCAGGACGTTTGTGGAAAGGCGTGCCGCGGACAACGCGACCGCGTTGGTGCCACATTCAAAATCGACCGGACACCCGGCTGTGCCCGACCGCGTTTCGTACTCCAGTCGTAAAGTCCTTTCCGTGGCACCCTCGATCGTCAGCGGGAATTCCATTGCCCGCGTACCGGAGTCCCCCTCCAGGATGGAGGCGTCCCGGACGCAAACGACCGGCGGTTCGTCGTCGTCGACGATCGTGATGACGGTCTGTGACCGGTCGCCCAACCGCGCTCCGACCGGATCCGCCAGCAGCGCTGAGAAGGTCTCTTCGTCCTCGTCGATGAGATCGCCCAGGATCTCGATGGGCACACGGATCTCACTTTGGCCCGGGCTGAAAACGAGGTTCGTTCGCAGGCCGGAGAAATCCCGGCCTTCCCTCGCGGTCCCGGAACTCAGTACGAAATCGACGGAGACCGGCTGGCTGCTCGCCGGTACCAGGGAGACACTCACGAATTCCCGACGAACGCCTTCGCGGCCCTCGCCGATTCGGGGGTTTTGGACGGACAGGCCCAGGGTGTAGGGGACGGCGGCCGGAGTGCAGAGGTCGTCGACCGTCATCGTGATCGACCCCGCGGACTGATCCTCGTTCCGAACCCCTTCGTTCTGGAGGCCAATCCGGTCCACGTTCCATGTGTGATCCGCGGGCACCTGGGCACTTGAGAACCCGACGAGGCTGGTGAATCCGACGCCTGAAAGAAGGTCGACGGTGAGTCGTCGATCGGACGCCCGGTAGATTCCGACCGCGAGGTAGTCCGTCCCCGTTTCGAGTCCGATCCTGTCCCCGGCGCTGTCGCCGTGCGCTCCGGCACTCACGATCGATCGTGCCACGAGTCGGCGATCGACCACCGACACCAGCAGCCCGAGGCCCGAGCCGAACGCGCCCACGTGCTGGGTTGTCATCCATCCAACGAGCGCCGTCGGCGACTCGCGATCGTCGAAGTCGTCGACACGAAAACGGACGGAAAAACTCGCGTCATCGCGGTCGGTCAGGGCGGGAACGGCGGGATCGCTCAGGTACCAAGCCGGCGAAGCGTCAACGTCGCTCGTGAAGCGGAGGTTCCCCGTGGCGGGCTGGAAGTCGAACCGGCTCTCCGTCCCTTCCGTCCGTTGGATGAATCGGTGGGCTGCCACGGGGTCGTCCGCGAAGGACTCGCAAAGGGTCGTCGCCGCTGCCGAAGAATGAGCTCCCTTGAGCCAAAGGCCGAGGAACAGGATGAGGCATAGCGAAGCCCGAGGCCCTCGGTAACCTTGGAAGACCCGGGCCATGCTCTGCCAACAACTCCTAAATGGGTTGATCACTGGCCTCACCACCGGCCCTGATCGACGGTGAGATACGATACCGCCCTCTCTAATCCGCCCCATCGGTTCGAAGACCGATGCACGGGATCCGCAAATCGGGCCCGCGCCGAAGCGGGCGGTCCGGCTAGTGGAACGAACAGGGACCCTTTGGGAGGCAAGGCGCATCGATCGAAACAGAATGGCGCCTACCATGAACGGGACTGGAGGGTTCACGATGATGTCGATCTGTGGTTCGCGAAAAACGTTGCCCCGCGATGGGAGCAACGACCTTTGATACTTGTTCAGACTCCAAGATACCGGAATCCGGATTCGAATGGGCATCGAACCAGGCTATGGCAAAACTCGACGGAGACGAAGGAACTGGGATACCTTTTGCGTGGACGTCGCGGCAGCGGGTAGCTGATCGACGTGCCGGTGTGTCTCCGGCCAAACAAACTCCTTGGCATGAACCCAATCCGCCAAGTCTCCAAGCGCTGGCGACGCTTGAACCTCGTACCTGAAGGAAGGGCTTCCGCCTTCGAGTCCAAACCGAATCCCGTCCTCCACCTTGCGAATCCCGGTGAACGAAAGTACCTCATGCGCATAGTTCGTAAGAGTCGTGCTGGCTGGCGGATTACCGTCATCGGTAATCCGGATCACAAACAGGTTGGTCGCAGCGGCCTGCTCGGGGGAAGGTGTCCAGGAGAGGACGCCCGTGTTCGGATTGACCAGCATCCCGGAAGGTCCGACATCCAGCGCATAAGTCAGTTGATTTGTCGGACAATCCAGGTCCGTGACATATCCACTGACGTTCACTGAGACTGCCGATCGAGCAACTGTTCTTATCAAAGGCATCGGCATTGCTATTGGGGGACTAGGAACTTCAGTGACGAATATCGGAACGTCCGCGAAATCGACCGGTCGTAGCGCGTTGCCCGGTTCAAAAAGTCCCACCCTCAACCAGTGGAGACCTGGACCATCACACTCGTCAGGCGCCCAAGTGCAAAGACCCAGAAGCGGATCCAATTGGGGTCCTGACGCGGGCGCCTGGGATAGGCCATAGGTCTGACCATCCGCAGCGCCTCCGACCCGGAAAACTATCCGATTCGCGGCGTTGGTCTCAGGGATAGAGAGACCCTCAGACAGTATGGATTCTGGGCTTACTCTGATTAGTCCCGTGTGGACGGCAATCCGGGATACATACCACCCAGGAGCCACGTAGGCGCGCCCATCGGCGTTAATCCGACTATGAATTCGGAGACCGACCTGTAAGACCGTGTCTGTGAATCGTGATAGGTCGAAGGCCTTATCCGTCCAGTTTGCAGAGCCTCGCCCTGAAAAGCGCCCTAGCTCAATCCAAGGCCCGGCCCCGCTGCGGACTTCGACGATACCGTAGTCGTCAAAGTTGAAGTCGAACCAATGCCTCAATTGAAGCTCAGGGAATGGCGACCTCGGAAGTCTAAACGGAGGGCTTGTTAGCCGACTCTCGCTACCGTAGTAGGTATCACAGTAGTTGCCACTTAGGATTGTGCCAGCGACGTTAGACCCATCGTGGCCCGTTGCTGGAGGCCCGGTGGGTGGGCCGATTTGCCATGTGCCGTTGTCCGCAATCCAGTGGTCGAGGACGTCCGGTCCATCGAAGCTCTCGGGATTATTGAAAACCCGAGGTACTGCGACCAGTTCCAGATCGTCAATATACCAACCCTCTGCGACGTAGGCCCTGCCATCGGCGTTGATCTTTGAGCGGAACTGAAAGCCGACCTGAATGAGCTTTCCCGCGTATTGGCCGATGTCAATGGAGACGTTTTCCCAACCACTGCAGCTTCCTTGATACTGGGAGTATGTAGCCAGGGTGACCCAGCTTGTGCCTGGTTCCCTAATTTGGACGTTTCCAACGTCGTCCCAGCTGAAGTTGTACCAGTGCCGAAACCGGAGTCGGGAACTAGTGGAGTCGGGAACTCTTGTCAACGGGCTCGTGAGCCTGTTCGTTCGACCATAATAGGTGTCGCAGTAATTGCCGGCGAGGACTGTGCCGGCCACGCTGGAGCCGCCTTGGCCCCTTGCTGCGGCGCCGGCGGGTGGTCCGATCTGCCAGGTGCCGTTTTCCGCGATCCAATGGTCCAGAATATCCTCTCGTTCGAAACTCTCTGGATTGTTGAAGATTCGCGGTTTCGCAACGATTTCGAGATCGTCAATATACCAACCCTCGGCGACGTAGGCCCTGCCGTCGGCGTTTATCTTTGAGCGGAACTGAAAGCCGATCTGTATGAGCTTCCCGGCGTATTGGCCGAGGTCAAGGGAGACGCTTTCCCATCCACCACAGCTTCCTTGATATTGGGAGTAGGTGGCCAGGGTGACCCAGGCTGCGCCTGGTTCTCTGATTTGGACGCTTCCAGAGTCGTCCCAGCTGAAGTTGTACCAGTGCCGAAACCGGAGTCGGGAATCGGTGGAGTCGGGTACCTTTGTGAATGGACTCGAGAGCCTGTTCGTTTGTCCAAAATAGGTGTCGCAGTAATTCCCGGTGAGAACCGTGCTCGCCACGTTGGAGCCGTCGTGGCCCCTGGCGGGGGCACCGGTGGGCGGTCCAAACTGCCAGGTTCCATTTTCGGAGATCCAGTGATCGTGTATGTCCGAGGCCTCAAATTGTTCCGGATTGTTGAAGACTCGTGGGGCGCTGGACAGTTCGAGATCGTCAATGTACCAACCCTCTGCTACGTAGGTCCTGCCGTCGGCGTTGATCTTGGAGCGGAATTGGAAGGCGATCTGGATGAGCTTCCCGGCGTACTGGCTGATATCAATGGAGACGTTCTCCCATCCACCACAGCTTCCTTGATATTGGGAGTAGGTAATCAGAGAAGTCCACCTTCCCCCGGGTTCTCTTATCTGGACGCTTCCAGTGTCGTCCCAACTGAAGTTGTACCAATGGCGGAACTGGAGGCGCGCATCGGGCGAATCTGGTACTCGTGTAATAGGACTCACCAACCTGTTGGTGCGGCCATAGTAGGTATCACAATAGTTGCCCGCGAGGATCGTGCCCGCGGCATAGGAGCCATCGTGTCCTCTTGCCCTTGCAGGGGCCCCGACAAGTGGTCCGATCTCCCAGGTGCCATTTTCGGCTACCCAGTGGTCCCAGACGTCCGGGGAATCGAATCGCTCCGGGATCTGGAGGATTTGCTCTCCGGTGACGATCTCAATGTCGTCGAGGTACCAGCCTTCGGCCACATAGGGGCGGCCGTCCGCGTTTATCCTAGAACTGAATAGGAAGCCCAATTGGATCTCGCGACCCGCGTATGCGGTGAGATCAAGAGAGACACGTTCCCAACCACCGCAACTGCGTTGATACTGCGAGTAAGTGAGTAACGTAATCCACTGGCCTCCAGGTTCTCGGATTTGCACGCTTCCAGTGTCATCCCAGCTTAAGTTGTACCAGTGTTGGAATCGGAGACGCGGAGTCCCTGAAGTTGGGACAACAAAGGTCTGCCGACGGATTAGGCGCGAAGCAATGTTTTCGGTGTAGTTGCCTCCGAGGATAGTGCCAGCAACATTGGTTCCGCCCGTGGTGGAGGATGGCCCGGTGGTTGCTTGTCCGATTTCCCAAACACCGTTGTCGACCGACCAACGTGATCCGATATTGAACCCTTCGAAGCCATCTCGCCAGAGAACCTGGATCGATGCGGAGGAGGAGAGGCACGTGAGGATCGCGCCGATGATGATCAAGGACCGGTTCGGGAAGATGCGTTCGGATAGCATATGCGGGTGGGGTTGGCTCGGAACGGTTGAATGGAAGAAGGCGTTTAAGGCTTTAATGCGGTTCGTTGTCGTTGTTCCATCGGCTTCGGGCCGGTGGGGACGGGGCGGTCCAGAGGTTGGCGTGGTTGAATTCGACGTGGCCGTCGCAGAGAAGGATGTTTGCGCCTCCGCTGTGCCATCGGCCGACCGGGGCGTTGCCCAACAGCGCGACTTCGTGGGGTGTGATGATGTGAACACGGTCACCGTAGGCCTTGGGAGCGGCACCCGCGGTGAGACTCATGTCGCCATCGCCGACGGCGATCATCGAGCTGGGGCTGACAACCCGCCCTTCGGTGCAGGGCGTGTATTCGAAGCCCCCGCCGGTGAACGTGGATTCGCCGCCGAGACCTAGCCCCAGGGACTTCCCCAGGACGGGGTCGGTGCCTCGAATGTTGTAGCCATAGTGGATGGTGAGCGTCGGTCCTCGAAGGCCCATCGCTTCCAAGAGCGGCAGGCTGGCTCGATCCGCCGCAAAGGGTTCAGTGCAATGGAAAACATTGGAGCTGGCATGGGGTCGAAGCGCCACCTGCCAGCTCCCCGTGTCATCGGAAAACGTCAGAGGATAGGAGCCGTTTTCGCCCACATGGATCGCCAGGGCGATGCCGACCTGGCGAAGGTTTCCTTTGCACACCGCGGAGCGCGCCTGGCCCTTCGCCCTTGCCAGTGCGGGAAGGAGAAGGGAAGCGAGAATGGCGATGATCGCGATCACGACCAACAGTTCGATCAGTGTGAATCCCTCGACGCACCCGTTCCGTGGATTTCCCGAGCGGATGGCCCGGCTGCTCTGCGTCGATCCAAAGCGGCACCGAGCGCCGCACGCCATATGGGGACGGTTCAAGGAGAGCATCAACACGTTGCGACTCGCGCGTTGGATCCATGAACCCGAGGGGCATCACACGGAGGCGCGGAGGCACGGAGGGGGAAGGGACCCGTCCTCAGACCTCCGTGTCTCAGTGCCTCCGTGAGAGAATCTCGGTTCATGGCGGATTGGCGGCTGGAATCCAACCGACCCGGAAGAACTCGGCGATCGGGTTGGTGGATCGGTTCAGGAAGATGAAGTTCTGGGCGTTGGTCAGGATGGGTTCCCAACGGTCGACCCAGGGAAGGGAAAGCGGGTTCTCGGCAAGTTCGGCCGCAACTTGGGTTCCGATGACGGATCCACCCCGGCCGCGGGCGATGACAAACCGGGCACCCGGAGTTGGACTGTCCCACGAGAGAAACAGTCGTGAACCCTCGGCTTGCACCGCGAGGTTTTCCACGGGCTGGACGGAAATGACCGGAGGAGTGGCTTCGAAGACTCGAAGGACGCGGCCGGGTGGATCGGTGAGTGGAGGCGGCGCCGTGGCCGAACTTTTCGAAACGATGTGGACGGCTCGTCCGACTCCAGGCACGAGCCAGTACAGGTTATGGAAGTACTGACTGCCCAGAGGGATTCCAAAATCCTTGAGGAAAGTCGTGTAGGTGTTGGTTTCGTTGACGCGGAGTGCGGGAACCTCGCCGAGGAGGGGCAGAACGAGGGTTCCATAGGCGTCGACGCTGGCTTTCGAGGTGAAGACCACCGCGATCTCAACGGCACCGAGGCCGGGATCGAGCACGTCGTCCCATTGGACCGCGCGCTCCCAGGAAGTGCCGAACGTGCATTCGGGCAGTTCGAGGGTTGGCGCCTCGAACACGACGCCCGATCCAGCAGGATTCGCGCATGGGTCGCAGAGGCCGTGGTAGAGGCGGCCGCGTCCCGTTTCGAGTGAGTAGTATTCCCACGAGGCGCATCCCGAGTCCTCACGGGTGGTCCGCTCGGCGTATATGGCATCAGGCGGCGCCGCGGAGCAGGCGCCGGCACCGCCCGCCACGATCTCAATCCGATGGATCGTTTCCGTCGAACGCCGGGGATGGGAGAAATCCCAGGTCTGAGGCCCGCCGGTGCTTCCGAGAAGATCCGCCACCGGCGCGCCGGAGGCGTCGACGTAGGCCCGCCGGCGGTCTTCGACGCGCGACGGAAGGTCGGTGGTCCGAATGAAGGGTTGTGCCGACGCTGCAAGGACGAGGAAAGTCAGTAGTCCTAAGAAGACCAAGGCTTTCATAAGGGTAACCTTCGAGGATCGGTATTCGGCTTTGCAAGCCCTGCGTTCGGTCCACTGGTTCATTGCTCGGCAACGTTCAATGGGTCCGAGGCACTGATGAGGCGACATCGGCCGATCTCGGATTCTCCGATGGCTGGCTCGACGAGTTCGGGCGAGATGTGACCGATGAAGAATCCCATACCCACCTTGAACCGAACGTAACGCGTCTGTTGTTCGGCCAGCTGCAGGCTTAGCTTGCGGGTGACTTCCGTCTTGGTTTCGACCTCATAGTTTCCGGGCGGGCGGTCGACGTAGAAGACCCCGCGGGGTTTTGCCACGCCGACCTTCTCCCCGTTCAGCTTGATCGACGGTTGGACGGCGGCGCCGGCCGTCGACGTGCGGTAGAAGTAGATCCGGCCGTTTCCTTCGGGGACGGGCGGAAGGGAGGTTTGGGACTCGTTGAGGCGTGGTCCGCCGGCGCATCCGGCGAGAAGGAAAGATGAGAAGGCAAGTAGGGACAACGGTCGGCGAATCAATCGTTTCATGGGCGGTGGGGTCGATGGGCCGGGCGGGTTGGGACTGGCCGGTTGTTCCCGAAGAGGTGTACCGGCGTCCGTGCCGGTTCGGCCCCTTCACCCATCCAATTCGAGGGTTGTGAGCCGGCGTTACGGGAATTCGTCTTGGCTGCGGTTTGCGGTAGAGAGCAGAATCCCCCCATCCATGAATCCCGACTCCGCCCCTGGTTCGGATGGCCGCCCTGAACGTGGGAAGAAGCCGGACGGGTCCGCTCCCGGGAAGCCTGAGCCGAGGCGTGGTGGCACGGTCCTGGGTCAAACGCGATGGTCCCTGATTCTCGCGGCCCGGGGGGATGGCCCGGAGGCGGAACAGGCAATCAGGGAACTGCTGGTGCGGTACCGGCCCGTGTACGAGGGGGAGATCCGCCGCAGGCTATGCAATCATGATCCGGAGAACGCCGTCGCGGCCTTCGCCAGCAAACGCTTCCTGGATCTTGTGCGGAACAAGGCCGACCCGTCCCGAGGCCGGTTTCGGGTGCTTCTTCGAACGGCCGTCCGGAATTTCATTCATGAAACCCTGAGGGCCGCGCATGCCGCGATCCGTTATCCCGGGACACCCGTGGCGCCTTTCGACACGGCGGCGGCGGAGGTCACCCCGGCGGAGGGTGGGACGGTGAACGCCGCGGACCGAGCCTTCGACCTCGAAGTCGCCCGTCAGGCCTTCAGGCGGGCCTTTGAAGCGACGCGGGAGGAACTCCTGCGAAATGGGATAAACCGAGGTGAAGATGAACCCTGAGCAGTTCGAATTGCTTCTAGGCTCGCGTGCCCATGTGGCGGCCGATGCGGCGGCGGCGGAGTTGGGGGTTTCCCCTGCGACACTGCGGGTGTGGCGTCATTTTGCGCGGAAGGAACTTCGCAAGGCGTTCCGGAGGGAGGTCGCCGACATGGTGGCACCGGAGGAGGTCGAGGAGGAATGCCGATACCTGCTTGGGTTGCTTTTCGCGGATCCCGAGGGGCTGGGAGGGTTTTCGTGAAACGAAACGCCGCAAAGGTCGAATCTCCGAGGTGATGGGCGCCACTCTCGACCCCGACGATGCGGCTGTCAGGCCGGGCCCGCGGTTATGCGGTTCGTGCGGCCGGGCGCTCGCCGACGACTGGCCTTCCGCTTGTTGTCCCGCCTGCCTCCTGGGCGGGGAGGAAGCGGATGCGGACGGGGACGCGGGCGGATTGGCAAGCCCGGGGCGGCTCTGGCGCATTTGCCGGGATTTCGATCGGTACGAATTCATCGACGACGGCCCGATCCAGCAGGGAGGGCAGGGGGAGATCCATAGGGTACATGACCGTCATTTGCGGCGCATCGTGGCGCTCAAAAGACTGTCGGCGTCGGGAGGGGGATCCGGGGCCGCCAAGGCGCGATTCGTGAGCGAGGCGACGATTGCCGGGCGGATGCAGCATCCGGGTTTTCTTCCGATCCTGGATGCGGGCGAGGATCCGGAGGGGCGGCTTTTCTACACGACGCACCTCCTGACGGGACGATCCTTCGAGGATCTGGTGGCGGCGCTCCATGCGAAGGGTCCGCCGGATGACGGGGCGCTGGACCGGGCGTTGGATTCTTTCCGTCTCCTGTGCGGAATCGTCGCCTATGCGCATTCCAGGGGGGTGGCCCATCGGGACCTCAAACCAAACAACGTGCTCTTCGGGAACTTCGATGAGGTTTTCCTCATCGACCTCGGAGCCGCGACATGGACGGGAGAGGCGTCGTCCGGACCGGAGACCGGAATCTCGGAGACACCGGATCATGAGTCTGGGACGCAAGATCCCGGGGTGCCTCTTGGAATGACCCGACGGAGCGGTCGTCCCTATCATCCCTTGTTCACTCCGCCGGAAGTTTTGCGACGGGACTCGGATGAATCCGGGTATCTGACGGATGTCTACGCTCTCGGTGTTTTTCTCTATTACATCGCCTGTGGTCGTCTGCCGTATGTCGGGGGGGATGAGGCGGCGCCTGAGGCCGCGGACCTGGTGAATCGGGTTCTCGAGCGGAGGCCCGAGCCGGTTGGGACACGGGGTGTCCGGGTTCCGCGGGCTCTGGCCGCGATCGTTGGCAAGGCGATGGCGAGGGACCCCGCGCAGCGATATCAAAGCGTGCCCGATCTGTCGGCCGACCTGGATCGATTCCGGCGAGGATACCCGGTGGTGGCGGAGCCGCCGCGATGGACGGATCGCTTGGTCAAGTGGACGGGGCGTCATGCGCGCCCGCTTGGAATTGGCGCGATGGTCGCGGCGGCATTGGGGATAACCGGCACCGTGGCATGGTCGTACAAACAGAGGAACGACATCCAGCGGCAGGTCGGGCATCTCCGGGATGCGCGCATTGCGGCGCGAAACGGCCAGTGGTCGCTCGTGCTCAGCAACCTCGATGCCGCGGCGCGCTCGGGATACGCCGACGGCGTGGACCTCGGCATGCAACGCTACACGGCGCGGGTGGCGCTCGCGGATCCCCACTCGGCGCGGGTTGAACTGGAACGGCTCGCGGCCATCCCGGACCTCGGCACCAATCGCGGTGCGGTCCTGTTGCGGCGGGGGGAACACGATCTGTTTTCGCCGAACACTTACGAAGCCGGGATGCTTCGCGTCCGGGAGGCGATCGATGCCGGGCTGGGCCCCGCGGACCGGCTTGTCGCGGAGGGAATGCTCGCGGCGACCACGACCGAGGCGCTGGACCGCTTTGAAGCGGCGCTTCGACACGATCCGTACCATCACCCAGCCCACGCGGCGAGTCTGGGACTGGAGTTCCTTCTTGGCCGTCGGGATCGCCTCCGCACCCACATCGAGCTTTTCGAGGTCCTGTACCCGCAGGATCCTTCCGGCGCTTACCTCCAGGCATTCTCGCTCGCGTCGGAAGGGCGTCTGGAGGAGGCGCTCGCCATCGCGGATCGACTGGGCGACCGCGCGTCCCCGGAGTCGCTCGTCGCGTTCCGGTCCGGCATCCGGGTGATGAGCGGAGGTTCCCGCCTGTTCACCCTGGAGGCGTTTCTGCGGCGGGACGAGTCGGCCGGATCGGAGACCAACCAGGTGCTCGCCGACGTCACCGAGTTCTTCCGGCTGTTTCAGGAGAAGCAGACCGCGGATGCGACCAACGCGGCCGGTGTGCGCCTTCCGCAACTGCCCTGCATCAAGGCGGGCATTGAGCAGGGCAAGAAAGCCCTTCTCGGCATGTTGCTCGCCTCCTTCGAGAACAGTGAGATCCCGTTGCGGGCCCTGCGGGAAGCCGTCGCCGTTCATCCGGAAGGTGGACTTGCCCTATTCGCCGCGACTCTTCGGGAACAGCGGTTCGGACGGGAGCATTCGAAGGAGGCGGGATATGTCCGTGCTCAGGCGGACCTGTTCCAGACGGCGGCGGATCTCCCATCGATACTTCCCGGAATCCCGGCGCTCGCACGATTCCTGGCGGCTTCGCACCAGCGCGATCTCGTCCGCCATCCCGCCGATCCCGAGCCGGAGGCCGCGACGGCGTGCCGGAACAATCTTGAGTGGTTCATCCGGAACGCCCAGAAGGGGGCGGCGTCCAATCAGGCACTATTCCGCCTGGCCGCCGACATTCGGGCGTTGGATCTGGCGCGGGTCTTTCTCGGGCGCTGGGAAGCGGCGGACCCGGGCGATCAGGAAGCTTTGCTGGGCCGGATCCGGCTGGAGATTGACTGCGAAGCCTACCCGGCCGCCGCGAGGGCGATCGATCAGTACGCATTTCGGGATCCCGCGAACCCGGAAGTAACGCGTCTGCGGCAACAGGTCGCCGAAGCCTTGGAACGGTTGCGAGAATAGGCAGGGTCGATCGCCGACCGCGAGACACTTGATTTCCCGACACCCGAACCTCCCCATGCTTCATTCCAGGATTCGTCTCACGCGGTGTCGGCCCATTGTCGCCATGCTGATCGCGGGCCTTGGAATCCCCAACAGTCCCGCGGTGACGGATCCGGGGCTTCCCGGACCAGAAATTCCTTTCTGGGCTTCCCGCGACCCCGCTCCCACCCCAGTGCCATCGGACACTCGTTCCGTTTTCTCCGCCACCCGTCACAAGGTCGGGGTGGAATCCGCGAGATCTGATTCGGACGTGATGGAGAGTGAGAATTCGCTCGGCGCGATATCATGGGTCACCGCGTTGGCACAGGCGGCCAACCCGGCTCTCCAGGTCAGCCTGTCCGCCTCCGGAACCGCGGGGCAGACCCTCACCTTCGACAACGGCGACCGTCATGTGATTTCACTGACAATCAAACTTTCCCTGACCCTTCATCCATCCCAGCCCGTGGCCGACGGCGAGGTGGCCAGATCAAGCCACGCCCTGGCCACAGGCCAGATCACGGTCACCGGGCACGCGACCCGGATCAGGGACGGCGGCTCCGATGTGCTTCGGCACGCATTCAATCCGGTGTCGGTCTCCTATCAGTTCGGCGCCGGCTGGCCGGCGGAGATTGTGTACTCTCGACGCGACGGCCGCATTCTCTCGATGGACGCCATGCTCCGCCTGGATCCGTCCGGCAACGCGCCCGTCGATCCGACCCAGCTCGAACCGTACGCATTCCGATATGTGGATGATGGGTCCGCGCGGTACGCGCGGGTGTGGGTGAGCCTGCCCAGACCGTTTTATTACGAGGACACCGACCTCGATACTTACGAAGTCTCCGCCCAGGCAATTGCAACTCCGGTATCCACGAGTTTTTCCGCGACCATCCGGGATTGTCAGACCCAGCGTCTGGTCGAAGGCGCGGTTGCAAGAATCCGCGGTGCCGAGGTGGTGACCGACGCCCAGGGGCATTTCAGGCTAGATAGTGTCGCCCCGGGGCTTTTGACCATGGAGATCGCAGCCACCGGTTACGAGACCAACTCCCGCACGGCGTTCATGCCGGCCATCACCCCGGTGGAAGGCGAAATCTGTCTTGAACCCACGGATTGCATCGAGTGGACCGGCCCACCGACGGGACTGTTCCGCGAACCGTCCCACTGGTCGCGCGAGGCCGTCCCTGGGCCGGTGGACACGGTCTGCCTTCGTGGCGGGATCGGTCCGACCACGCTCCGAATCACGACCGAAGGGGGTACCGGTGGACCGGGCGTCCAGGTGGGTCGCGTTCGGGTGGAATCGGGGCAATGGACGGTTTCACGAGAGACGGCGATGGTTCCTGTCGGCTTCGATCATCTCCTGGTTCAGGGCGGAGCGAAACTGTCCTTCCGCGGATCCGATCCCGGTGACGATTCTCTTACCTGCCGTTCCGTGACCTTGGAATCGGGTGGAATTCTCGAATTGGACAGCCGGTTCCGTCTGATCGCACAGGAGTCCGTCGTCGTGCGCGATGACGCCACGCTTTGGCTGAACCCTGCCACTCCATCCGGTGAACCCGTCGTCAGCGTCACCGGTCGGCTGGAGTTCGGTCCCGCCTCGGTGCTGCGTCTCGCGCTCACCGAGCCTTCAGATCAGACCTTGCTTCGGGTTGAAGGTTCGTTGCGCGTCGACGAAACCGCTCGCCTGGAACTGGAGCCTGTCGCGGGTCTGATCCCCAAGCCTGGTGACTTCTACCGACTGGCGACGTTCACGCCGGAGACCCGAAGGCCCGATGAATATTACGAGCGGCATCAATTCAAGGCCTACGACCCGACGGTGCGCCTCGCCGATGGGACGGTCCTACCCGATCTGATCTGGGGTCTCGCCTACCGCGAGGAGGGTGGCGACGCCTTTCTTGACGCGCTGGTGCTCAAGAAGCCGCGCGTCGTCCGTGACACAGTTCAGGAAAGTCTCGACGCGACGCCGGATCGTTCCAGCGCCGTGGCGTTGATCACCCATGGGACGAACGACGATCTGACCCATATCGACACCTCGTTGCTGGGACAACTGGCTAGGACGGTTCATCAGTTCAACGCGAGGCACGGAAACCAGGATTGGAGCGTGGCGGTGTTTGATTGGAGCGAGTACGCGACCGATTTTCGGCGTTTTTTCGTGAAGAACGATCAGTTCTACGATCCCTCCAAGTCCGCCCAGTTTGGAATTGGGATCGGGGAAAGTCTGGCGCACTGGTTTCGGCAGGCGGGGATCGCCCCCCGTCAGATGCACTTCCTCGCCCACAGCTCGGGAACCTGGCTCATCCATCGGATGGCGCAGCGTCTCGGCGATCCGGGCTCCCACCTGACTTTCCTGGATGCCTCTGCGAACGCAGGCAAAACGGATTGCGACCCATTTCCCGCGCCGAATTGCTTCGAGATGAATGTCCTTGGTGGCGCGGCCGATTTTTTCTTTTGTGACCGGTTCGAAGCGCAATTGGGGTCGGGCATTCCGGCTGGATTCGTGGAGCACTACTTCGACGCCAGCCGCATGTCCCCCAGCGGCACGCACGACCGGTTGGCCCACGCGATCAACTTTGATGTCACCCTGGACGAGATCGCGACCGAGCCATTCAGCGTTCGCCGGATCGAGATCGAGCAAGGGTTCGGCCAGGAATCCGGATGTCCCTTTCCCGGGTTTCGAACGGTTCTCGCCGCCCGAATCGCCGGCCCGGTGCATGCTTGGCCCATTCACTGGTATTTGGAGACGGTTCGGTTGGCGATCGAAGGCCGGTTTCTTCACGACGACCCGTCCTGCGACGGCTTCCCACTCTCGCCCGAGTTCCTCGCCTCCAGCCTGGCCACCTCCAACCCCGCCCTCGCCACTGCGATCCGGGATGCCAAGCGGGAGATGGCCGAGGGCGACTACAACGCCGTCAATCCGGTTGACTGCGAGGGCCCGGTCGAACTGGTCGCGCTCGAAGTCATCCAGTCCGTGCAGGATTGGCGGAACAGCGTCCCGCTCATCGAGGGAAAAGACACCGTTGTTCGCGCCCACCTTCTTCAACTCACAAATGTCGACCATCCCCTTCCGCTCCGCGTCGAGAATGTGCTCCTGGAAGGATTTCGAGACGGCCGGTCGATGGGCACCATCAAACCGCTGGCGCCGGGATTCGTCGTGGCTCCCGTCGACGCGGAAGGCGCGCGCGCGGATTGGTCCGGAACCCTCAATTTCCAATTGCCCTCGCGCTGGGTGACGGGTGGCAACCTGACCCTCCAGTTCGAACGCGGCACCAACCAGATCGCCCTTCGCGAC
>JBFWOK010000064.1:0-33200 GCA_050250555.1 Limisphaerales bacterium
TTGTCTGGCGTGCGCCGTCGACCTTCCGGGAGCGGCGTTGGCCAATGCCGGCGTTCGCGATCCTTTGCGGCCCCATGAATTGCTCCTGGACCGCCAACTCACCTACGCCGAAGCCTGGCGCGACCTCTTGCGCGTTGAACTGGGCGAGCCGGGGTGGACGGAATTGGTCGGCGCGGATGATCCGGACTTCGTTTCCAAGTCCGAGAATGCGGCGGAGGTCCTGTCGGAGATTGTTGCTGCCACCCAACCCAATTCGGTCGCGGCCCGAATGATCGATCCGGCGGAACTCGCAGCGATCGAGGGAAGGGCCGTGGCGTTGCAGATCCCACCGAAGCTCGTCACCAACACGGTCGCCTACCTCAACCGCACCCATGATTTTTACTCCCGTCGGTTGCTGACCCACGCCGAAGCGCAACGCACGGATTTCGCCGACATCGACCAGCTTCGCGGGGCGGCCACGAGATTTCTCAATGCGGCCACGGCGATGACCAACGGGGGGTATGCGAATTTCAACCTTCCCGGGGCGCTCCGGGACTTCAGGGATGTTTTCGTGGACACTCGGACGGAGTCGCTACCAGCGGATCAAGTCGGTGACATACTCTTTTCACTCCGCGACGAGGCGACCGGCTTCGTCACCCGGGGCCGGGTGTCGGCGAACGGTCGTTTGGGAATGGGCGCGCTTCGGCCGGGTTCCGTTTATATCGGCCAGTTTTGGAACCCGCTGACCCGGGAGTACGGCGAAGTCCGATTCGGTGCCCTCGCGGCCGGGGCGCGCGTCACCGCTCCCATGCTGGTCATGGGGGCGGTGGACGGGTCGGTCGACACGGATCAGGACGGGCTGCCGGACCTCGCGGAATATGTTTCCGGAACGAATGCCAATCTGCGCGATTCGGATGGCGATGGCATTCCGGACGGCCGCGAGTTGGAGGCGGGGACGGATCCCAACGACGGTCGCCCAGCGACAACGGGCGTGATCGCGTCGGCGCCCACCGTCGGGAATGCGGCTGACATCGCGGTGGACGCGGACATCGCGATCACGGCGGGCGGAACGGGCGGCCTGACGGTTTTCAATGTCATCGATCCGTTCCGGCCGATCCGCGCCGCCGTTGTGCCGACGACGGGCACCGCCCACGCCGTGGCCCTTTCGGATGGGCTCGCCGCGGTTGCGGACGGATCCGGCGGGCTGCTCGTCCTGAACGTCGCGACGACGGGAGACGTGACGCGCCTTCACCAGGTGATTCCACCACTGCTTGGAGGAGGCGATGCCGTCGCGGTCGCGGCTCGGGGGAACATCGCCTGGGTAGGTTTGAACAACGGGTGGATCGCGATGGTCGACATGCCGACCGGGCTGGTTCTGGATCGGCTTCGCACCTCGACCCGAGTGCACGACCTCTTTGTCTCTGGAGATTTCCTGTTCGCGTACACAGCGGAGGGACTTCAGATCTTCACCTTCGAAGGAAGGCTCGTTCAACAAGGGGCCGCGGCATCGCCGAGTCCGGGTGGAGTCAACGCCGCCGCGGGGCGTGGCCGTATCTTCGTCGGTGACGGTCTCGCCTACCTGGTTCACGCGAGGGGCGTGAATGTGATGGATGTCCGCGATCCGGCGATGCCGGTTCTGGTCCTTCAGGGAAATGAAGTCCCCGCCCAGTTCGGGTGGAAGCACGCGGTCCTCAACGGCAACGGTCTCCTCCTGGGCGCGGCGGGCATCAATTCGTCATTTGGCGGGACCCACCACGTCCGTCTGTACCGGACGGGATCTCCGGCCGAATTCCCGGAGTTTCTGGCGGAACTGGGCACCCCGGGCGTCGCGCGCTCGGTCTTCGTCCATTCGGGTCTGGCCTATGTCGCCGATCACGCGGCCGGGATGCAGGTGCTCAACTACCTGCCTTCCGATGGCTTGGGTGTGCCGCCGACGGTCGAGCTGGAAGTTGGACCGCCGAACTCAATCGTCGATGGAGCGGTGATCGAAGGCGGCCCCATTCGCCTCACGGCGCGGGCGCGCGATGACGTGCAGGTCCGCCACGTCGAGTTTTTCATCGATGATGTCCAAATCGCGCGGGACGCCAGCTTTCCTTTCGAGGTCCTGAGTGTGGCGCCTTCGCGCGGCGCGTCTCCCCGGTCTTTCACCGTCCGGGCGCGCGCCTGGGATACCGGCGGCAATGCGACGTGGAGCGAAGCCCGGACCTTCCAGCTCCTGCCGGACGTGGTTCCGCCAACGCTGCTCAGCATCCAGCCTCCCGACGGGAGCGTCCGCGGCATCAACTTCCGGACGGTGCGCCTCGTCTTCTCCGAACCCATGGATCGAGCCCACCTGAATCTCGGGAATCTGGGACTTCGCGCTGGGACGAACCCGACGCGTCTTGCCCCGGCCGCCATCCGGACGGCTGGCGTGGATCGCATCGTGGAGATGGACTTCGAAGGTCTTGAGGCGGGGGAATACCACCTCGACCTGGATGCGTCGCGGATCACGGATCGCGCGGGAAACTCCCTCGTGGGAGAACTCCTGGAATCCACCTTCGAGATCAAGGGCGCGACGGCGATCTGGCAGGCGGATTCGGCGGGCACCCACACGTGGACGAACCCAGCAAACTGGGTCGGAGGAAGAGTTCCAGGCCCTGACGATGACGTTTTCATCGCTCCTCCCGTCGGTGTGTCGAACTGGCGTATCAGCATCCCCGGCGCCGGTGTCACCGTTCGAAACCTGTTCATCGGGGGTGACTTCAGTTTTCTCAGCGGGACGTGGAGAATCACCGGGTCTTTGCAGGCCGAGGGAACCATGACGCTCCAAGGCGGCACGCTGGTTGTGGGAAGGATCGAACCGAGTTCCTCGGGGAATCCGCTGCGGGTCACCGGGAGCGCTGTGCTTCAGGGGGCGGTCCTTCGAACCGATGCGATCATCGAAGACGGCGCCGACCTCCGAATTCGTGATGGGCTCACCCTCGACGGCGCGACGCTCACCCTTTTCAGCGAAAGCGCGCGCACCGGACTGACCTTCGAAGGCGACGGAGCCATCACTCTCGGCGGGCGCGGATCCGTCCTCTTCGCGGGTCCCAATCCGGACCCGTCCGAGTCCTACCTGCAACCCGCCGACGGCGTCCGGCTCATTGTGGGGCCGGATGTCAGACTGAGTGTACCGGGCGCATCCGCCCGTCTCGGGAATCCTTCATTCGACGTGACCGTTCAGCTCGAAGGGACATTGGCCGCCGTCAGCGAGAATCCGACCATCGGCCTCTACAACGTCGACAACCGGGGACGGATCGAAATACCGCAGGGACGCCTGGACTACGGCGGCGGTCGGAACACCACCGCGCAGTTCAAGAGCCTCCTTCTGGGCGAGGCCGTGGAGATCCGATTCGTGGGAGTGATCGACAACTCCGATTCGGAACTGATCGTGCCGCCGGGCGTGACCTGGCGAATTCACGGGGGCGGCATCCGCGGCGGCCGCATCACGGCTGGCTCCGATGGTTCCTGGGTGCTCAGCGCCACAGGGTCCGTCCTTGATTCGGTACTGGTCGAATCCGACAACGGCGGGACCCCGCTGATGGTGGCCGCGAACTCGGAGTTCAGATCCGTCCGTCTCCAGAGGGACGTCGTCATCGAGAACGGCGCGACGATCACCGTGCTTCAAGGCCTCCGTCTCGATGGCGCGACGGTCGACATCGCCAGCACGTCACTGACGACCGGGATTTCCTTTGCCGGCCCCGGCGAACAGATCCTTTCGGGTCCCGGAACCATTCGCATCTCTGGGAGCAACACGGATGCTTCCGAACCGTTCCTGTCCCCCGCCGCGGGCGCGAGCCTTCGGATCGATGCCGATGTTCAAGTCCATGTGACCGGGCGCGGTGCGCGGATTGGAGCGATTCGCGATCCATTGCCCGTGAGGTTGGCTGGGAATCTCAGCGCGCTGGCGCCCTCGACGCTCGTTCGCCTCCACAACGTCATCAATCAGGGTCGAATCGAGGTCGAATCGGGCAGCGTCGAATGGACGGCTCCCGAGAACGAAGGCGCTTTGCGCCTGGGACCCGGCTCAACGCTCACGGCTTCGCCGAACTTCCTCGCCACGGCGTCATCCCGCATCGAAATCGGCCTGGAACGCGACGTGTTCCAAAGATTCGGAAAGATCATCGTCAATGGAAATGCCCGGCTGGACGGCAACCTGGATGTGACTTGGGGATTCCGATCCCCACCGATCGCCGGGCAGACCTTTCCCATCCTTCGGTACGGTTCAAGCCAGGGGGAGTTCTCCTCGATTCGATTCTCGGCCGCCGGCCTCGCGGCGAGGTATGGGACCACCGAACTCGATGTCTTCGCCGAAGACCAGGTCGTCGCGTGGGCCGAGGATCCTGGAACGACCCCGAACGCGGCCTTCGATGCGGGAGCCCTTGCGGGTGGCGTCACGATCAACGACGCCGTTGGCTCGGGGGATGATGGGGATTTCATCCGTTTCGAGGTGCTCCGCATGTCGGAGGCCGTTGCGCGTCTCGATGGACTCGCGGCCAACGCCAATCTGTACCTGTATGTCGACCTGAATGGTGACAACCGAATCACCAGCGGCGAAGTGATCGCGTCCTCCACCGCGGCCGGCTCCAATAGGGAGGAGATTCTCGAAGCGTTGCCCGCGGGAGTCTACTATGTCGGCGTCGTGCCAGCGACGGCTTCCGTCACCACCAGCTACCGATTGGTGCTCACTTTGGAAACCCTCGCGCCGAGCACCCCCCGCGATCCCGCGGGCTTCGACGAGCTGAACAACGCCCTCGACCTGGGGGTCCTGTCTTCGGAGCCCATCTACGTGTTCGAGGTGGTCGGCACTTGGGACCCCTCCGACAACTACCGGATCACGCTGGATCGGACCGTGGAACTCGAAGTGACGCTGTCGGGAGCGGGGGAACCGGCGTCGGTGTGGGTCGGAGTCGCCAATGCCCAGAATCGATGGGCGGGCGCCATCGAGGGCGTGAGTTCGGGAACGACGGGCCAGGGGACGTTCCGCCAGGTCCTTGTGCCCGGGGTCTATTACGTGCGGGTGGACCAGAATCATTGGACCTACAACACCACCTATTCGCTGGTGATTCAGGCCAGGCCCGCCGAGGCGCCCACGACGCCCCGGGATCCCGGTGACTACGACGCGCTCGGGGATGCGTTGGATCTCGGTGTGCTGGGAGATGGACCGATCTCGCTGTTCGAGGCGGTTGGATACTGGGATCGCTCGGACAACTACCGGATCACGCTGGATCGGACCGTGGAACTCGAAGTGACGCTGTCGGGAGCGGGGGAACCGGCGTCGGTGTGGGTCGGAGTCGCCAATGCCCAGAACCGATGGGCGGGCACCATCGAGGGCGTGAGTTCGGGAACGACGGGTCAGGGGACGTTCCGGCAGGTCCTTGTGCCCGGGGTCTATTACGTCCGGGTGGATCAGAATCATTGGACCTACCACACGACCTACTCGCTGGTGATTCAGGCCAGGCCCGCCGAGGCGGCCACCACACCCCGGGATCCCGGTGACTACGACGCGCTCGGGGATGCGTTGGATCTCGGTGTGCTGGGGGATGGACCGATCTCACTGGTCGAGGCGGTCGGATACTGGGATCGCTCGGACAACTACCGGATCACGTTGGATCGGACCGTCGAATTGGAAGTGACGCTGTCGGGAGTGGGGGAACCGGCGTCGGTGTGGGTCGGAGTCGCCAACGCCCAGAATCGGTGGGCGCGCACGATCCGAGGCGCCTCTTCGGGCACGGGGGTTTCCGCGGCGTTCCGGCAAGACCTTGAACCCGGCGTGTACTACATCCGGGTGGATCCGAATCACTGGACCTATCAGACGACGTACGTGCTGGGAATCGTCGCGATCTCGACACCAGCGGAGGGTTCCTCGCGTTAGCCCGCTGGACTCGACTGTGGCGCGAGTCGATGCCGCGCGAGCGGCATGATTCCGGCCAATTGAGCGGAGGTTGATCCGGACGGGTTCAGACATCCGCGGCGGTTGCATAACGGGACATTTGGCGGAGATCGGGCGATTTGGAGATCCGGGGGCCGTCGATCCGGCGAGGGGTTGACGGAGTCATCCGGCACGGAGATAACCAACCGTGCGCATGGCTTTCGGAACGCGGGTTTTTCGTCCACTCGTTTGGGCGACATCGATGGCGTGCGGCCTGCTTGCCGCAAGCCGAGGCGAGGGCGCGGACGTGCGGGTTCCCGTGAGCGCCGACACGACCTTGTTCGCGACCAATCCCGGCAACAGCCTTGGGAGATCGGATTCATTGGCGGTGGGAGCGACGGGCAAGGGGTTCCCGGCCCGGGCGTTGATCCGGTTCGATCTTGCGGGGTGGGTGCCGGAGGGAACCGCGGTGGTGGGGGCGCGTCTCGAGTTCGGCATCGTAAAAGCTCCCGCGGGCGAGGAGGCCTCGATGATTCTCGCGCACCGGATGCTGAAGGATTGGTCCGAAGGCTTGGGAACGGGTTCCCTGGGATCGCCCGCGCGGAGCGGGGAATGCACGTGGACTCACCAGGGGCATCCGGACCGTCCCTGGGAGGGGCCGGGCTGTGTTCCGGGTCATGAGTACGACGCGGAGGTGAGTGGGAGCGTGGGAATGAACGCCGTGGGACGCTACGCGCTGGAGGGGGAAGGTCTCTTGGCGGATGTGCGGCGCTGGTTGGCCGATCCTTCGTCCAATCACGGCTGGATCCTTCTGGGTGACCGTGAGGAATCGAAATACACGGCCCGCAGAATCGGTTCGAAGGAAAGCGCGAACGCCGGCGATGCGCCGGTTCTGGTTCTAATCCTGGGCTCGCCCGGGCCGCGGATCACCCGCTACGGATGGGTGGACGCAGGATTCGAGATCGGGTTCCGGGCGGAGGCGGGCAACATCTACGAGGTCCAGTACAACACCGTGGGTCCGGGATTGGACGCCTGGCTGACGCTGACCAATGTGGTGGCGAAGCTCACGAGCGTGGACGCCCTCGTGACCGACCCGGTGCTCGGCGGCGACGGTCGATACCGGTTCTACCGTGTGGCGGACGTCGGGGATGTGGATTGAGCCGACCTCGTTCCGGCGTTGGCCCGCCGCTGGGGCCGGGTTGGAAGGGTTCAACCGGAGCGGGATTCCCGGCGAGTTTCGAGAAAGTCCCGCATTTGGGTCAGGAGTTCGCCGGCGACGCGGGATTCGCTGTAGCGATGGCGGCAGCGGTCGCCCAGTCGTCGGCCGAGATCGACGGCGCGGTCGGGGGCATCCAGGAGGCGCCGGATGCCGCTGGCGATTCCCGTGGCATCGGGGGCGACGATGGCATCGGAGCCGACGGCGATCCCTTCGGCGCCGAGCGGTGTGGTGATCACGGTGCGAAGCTGGGCGGCGGCTTCGAGAATGCGCGTGCGTGTTCCGGATGCGACGCGGAGGGGCAGGAGGACGAAACGGGAATCGGCGATGGCGGTTTCGATGGGATTGACCGGTCCGACGAGGGCGACCCGGTCGGAGCCCGATTCGCGGATCAACGACGAGAACCAGGGTGGGGCTTTGATTCCGGCGACATGGATGGTGACCCGGTGTCGTCGGAGGTCGGCGTCGATGAGGGGGAGGATGTCGCCCATGAGAAAGCGGAAGGCGTCGGTGTTCGCCGGGGAATCGAGGCACCCGAAGAAGAGGATGACCGGGCTGGATTCGGGGTGGGGCGGGATGGTGGGGGGGATGAGGATATTGGGAAGGATACCGAGTCGGACCCGGGAACCTTGGCGCGCGAGGTCGAGGGCCAGCTGATCGCGTTCGGCGGGATTGCTGAAGAAAACGAGCCAGGGTTTCCGGAGGATGCGGTGTTCGAGACGTTCCAGGTGGATGCGTTCGACGAGGGTTCCGATGTTGCGGAAGGACGGCGCCTGGCGCCATTTGAGGCCGACGAGGCGGGACGAGACGAGGTCGAGATCGACGATCAGGGCCGGGTGGGAGGGGTGGTTGGAGGCGATGGCGGCGAGGAGCCATGGAGTGTGAAGTCGGCAGACCACGGCGTCGTAGCGGCGTCGGGAGAGGAGGTCGAGGTAGGCGCGGGTTCCGGCGGCGCCGATGCGGAACGCGACGCGGGAACTGAACCAACGGGGAGGCAGGGCCTTGAGTTCGAGGGTGGGCGGGAACCGCGGGGAGGCGGGTTGCGCGGAGGGAGTGGGGCCGTGGTGTGGGTGGACGAGCAGGAGGTCGGTTTCGTGGGTGGAGCGGAGAGCGCGGTAGATGAGGCGGCTGCGGGTGCAGGCGCCGCCGGTGCCGGATTCGAAAGGGGTGTCGATATAGAGGACGCGAGGCATGGTTCAGGCGCCCGTGGTCGCGGCGGGTTGTGGGTTGTTGCCGCCGCGGAGCCGGCTGGCGAGGTTGGCGCGTTCGGCGGGTTGGAGTGTGATCCACCAGAGGCCGGCGAGGCCGGCGGTTCCGACGGCGGCGCCTTCGGCGAGGACGAGGAGCGTGGTGCCGCCGCTGGTCCACCAGGGTTGCAGGCGGAGGACGGCGGCGAGGGCGACCATGGGAATGGAGCCGAGCCAGACGGGGAGGACGATTTTGCGGAAGAGGGCCCAACGGCCGAGGCCCGCCTCATGGGCGGCCCATCCCCAGAGGACTCCCCAGCCGAGGACGACGGTGGGGATGACGGAGCCGATGGCGACGCCGAGGATGTTCCGCAGGGCGAGGGTGAGGACGATGCTGAGGACGAGGTTGAGGGCGGCTTCGGAAACGCCCTGCCACATCATTCGCCTTTCCTGGCCCGCCATGAGGAACATCCGTTTGTAGACCCAGTGGGTGAGCGTGAGGGAGTAGTACCAGAAAAGGAGCAGCTCGCCGGTCCAGATCATTTCGGGGGTCGGGTGTTCGACGCCGGTGAGGAGGCGGATCAGGCCGTCCGTGTACGCCGCGGAAAGGACATACAGCGGGGTGGCGGCGAGGACGGAGAAGCGGAGGCCCTGGAGGAGCATTTCGCGGAGGGCGGGGGTGTCGCCGCGGGCGTGGAGATGGGCGGCGGTGGGGGACAGGACATCGGCGATCTGGCGGGTCAGCATGCCGAACATTTCGCCGACCTTGGCGCCGGCCTGGTACGGGGTGACGGCGGCGATGCCGAGGATTCCGCCGAGGATGGGGGGATCGGCTTTGGTGCGCAGGACGCTTCCGAGCATGTTGAGGTACGCGTAGAGGCTGAATCGTCCCGTGCTGGCGAGGGCGGAGAGGGAGAGGAGCGAGGGGCGCAGGCGGACCCGGGGCATGTGGCGGATGGCGATCCAGGCGGCGGCGATGTAAGGAACGATGACGCAGAGGAGCGCGAGGACGACGAGGGTGAGGAAGCTGAGTTCGAGCGCGATGAACGCGGCGACGGCGACGAAGTTGGCGACGAGCGACGCGATGGCGACGTTGTTGGCGGTGGTGATCCGCTGCTGGCCCTGGAGGATTTCGGGGAAGATCCCGAGGGGAAACGCGATTCCGGTGCCGATCAGGAACACCTGGAAGACGACGCGGAACCGCTCACGATTCCCGGGGCTGACCTGGAGGAGGTCGATGATCGGGCCGGAAGCGACGATTCCCAGGGCGACGACGATCAGGGAGCTGAAGACATGGAAGCCGAGGATCGTGCTGAGGATGCGGCTGAGCTCGTCCCATTCCTGGCGGACCGTCAGTTCGGCGACGCGTTTCTGGGCCGCGGCGCCGAGGCCGAAATCCAGGAGGACGCCGGCGCCGAACAGAGCCCAGAGCAGGGACCAGAAGCCGAATTCCTCGGGGCGAAGGCTCTGGAAGAGCAGGCGGAAGGTGGCGAGGCCGAGAGCCAGCCGGAGGAGGATTCGGATGTAGCTGGAGACCGTGCTTCGAACGACATTCCGCCTGAGCTGCTCCGGCGTCATGGGAGCGGGAGGGGAGTGTCGGATCGGTGGGGCATTCTCGTGGGGACCTGGGGATTCATTCCCGGCTAGCCGGCGTCCTCGGGAACCTCGGGGGCTATCTCGGCATTCTCGAGGATGAGGCGGCGCGCCTCGCCGAGGAGCTGGGTCGGGCTGAAGGGTTTGGTGAGGAACAGCGCGGCGCCGCAGGATCCGGCTTCCTCGGGCAGGATGACGTGGCCGCGGGCGGAAAGGAGGATGACGGGAATGCCGGCGGTGGCGGGATCGTTCTTGAGATGCCGAAGCGCCGCGAGTCCGTCCATTTCGGGCATGAGCACGTCCATGACGATCAGTTCGGGCTGGCGGGAGAGGGCGAGTTCGATGGCCTCCCGGCCGTTGCGTCCGATGATGATCTCGTAGCCGCCGCGGCGGAGGCTGAGTTCCGTGACGCGCAGGACGTGGGGTTCGTCGTCCACGATGAGGATGCTAGCGGGCATGGGTGGGCGTGGATGCGGTCGTGGACGTTGGCGGGAGCACGGGCTCGGGATGATCGGCGATGACGATGAACGTGAGGTCGTCGCGCAACTGGGTCATGTCGCGGAACTCGCCCGCGAACCGGAGCAGGGCGTCATGGGCCTCGGCGGCGGGGCGTCGGCGCATGGCGGCGTCGTAGAGCCAGGTTTTGAGGGCTTCGAGGCCGAGGAGGGAGCCGTCCTTGGCGCGAAGCTCGGTGAGTCCGTCGGTGAGCATGAGGACCCGGGCGCCCTCGGCGAGGTGGAGGGTGGGTTCGGGGAATTCGGCGTGGCGGCTGATGCCGAGGGGCGGGCCGTCGGCGGCGATCTCAATGACGCGATCCTCGGGATACGCGACGAGGAGCGGGCAATGGCCGGCGGAGGCGACGCGCAGTTCGCGGGCGGCGGGATCGAGGAACGCGAGCTGGACGGTGATGAACATGTCGACCCGGTCGAGGTCGGTGAAGAGCACCTGGTTGAGCCAGGCCATGAACTGGCCGGGATGGCTGGCGAGGTCGGGGCGGGCGCGGATCTGGTTGCGGAGGATCGCGGCGAAGAGGGCGGCGGGAACGCCCTTGCCCATGACGTCGGCGATGACGAGGAGGACGCCGCCGGTGTCGACCTTGATGACATCGAAGAGGTCGCCGCCGACCTCGTTGGCGCTTTGGGAATGGCCGGCGAGGCGGAATCCACGGGGTTCGGGGAGGCGGACGGGGAGGAGGCTTCGCTGGATGTTGGCGGCGATCTCCAGTTCGTGGGTGACGAGGCGGACGCGGATCTGTTGTTCGCGGACCCAGGCGTTGCGGAGGGCGATGCCGAGGAAGTCGGTGAAGGTGTGGAGGATGTTGACCTGGACGGCGGTGAACGGGGCCTGTTGGGAGTAGCGACCGGCGGTGAGGACGCCGACCAGTTCGGCGTTGACGTAGACGGGGTGGACGATGAACGCGAGGGGGCTTCCGAACGCGGCGAGGGGATCGGTGGCGGCGAGGTTCTGGGTGCCGTAGAACCAGACGTCCTTGTGGCTGGCGACGGCCTGGGCTTCGAGGCCCGATCGGTGGGGGGTCTGGGGATGGATGGGGAGGGGAGGGAGAATGCCGGCATTGGCGGAGGCGCAGGCGACGACGAGGCCGCCAGCCTCGGGGCGCGCCGTGCGGAACACGTACCACTCGGCGCCCACGATGGACGCGAGATCGCGGAACCACTGTTCGATGGCCGACTGGGTGAGTTCGGAGCGGTTGAACTCGGAGGCGAACCGGAAGATGGCGGCGAGGCTTTCGTAACTGGCGGCGAGTTCCTCGGTCATGGTCTGGAGCGTGGCCTCGAGGGAGGCGACGGCGAGGGATTCCGGACCGTGATCCGTCGAGCCGGGGTGGACCGGGGTGGTGCGCCGCTTCCAGAGGGTCAGCGTGTTGCCGGCGGGGCCCCGGAGATAGGTCATGCGGTCGGTGAGCGTCCGCATGAGGAACAGTCCGCGGCCGTCTTCGGAAAGGGGATCGGGGAGTTCGGCGGTCTCGGGGAGCTCGAATCCCGGGGTGTGATCGTGGACGCGGAGTTCGATGTAGGTCGGGCCGACTTCGAGGCTGATGTCGATGGGTTGGGCGAGGCCGTCGGGGCCGACGTTGTCGACGGCGTTGTTCCCCGCCTCGACGGTGACGAGTTCCCACGCGTTGACCTCGGCGGGATCGACACCGGTCTGTTCGAGGAAGGCGCGGATGGCGCGGGCGGCGTCGCGGACGGCGCCGAGGTCGCAGGGGCCCGAGAGGTTGAGGACTCGGGCGGGGATGGAGGTGACGAGGGGCACGGGGATTGAATTGAAATCGGTCAGGTCGGAGTGGGGAACTCGAAGATCTGGTCCAGCCGGGTGAGACGGAACAGTTCGCGGATGGCGGGCCGGGTGCCGGGGAGCCGCACGGAGCCGCCGCGGCCGGCGACGACCTTGTGGACGGCGACCAGGGCGCCGAGGCCTTCGGAATCGATGAAGGACGTCGAGGCGAGATCCACCTCGATGAACCGGTGATCCGGGCTGAGGGCGGAGCACACGAGTTCGCGAAGGAACGGGGCCTGGTCGGCGCCGAGATTCTGGACGCCCGAGACGACGAGCGTATCTCCGCAGGCTTCGGTTTTCATGTCGGCATGGGGTTGGGGTGGGATGAAGGGACGCTACTCGCGCGAGATCTCGAAGATCCGGTGCATCCGGGTCAGTTCGAGGATCTGCTGCACCTGGGCGGGCGGGTTGAGGATGCGGATGTGGCCGCCGCGGGCGGACATGGTTTTGTGGAGGGCGATGAGCGCGCCGAGGCCGGAGCTGTCGAGGAACCGGGTCTGGCTGAACTCGAAGTCGATGCGGGTGTGATGTTCCAGAAGGGCGGCCCGGGTCTGGTCCCTGAAGGAGCCGGCGTTGGAGGCGTTGAGCTCCGCGAGCCCGGAGACGCGGAGGTTCGATTGGAGGGGTTCGAGGTTCATATCGATTGGAATCGGATCAGTTCGGATGGGTTCAGGTGGATGGGATCAGCGGAGGGTGGGTGCGACGAGGCGGGGTCATCGCGCCCAGGGGAAGGCGGATGAGGATCCGTCCGAGGATGGCGGCGCGATCGCGCCAGCCGGACCGGACGGCGAAGAAGCTCGAATGGGCCCTCGCTTCGTCGCCGAGGGGATCGTCGCAGCCCTCGGCGTCGGCGAGGGAGAAAAGGCCTGTGGGCACGCCGAGCCAGAGGCGTTCGTATTCGGTCGACAGGGTTTCGGCCTGAGCTGGGGAGAGGGGGCGGTTGCCGACCCAGCGGAAGGCGCCGCGGGCGATCATCCAGAGTTCGGGCCACCGGCGGAGGAACCCCTTGAAACCGTTCAGTTCGTGGTACGGGGTCGTTCCGATGGGATTCGGGTCGGAGGTGGGTGTTTTCACCGCGGTGCGTCGCACGAAGAGCGGCTCGCCCGCGGGAGAGCGCAGCCAGGCGAGGACGAGGATTGGGGCCGTGGCGAGAAGCGCCGCGAGGGCGGCGAGGCGTCCCACCAGACTGGCGGCGTGTCCCCGGTGGAGGGCGGCGTGGACCGGGCCGAGGAGGAATCCGTCCGGGACCTGGGTCGCCGAGCCGGTGGGGATCTTGTAGAGGCTCCGTTTCCAGGCGAGGGAATCTCGGATTTCGGTGAGGGCGCCCACGTACGTTCCGGGGCCGACGAAGCTGTCGACGATCTCGGCCCCGTCGTCCACGAAGCAATGGGCTTCGACGACGGAGTTGGGGCCGATGACAGCGCCGGGACCGATCCAGGAATTCGCGCCGATCCAGCATGGTGGGCGCAGGACAGCGCCGGGCGAGACTCGGGAACGGATATGGACGAAGACTCCTTCGGCGAGGCGGCGCATGCCGACGCGGTCGGTGGAGGCGGGTTCGAACTGGGACCGGACGGCGGAGAACCACGCGTTGGCGTCGTTCCAGAGGTGGGGGCCGTCGGGGGGGATTCGGTCGAGGGTGACGATCTCCGGCGGGGTGGACGGGTCGGACGGGGCGGATGAATGCCGGGCGAGGGCTTCGTCGGGGGTGAGTTCGCGCTGGACGGGGACCACATCGGCGTGGATGCCCCAGGCTTCGCCGCGGCGGACGAAACGCCGGATCTGGTCGGGGCGATCGGCGGCGAGGATGCGGACGTTGCGGATCCCGCGTGTCGCGAGTGAAGCGAGGGCGAGGTCGAGGACGGGGCGGCCGAGGATCGGGAGGAGGACGAGTGGTTGGAAGCGCGTGAGGAACGCCATTTCGGGGCGGTCGGCGGGGCAGATGATGAGGGCCTGGGGTTCCATGGCGTGGTGGTCAGAAGCCCCTTCCGAAGAGGATGGCCGGGATGGTCTTGGCGAGGAGCAGGAGATCGCGGACGAAGCTCTGGCTTTCGATGTAGCGAAGGTCGAGGGAGACCTGCTCGGGGAAGTCGATGTCGTGGCGGCTGCCGATTTCGAACACGCCGCCGTTGCGTTCGCCGACCTGCCAGATGCAGGTGATGCCGGGTTTGACGAGGAACCGGCGCCGATCGGACTGGGAATAATGGGCGACTTCGCGGGGGATGGGCGGTCGTGGGCCGACGAGGGACATGTCGCCGACGAGCACGTTCCAGAATTGGGGCAGTTCGTCGAGGGAGCTTTTGCGGAGGATCCGGCCGATCCGGGTGACGCGCGGGTCGTGGGTGATCTTGATCATGACTCCGGCGGGGTGCTCGTTGAGGTGCATCAGGCTCTTCAGACGCTCCTCGGCGTCCACGACCATGGTCCGGTACTTCAGCATCATGAACTCGCGTCCGAGGAGGCCGATGCGGACCTGGCGGAAGAAGACGGGACCTCCGTCGAGTTTCACGAGGACGGCGAGGATCGCGTAGACGGGCGCGAGAACGACGAGCGCGATGGAACTGGCGACGATGTCGATGGTCCGCTTGAGGAAGAGGGTGCCGCGAACGACGGAGGTCCAGGCGAAGCGCTTCCAGACGACGTAGCAGTTCAGTCGGAAGCGGCCCCAAGGCGACTGGGTGGCGAGAAGTCTCGCCATCATGCGTTCGGAGACTTGTGCGTCGTTCATGGTGACGTTCGGGGAGTGCGAAGCGACCGGATGCGCCGGGTCAGGTCGGCGACGCGGTCGTCCGGGACGGGTGAGCGGACGATTTCGTCGGCGAGACGAAGCTGGGGGGCGACCCAGTCGCGGAAACCGGGCTGGGTTTGGGTGGACCATTGGTGGAGCACCTCGGTGCGGGTCCGCCCGCGTTCGGTCGTATCCCGCTGGATGCGGCGGGCGAGTCGGACGGGAGCGGGGCAGGCGACGAAGATGCCGAGGTCGCAAAGGGCGCGGATCTCGCGTTGGCGGAGGAGCCAGAGGCCTTCGGCGACGAGGAAGCGGGACGGTTTGAGCCGATCGGTCCGTGATTCCCGCGCGTGGTCCTCGAACGAGTAGCGGGGAACATCGACGGCGCGACCGTCGAGCGCGCGGGTGAGGACGTCGAGGAGTAGGGGCCAGTCGATGCGGCGCGGGTGGTCGAAGTTGAGGCGTCGGCGGCGGGATGCCGGGACGCGGCTGGCGTCGCGGTAGAACGAGTCCTGGGAGATGAGGGCGGAACCGGGGCGGAGCGACCGGACGAGGTCGCGGGCGAGGGTGGATTTTCCGGAGGCGCTGCCCCCGACGATGGCGACGAGGACGGGCTTCATGGCGAGGGGAAGCGGTGGAGGACCGGGGAATCCCGGCGGGTCGGGAACGCGTTCCGACCGGGGGCGCGGGGTCGGGAACGGGTCCGGACGGGTGGACGGGGATGGATGGGGCGCGGGTTCACGCGGGGGCCGGGGTTGCGACGGGGGTGGGGAGCCTGGCGAAGTGGGCTTGGAGATGGGCCACGTGCGCGCCGAAGATTCCGGACAGTTCGGAGAGCAGGCGTTCGGTTTCCTCGGCGTGGCCGCCCCGGGTGGCGGCTTCGAGGGCGAGCCCGAGGCGTCGGATGCGGTCGAGACCGAAGATGCTGCTGCCGCCGGCGAGCGAGTGGGCGGCGCGGGCGAAGACCTCACGGTCGGGATCGCGTTGGAGCCGGTGGAGTTCCCGAAGTCGCGATTCGGCGTCGCGGAGGAAGTCGCCGAGCAGTTCGGCGGCGGCTTCGCCGCCGAAATCGGCGACGAGGGCGGAGACGGCGGTGTCGATGCGGGCGAGGTCGTTGGGGTCGGCGAGCGGGGTGGGCTGGGGTTCGGGCGGGGCGAGGGTGTTGCCGGCTTCCTGGAGGGCGCCGGCGAGGGCGTCGAGTTTCACGGGCTTGGAGATGTAGCCGTCCATGCCGCAGGCGAGGCAGGCCTCGCGATCCCCGCGCATGGCGTTCGCCGTGAGGGCGATGATCCGGACGCGGTGGCGCTTCGGATCGGCGCGTTCGGCTTCTCGGATGGCGCGGGTGGTGGCGAAGCCGTCGAGTTCGGGCATCTGACAGTCCATGAGGACGACGTCGTACGTCTGGCGTTGGAGCGCGGCGAGGACTTCATTGCCGTTGCCGGCGATGTCGGCGCGGCAGCCGAGCTTCTCGAGCATGAGGAGCGCGAGGCGTCGGTTGACTTCGTGATCCTCGGCGACGAGGAGGCGGAGTCGGCGGGCCGCCGCGGAAAGCTCCGGGAACGAGGAATTGCGGGCGCTGCTGGGGATGGGATGGGAACCGTTCCCGAAGAGGGACATGATCCCGTTGAAGAGCTGCGACGGACGGAGCGGTTTGGTCAGAACACAGTGGAAATGGTCGGGCGTGGGCTGGTGGATGAGCGAGGCGTCGGCGAGGGGCAGGAGGAGCGTCAACCGGGTGAGGGCCGCGATGTGGAGGTCGCGGAGGGCGACGGCGAAGTTCCGGCATTCGGTCAGTCCGAGCGCGGCGTCGATCAGGATCAGGCGGGGCAGCGGATCGCGCAGGTCGGACGTGCGGAGGACTTGGAGCGCCTCGTGGGTGTTCTCCGCGGAGCGCGGGGTCAGATCCCAGCTCTCCAGTTGGGCGACGATGGACTCGCGGGTGGCGCGATGGGGACTGACGACCAGGGCGGCGATCCTGGGAACGTGAATCCCAGGGCTGGAGGTCTCCGGATCGGCGATGCCCACTTCGATCTCGAACCGAAACGTGCTGCCCAGCCCGGGCTGGCTGTCGACATGGATGTCGCCGCCCATCATGCGGACGATCCGTCGCGAAATCGCCAGCCCCAGACCCGTGCCGCCGAATCGCCGCGCGGCGGAGGAGTCGACCTGGGTGAACGGGGTGAAGAGCAGTTTCTGGTCGGCGTCCGTGATGCCGATGCCGGTGTCGGTGACCGAAAACCGGATCCGTGCCGAGGTTTCGCCGACCTGCGGGGCTTCGACGCGGAGGACGACCTCGCCCTTGTCGGTGAACTTGATTCCGTTCGAGACCAGATTGACGAGCACCTGCCGGAGGCGTCCGTCGTCGGCGCGCAGTTGGCGGGGAACGTGGGACGGCAGGATGGCGGTGAGTTCGAGGCCCTTGCCCTGGGCGCGGGGAGCGAGCAGTTCGAGGACGCCGTCCACCAGGCCGATGAGGTCGAAGTCGACCGGTTCGAGGGCGAGGCGTTCGGACTCGATCTTCGAGAAGTCGAGGATGTCGTTGATGATCTCGAGGAGGGCGTCCCCGCCATCGCGAATCGTTTCGACGAATTCGCGCTGGCGGTCGTTGAGGGGGCTTTCGAGCAGGAGGCCGGCCATGCCGAAGATGCTGTTCATCGGCGTGCGGATCTCATGGCTCATCATCGCGAGGAACTCGCTCTTGGACCGGTTGGCGGACTCGGCGAGTTCCTTGGCTTCGCGGAGGGCCGATTCCGCCTGGTGACGCTCGGTGAGATCGACGTAGAGCGCGTAGACGCCGACCTGGTCGTCGGCGAGTTGGACCGGTTGTCGGATGATCTGGACCGGGTGAAGGGCGCCGTCGCGGGTGCGGCGTTCGGATTCGAAGATGACGCGGTCGCCGGCGGGGGGAGGAAGGACCGGTTCGGGAGAAGCGGCGTCGGTTGGGTTGGGATCCGAGGAATGAGCGGGATCCGCGGGATTCGCGGAGGGAAGGGTGAGGTCGTCGATGTTGCGTCCGACGGCGCCAAGTTTCGGGTAGCCGAAGAGGCGGGTGAACTCGCGGTTGACGTCGAGGATGGAGTCGCGTTCGTCGAGAACGGCGATGGCGATGGGGGCCTCGGAGAAGAGGCGTTCGAAGAGGGCTTTCTGAACCTCGAGGGCGCGGCCGGCCTGGATGCGGTCGATGAACTGGGTGACCTGGTTCCCGATCGCGAGGAACAGGCGGAGGAGATCGTTGTCGGGGGTCTCGACGTTTTTGCTGAAGAACTCGATGACACCCCAGACTTCGCCCCGGTGGAGAATGGGGAAGGCCAGGGCGCCGCGGAGTTGGGTCGCTTCGGCTTCCGCGGATCGCGTGAAATCGGTGGCGCGGGGGATGTCCGGGATCCAGGAGGCGGCCTGGGAGGCCCAAACCCGTCCGGGCAGATCGTGACCACGACCGAACGTGTGGGCGCGGCAGGCGAGGACGAACGGGCGGGAGTCGCGGGTGGGATCGTGCCAGATCTCCTCGCAGTGAAGGTGGAGGGTTGTCGGATTGACCCGCCAGAAGGCTCCGAGCGCGAAGTCGAACGTGTTGCCGATGGAGCGGAGCACGGCCGCGATGCCCGACTTGAGGGAGGGCGCGTCGGCGAGGCTGCGCGAAACCTCGTACTGGAGTGTCCGGCGTTGAAGGGCGAGTCGACGATCGGTGATGTCGCTCTCGATCGCCATGTACTGGAGGATTCGTCCCTGGGCGTCGCGGATCGGCTGGATCTCCATCCGCACCCAGAACTTCCTGCCGTCTCGGCGGTAGTTGAGAATCTCGGTGCTGAAGCCGTCGCCGCGGCGGAGGGATTCGCGGATGAAGGCGACGGTGCGCGGATCCGTTTCGGGTCCCTGGAGGAAGGTGCCGGGTTTCCGGCCGAGGACCTCGGCGAGGGAGTAGCCCGTGGTCCGGGTGAACCCCTCGTTGACCCATTCGATGACGCCTTTGGCGTCGGTCAGGACGACGGCGTTGTCGGTACGGGCGGCGACGAGTTCGAGCGGGCGCACGATCGCCTCGAGCGCCTTGAGACGTCCGAGGGGGTCGGAATCCTGGTGATCGGAGGCGGTATGGGCCGAGTGGGCGTCGTGGGGCGCGGCGGACGGGCCCGCCGTTGGAACCGGCGGGTCATCGACGGGGCAGGGATGGCCCAGGAAGACGACGCGATCGCCGCCGTCGATCGGGAGCATCCGGCCGCAGAAGAAACGGCCCGTGGCGGGATGGTTCAAAAGGAATTCCTGGTCGTGGTTCTCGACGATCCAGGCGAAGTCGACCGGGGTCTCCCGTTCGGGGCGGACGAACTGGATGACGTCGAAGACGGGAGCGGTGGCCGCGATGCCGGGACAGAGGGCCGCGAGTCGCGGACCCAAGGCGACGATGGCGCCGTTACGGTCCACCGTGAAATGGAACGGGAAGGCCCCGGCAAGCTGGTCGGGGCACAACGTGACGGGGGCGAGTTGAGGGTGCTCAGCCGTCATGGGTGTCGCACGGGAGCCCGGGTCGGGACACGCGCTGGATTCGGTGCGCACGGGATCGTCCGCGCGGCATCACGCGGCGTTCCCCCGAGGGGCGATTGACCAATCCGTGCATGGCTTTTCCTCCTGGCGTGGGTTGAACACCGGTAGGGCCTTGGACCGATCCCGGGTCATTCCTCCTTCACCGACGAATGGACACGCGCCGTCCGTCGAGGGCAGGCATCCAGAGCGGAGGCTACCTCGTTGAACGAACTTCTGTCACTCGTCCCTTCTCCTATCGGAATCCACCTATCGCATTTCTTTATTCCGAACGCTCGCTTTCGGGGTCCTGGCGCGCCTCCGCGCGATCCGCCCAGCGGATATCCAGATCCCAACATCTGTCGTGACGCCGCGCCGGCTTGGCGGGAAAGTGGATGGGAACCCCCACCTGGAACGACGGCGACGACAGATTCCATGAACATGAATACCAATCCAACGGCATCCCAATCCCGATCCCGATCCCGATTCCGAACCTCCCGAAGGGGTTTTCTCCAGCGGACGGCGCTCCTGGCCGCGACGGTGCAGATCGTGCCGGCCCGGGTGTTGGGGCTGGGAGGGGAGAAGCCACCGAGCGCGCGGTTGAACATCGCGGGCATCGGTGTCGGCGGGCAGGGTGGCCATGACATCGGGCAGTTTCCGGATGAGAACATTGTGGCGCTGTGTGACGTCGATTGGCGGCATGCGGCGGGGTCGTTCAAGAAGTTCCCCGGAGCGCGGCGCTACAAGGACTATCGGAAGATGTTGGAAGAGATGAAGGAGATCGATGCGGTGGTGGTGGCGACGCCGGACCACATGCACGCATTCGCTTCGATGGCGGCGATCCGGATGGGACGGCATGTGTACTGCGAAAAACCACTGACCCACTCGGTCTGGGAGGCGCGGCGCGTGGCGGAAGCGGCGCGTGCGGCCGGCGTCGCGACGCAGATGGGGAATCAGGGTCAGGCGAGCGAGGCGACCCGGCGCCTGTGTGAACTGGTCTGGAGCGGCGCCATCGGGAAGGTCACCGAGGCGCATCTGTGGACGGACCGGCCTTCGCGCGGGTTGTTCGGCGAGTACTGGCCGCAAGGGGTGGACCGTCCCAAGGACACGCCGCCGGCGCCCGAGGGCTTCGACTGGGATCAATGGATCGGACCGGCGCCCATGCGGCCCTATCATCCCGCCTACGCGCCGTTCCGGTGGCGAGGGTGGTGGGACTTCGGAACCGGCGCGTTGGGCGACATCGGGTGCCACGCGATGGACCCGGTTTTCCGGGCGTTGAAGCTGGGAGCGCCGACCACGGTTCAGGCCTGTTCGACCCGCGTGAACGAGGAGACGTACCCGCTGGGATCCACAGTGACCTACCATTTCCCCGCCCGATCGGCCGCGATCCAGGCGAACAATTTCCATGTGGCCGGCCAGACCGGGGTGATGGCGGGCGGCGTGGAGATGCCTCCGCTCAAGCTCGTCTGGTACGACGGCGGACTCCGGCCGTCGCGGCCGATCGACCTCGAGGACGACGAAGTGCTGGGTGACAACGGACGGCTTCTGATCGGCACCGAGGGCTACATCCTCGGATCACGGGTTTATCCCGAAAAACGACGCTCCGAAGTGGGCCAGGTGGAACGGACCATTCCGAGGGTTCCCGAGGGGAGCCATCGCGAGTGGGCGTCGTCGTGTCGCAGCGGGAAGCCGTCCGGGACGCATTTCGACTGGGCGGGCCCGTTGGCGGAATCGGTCCTGCTGGGGAACGTCGGATTGCGAGTCCAGCTCCGCGAAGCGCTGACCCGGGCGGCGCTTCAATGGGATCCCGCGAAGCTGGCGTTCGCGAATCTTCCCGAGGCCGACAAATTCCTGAAGCGCGAGTACCGGGAGGGTTGGAATCTCGGATGAGGGATCCAGCCGCGGTCGGGGGCCCAGGTTCCTCGGGGTTTCCGGTGGGTAATCCGCTCAACCGATCCACGCCTGGTGGTTTTGCAGTGCGGCGCTCGGCGCCGCTTTGGATCGCCGCGGAGCGCCGGAGCCTAGCGAGCGCAACCACGGACCACACGGAGCACACGGAAAGGGGAAAGGGGCGACAAAAGACCTGGGCTTTAGTCGGGAATGCGAACCCTCCCCCTTTGGAGTGCGGCGCTCGGCGCCGCTTTGGATCGCGGTGGAGCGGCGAAGCATTGCGAGCCCCACCAAAGCGGTGCGGAGCACCGCACTCCAAAGGACCCGGTCTAGTTTACCCATGCGAGCATACCAACCAACCAAGGGAGAGGTCTTTTGTCTCGACCCTATCCCGAGGTTCGGGCGCGGGGGCGGAGCAGGGTGAGTCCGACAAGGGCGACTCCCATCAAGGCAAGGGTCATGCCGGTGTCGGGAACCGGGGTTCCAGGATCGCCGCGGTCGAAAGGCACGATCAGGGGCTCGGTCCCGCCGAAGAGGCGGTAGTGGGACGCTTCCTGGGCGACTCCTTTTTTGTTGAATTGCACGTCGTTGAGAAGGGTGTGCACGCCCGTGAGATCGCCGACGAAGTAGTAGAAGGCGTTGTTGGCCCACTTGACCATCAGGTATTCCCACCCGGTGACGTCGATGCTCGCCGAGATCCAGCCGCCCTGGATCTGGCCCGTGCTGGTTCCATCGGCTTCCGGGAGATCCGTCGTCGGGACATTGGCGCCGGCCACCGAGACGTAGGTGTTGCCGTCGGGCGCCGTCGACGGATCGCCGTTGTGAAGGTTGATGAAGTGATCGAGGCGTTGCGCTTCTCGTTCCAGGCTGGAAGGACTGCCCGGGGTGGCTTTTCCGAACAGGTACGAGGAGTCGATGAGGACCGCCCAAGTGGAAGTGGGAGTGGCCAATCCGAACAGAAGAGCCGTGATGGCTGCCGTCTTGCTGACGAGTTTCATGGGGTGCCTCAGTTCTCCGTGTGACTTCAAATGGCGTCCGCTCATGTGGCCTTGTCGACACCCGATCTGATGATGATCGGATCACGATTCGCGCTGCGGAACGACACAACGCGAGATCTATCCGGAAATCGGTTCCCACGACAATCAGTGGAATGGATACGGCCCGAAGACCACGGAGGATCGCTTGGGGCAAATGATGGCTTAGGCGGTTTTCGGATCGCGAAATCGAATAGAGCCGTTCGATTCATCCAGGTCAGTAAGCATGTTGGAAAGCCGCCACGCGCGTTCCACGGGGCGGTCGACGAATCCAGCCGATTGCGGTCGAATCGCCGTTCGGCTCGCCGTCCTCCCGGCTCGACTTCGGGGAGGGACGGCTCTTCAGTCTCCGGGATCGCCTTATGAAAATCTTGCACGCCTTCCACGCCTTCCTCGTCGCCGTGGCCGCGCTGGTCGCGCCTGCCGCCCGGTCCGCGCCGCCGCCCGTCCGGTTCGCGATCGTCGGCCTGGTTCACGATCATGCGCGGGGATTCATTCCGTCGACGACCTCTCGGCAGGATGTCCAGCTGGTGGCGATTGTGGAACCCAACCGGGAACTCGTGGCGCGCTACGCCCGCAACCATCGGCTCGCGGAAGACCTCTTCCACGCGGACCTGGAATCCATGCTGGAGCGGGTCAAGCCGCAGGCGGTGGCGATTTTCACCAGCACGTTCGATCACCGGCGTGTCGTGGAGGCCTGCGCGGCCCGGGGCGTCCATGTGATGATGGAAAAGCCGTTGGCTGTGAGCATGGAACACGCGCGAGCGATGGAGGCGGCCGCTCGAAAGGGGGGGATTCACGTCATCGTGAATTACGAGACGACCTGGTACCCGGCCAACCACGCGGCCTATGCGCGGGTCCATGAAACGAAGGAAATCGGAGAGATCCGGAAGATCGTCGTCCACGACGGACATCAGGGGCCGCGGGAGATCGGCTGTTCGGAGGAGTTCCTGGGTTGGCTGACGGATCCGGTGCTGAACGGAGGAGGGGCTTTGGCGGATTTCGGGTGTTATGGAGCGGACCTGATCACCTGGCTGATGAAGGGTGCGCGGCCGACGTCGGTTTTCGCGGTGACCCAACAAATCAAGCCGGACGTCTATCCGCGGGTCGACGACGAGGCCACGATCGTGCTCACCTACCCCGAGGCGCAGGGGATCATCCAGGCTTCCTGGAACTGGCCTTTCAACCGGAAGGACATGGAGATCTACGGTCGGACCGGCCACGTGATGGTTCCCGATGCGCGGCGTTTGAGTGTGCGAAGCGGGAAGAACCCGGAGTCCCAACCGGACGTGCCTCCGCTCGTGGCTCCCAACTCGGATCCGTTGTCGTACCTGGCGGCCGTGGTGCGTGGAGAGATGCAACCGTCCGGCCTTTCGTCCCTGGAGGTGAACCTGGTCGCCACCGAGATCCTCGACGCGGCCCGTGAGTCGGCCCGAACCGGGTCGAAGGTGACGCTTCGGGCGACATCCACTCCGTAACCCGATCCTGGAACATGAGAATCCTGCCGCTCGTTCTTGGGAGTCTCCTGGCTCACGCCGGGCTGGCCGAACCCTTCGACGTGAAAACGACGGAGACGTTTCGTCGAATTCGGTCTCATCTGGATTCGGTGCCGGCGATCGACACGCACGACCACCTGAAGCCATTCCCGATTCTCCAGGGCACCGTGCGGACGGACGAGGGCGTGGGGATGACGCTCTTCTCGCTCTGGAACAGCAGTTACCTCACCTGGATCCAGCCCGTCACCCCCTGGCCTGACAGCGGGAGGTTCGAGGACTGGTGGCCGAAGGCCAGGCGGGACTTCGACAACGTCCGCGCCGCGAGCTTCTACCGTTATCAATTGGCGGCGTTCACCGACCTGTATGGCGTCGACTTCGACACCGTCACCGACGAACAGGCGCGTGATCTCAACCGGCGGATCTTCGAGAACTACCGGAGCGAGGATTGGATTCGCGAGGTTGTCACGGAGAAGGCCAACATCTGCCCTTTCAGATCCACACGGGCCACGCGCGGATCCAGGGGTCCAATCCGATGAATCTGGTGGACCTGATCGCCGCCAATCCCAGGACGAAGTTCATCCTGTTCCACGGCGGATACCCGTGGGTCGGTGAGACGGGCGCGATCATGCAGCGCCACGGCGCACACGTGTGGATCGACACGGTCTGGCTTCCGACGATCAGCTATTCGATGGGGCGGCGCGCCTTCGAGGAATTCCTGGAAGTGATGCCCAGCAATCGGCTGATGTGGGGCGCCGACGCCCATCATGCGGAGGGCATTTACGGGGCCACGGAATTCACCCGGCGCTGTCTTGCGGAGGCGCTGGCGGGGAAGGTCGAACGCGGTGAATTGCGGGAGGACCACGCGTTGAGGATCGGGACGCAGGTACTTCGGGAGAACGCCCTGGAACTCTTTCCGCAATTGAAGGAACGCCTCTGGAAACATTCGCCGCCTTCCGACCTCCCGGCGCTCCGGCCATGAAAGCCTCGACCCCTCAGAGCATCGACGACTACATCGCGGGTGTTCCGCCCGAGGTCCAGGCGATCCTGCGAGCGATTCGTGACGTCATCCGGGACGCGGCGCCCGACGCGGAGGAGGCGATCAAGTACCAGATCCCAACCTTCGTCCTGGGAGGCAACCTGGTGCATTTCGCGGCTTTTCAGCGACATATCGGGTTTTACCCGACGCCCTCGGCGATCGCGGCGTTCAAGGCGGAATTGGCGGGCTACAAGAGCGCCAAGGGGTCGATTCAGTTTCCGTTGGACAAGCCCATTCCGCTCCCGCTGATCCGGAGGATGGTGGAGTACCGGGTGAATGAGGTTCGTCGGAAGCGCCAGGTCGGGGATCCGTAACAAGTTCCCGCGGAATTCCTCTCGCGCCGACTGGGCCGGAATGTTTAATCAGCGTCGATCCAACCGACGCCATGGAATATTTCCTCATCGGCCTACTCGTTGTGGTTTTGGTGGCCGCCGGAGCCATCTCAATCCTCTGCATTCGCAAGATTCAGCCCGGACGCGCCGGTGTGAAGACCGGCTGGGGCGGGCTTCAGGTCTCGTTCGACTGGATGATCCGGATGCCGCTCGTCCAGAGCTACCACATCGTCGACATCTCGGTGAAGAAGCTGGAGATCCAGCGCAAGGGCAAGGACGGGCTCGTGTGCAAGGACAACATCCGGGCGGACATCGTGGTGGCCTTCTACATCCGGGTCGACGCGACGGAGGAGTCGGTGCGGAAGGTGGCGCAGATGCTCACCCCCGAGCGGGTGTCGGACGTCAACCAGCTTCGGGAGTTGTTCGAGGCGAAGTTCTCGGAAGCGCTGAAGACCGCGGGCAAGCAGATGGAGTTCCACGAGCTGTTCACCGAGCGCATCAAGTTCCGCGACCAGATTCAGGCGACGATCGGCAAGGACCTCGACGGATTCCTGCTTCAGGACGTGGCGATCGACTATCTCGAGCAGACGCCGCTCGATCAGCACGATCCTTCGAACGTGCTGGACGCCGAAGGCATCAAGAAGATCACGGAGATCACGCAGCGGGAGCGGGTGATCGCGAACGAGCACTCCCAGAGGACGAGCGTTCAGATCGAGAAGGAGAATGCGGACGCGGACATCGCGAAGCGCGAGCAGCGGCGCCGGACCGAGGAGGATGCCGCGCGCCAGACCCGGGCCATCACCGAGGTCAAGGCCAACGAGGAGGCGGAAACCCGGAAGGTGATCGAGGCGCGGCGCCAGGAGGTCGAGGCGCGTCGGCTCGAGGCGGAGGAATCGATCCGTCTGCGCACCGAGGACATGAACCGCGCCGTTCAGGAGCGCGAGTACACCGTCCGCAAGGAGAAGCAGCGCCTCGAACAGGAGGCGGTCCAGGAGGGCGAGGAGGCGCGCGTCCGCCGCGAGCGGACGGTCTCGCTGTCGGAGATGGACAAGGAGGTCAAGATCGCGGAGGCGGCCGTCGAGGTGGAGCGGAAGCGGGCGACCGTGGTGGCCGAGCAGAAAGGTGTGGTCCAGCAACAGGAGGAGAAGCTGAACATCGAAGCCCGGATGACCGCCGAGCGGGTTCGCGAAGTGACGCTCATCGAGGCGGAGATGAATGCCAAGAAGGAGCAGGTGGAGAAGGTCGTCGCCGCGGAAGCCCAACGCGAGGCGGAGCGGCACCTGGCGGAAGCGGAGAAGATCCGGACGGTCACCGCGGCGGACGCCTCGCGCGAGGCGGGGCTTCGGGATGCGGAACGGATGCAGGTCCTCGCCGACGCCGAGGCCCGGGTGGCGGAGAAGCGGCGGCTGGGAATGGAGCAGGAGGCCCAGGGCGTCTCGGCCCAGGAAGCCGCGAGGGGGCTCGCGGAGGCGAAGGTGATGGTCGCCAAGGCGGGCGCCCGCCAGGCCGAAGCCGATGCGACCCGGCAGGTCGGGCTCGCGGAAGCCGAAGTCGCCAAGGCCAAGGGCGCCGTGGTGGCCGAGGTGACCGAGACCCAGGCCCGCGCCGAGGCGGAGGGGACGAAGGACAAGGAAATGGCGACGGCGGCCGGCATCGAGGCCCGCGGCCTCGCCGAGGCCAAGTCGATCGAGGAGAAGGCCCGGGCCATGAAGCTCCTTCACGACGCCGGTCAGCAGCACGAGGAATTCCGCCTGCGCCTTGCCAAGGAGCGGGACGTCGAACTCGCGTCGATCCACGTCGACAAGGACATCGCCGAGGCCAACGCCCGCGTCGTGGGCGAGGCGCTGAAGACGGCCCGCATCGAGCTGGTCGGAGGTTCCGACGACTTCTTCGAGAAGGTCGTGCGTGCGGTCGGGACGGGAAAAGCCGTCGACCGGCTCCTGGCCAACAGCACGGCGTTGTCGGACATCAAGAACACGTTCTTCGACGGGGACCCGGAACGGTTCAAGGTGCAGTTGCGCCAGTGGATCGCGGACTTCGGCATCGCGTCGGGAGACCTGAAGAACCTCACGCTGTCGGCGCTCTTCGCGAAATTATTGGCCGCCGGTGGCGACGATTCGGTGAAGGCCGCCGTCCAGGCCGCCTTGAGATCGGCGGAACAGGCCGGACTCGCGGACGCCCCGGCGTCCCGGTATCTGGCGGAAACGCCGGCGGCGCGGGCCTGAGCGAGGATCGCCCGAGGTCGTAGCGAGCGGCGTCGCGTCATGGAATCTTCACCTGCACCGGCTTCCGGACGGCCCACCGCGTCGTCGTCGTCGAATGCCCAGGCAGTCGAGACGGGATCGGGGGCGGATTCGCAATCCCAATCGCAGTCACAAGTGCCCTCGGGAACGCGGGCGGTCGCGGGCGATGGACCCGCGCCGGGTCCGGCGGGAACCACCTACGAGATCCTCCGGCAACGGCTCGCCGTCCTGGGTGAGGGGCTTCGGGAGCGGCTCGAGGCGCTCGATGGGAAGCGCCGCGAGGTCTTCGGCTCGGTCGAACCGAAAATCCTCCAGGCGGACCGCATCACGACCCAGCACAACTGCCTTCCGAGGGACCTGATCCGGGTGGGGCCGAACCGCTTCCTCTTCGGCTTCAACGTCCATTTCGGACTCAAGAAGGAGATCGAACTCGGCGACGTGTTCGCGGTGTACGAGCGGGACGAGGCGTCGGGTTCGTTCCGCGAGGGTGACCTGGCGCCCCTGGCGGATCCGCGCTTTCTCACCGACTTCAAGCGCCTCTACCACGTCTACGAGAAAACCGTCTTCAGCAAGTTCTCGGAGATCGAGGGCCGGATCTACATGGTCTTCCGAATCGGGGCCGGTGCTTCGGACATCGCGGTGTTCAAATGGACCGTGGAACGCGGGCAGCTCCGGTATGTCGACGGACGCGCGGAAAGCGACTATCGGCGGCTCGGCTTTCCGCCGCCCCACCAGTTTCGGTGGGTGACTCCGGACCGTGAGTCCTACCGGTACGGCGACTATCCGCATGTCTCGATCGACGACCGCGTCTTCGTCGAATGCCTGGGGGGTGACCTCACGATCAAGGTCGAAGACAACACCGCGTCGGGGGAGGGTGTGTACGCGGAGCCCGTCGAGGACAGGCACCAGAAGGTCGACGACGCGGAGATCGCGTATGCGGTCCTCGACCCCCTGGTGATTCTGAAGATCCGGCCCTACAAGGAGACTCTGCCGAGGTTCTTCGTCTTTCACCAGAAGCTGCAGACCGTCCACCGGATCGATTCGATCGGACAATCGTGCGCGCTGCTTCCCGAGGAGCACGGGCTGGTGTTTCCGGATGGGTACTACCTCGCCACCGGGGAGGTGAAGCTGTTCGAAGCCCGGGAATCGGGGCTGGTTCTGGAGCGCATTCTCCACGCGTCGACGGGCGAGGATTCCCTCTACGTTTTCTACGACACCCAGGAGGGTGTGTACGTCCTGATGGCCTATCGGCTCATCGCCCAACAGGTCGTTGAACGGGTGGTCTGCCACGGCTTCTCGCTGTTTCCCGACGGGCACCTGCTTCTGTTCCGCGCGGATTCCGAACCGCAGAAGCATCACTCCATTCAGCTGCGGCAGACGCCGTTCTACGAAAAGGGCCATGAACCGCCGGGACGCCGGGACGCGTTTCTCTACCAGATCGGCAACAAGGATGTCGTGCGGTGCCTGGCCGAGACCCAGGAGATCCTGTCGCTGGCGCAGCGGAGCCGGCCGTACGCCGAATTGTACGCCGACCTTGTCCGGCGGTGCGGTGTGGTTCTCGACGCCTACCCGTGGTTGTCCCACGCCGAGGCGCTTGGGTTGGACGAGGCGCTTCGCGGAGTCCGTGACGCGGCGAGCCGGGCGGTCGACGAATTCGACAAAGTCCGGCGCCTCCAGCGCGAGGCGGTGCAGCAGGTCGCCGCGCTTCGGAAGCGGTGTGACGAGCAATTCGGCGCCCTTCGCCGCGCCTCCTTCCACCACCTCGACGATCATGTCCGGCATCTCGCCCAATTGCGGCGGCTCCGGGGAGAACTGATCTCGCTGCGCGAGGTGCGGTACGTGGACGCGTCGGCGCTCGACGAGCTCGAGAAGGTGTTGATCGCGAGGACGGACGAGCTGTCGGCGGCGTGTGTCCGTTTCCTGCTGGGGCCGGAGGCGCTCGAACCCTACCGGAAGCGCGCCGCCGAACACCTCGCCGCGGTTGATCGCGTGACCCGGGTCGTCGAGGGAAAGAAACTCGACGAGGCGGCGGCGGAGGCCCGGACGGAACTCGAGATGCTGGTCGAGATCGTCAACAACCTCCGCATCGACGACGCCACCGAATCGACGCGGATCCTCGACGGCATCACCGCGATCTACTCGACGCTGAACCAGGTTCGAGCGGCGCTTCAGAAGAAGCTGGAATCCCTGGGAACGGTCGAGAATTCGGCGCGGTTCGCCGCCCAGTTGAAGCTCCTGGGACAGTCCGCGGCGAGCTCCCTGGATCTTTGCGACACGCCCGCCAAGTGCGACGAGGCGCTGAATCGTCTCGCGGTTCAGATCGAGGAACTGGAAGGCGCGTTCGCCGACTTCGAGGACTGCACGGTTCGGCTCGCGGAGCGCCGGACCGAACTCTACGAGGCGTTCGAGCAGCGGAAGCTGGCCCTCATCGAGCAGCGCAATCGGCGCGCGGGCGCCCTGTCGGCGGCCGGGGATCGGATCCTCAAGGTGATTCAGAACCGGCTGGCGGGCTTCGCCACGGTCCAGGAGATCAACACCTACCTCGCCTCGGACCTGATGGTGGCCAAGGTCAGGGATCAGATCGCCGAACTGTTGGCGATGGGCGATTCAGTCAAGGCGGACGACCTTCAGGGCCGGCTCAAGAGCGCGCAGCAGGAGGCGGTCCGGCAGCTCAAGGATCGAGAGGAACTTTTCCAGGGAGGGCCGGGCGTCATCCAACTGGGGCGGCACCGGTTCAACGTCACCACCCAACCGCTGGATCTGACGCTAGTTCACCGGGATGGTCAGCCGTTCCTGCACCTGACGGGAACCCGCTATTTCGAGGCGATCACCGACCCGGCGTTCCTGGCGACGCGGAGCGCGTGGAACCAGGAGTTCCCGTCCGAGAACTCCGACGTGTACCGCGCCGAATTCCTGGCGGCGCGACTGCTGGAGCGGATTCCCGACGCGCCTCCGGTTCGGGGAGCGACTTTGGTGGAAGCCTCCGCGGAACCCGGTGATTCGACCACGCCCCAGAGCGCACCGTTGACGGTGGATGTCGTGATGGGTTTTTCGGAGGAGCGGCGGCTGGCCTGGGTCCAGGAGGCGATGGCGCCCCGGCTTCAGGAAGGCTACCTCAAGGGGGTTCACGACCACGACGCCGCCGCCATCTTCGAGGTGCTCCTGGCGACCCATGTCGGTTTGGGACTGGCGCGATTCCCGCCGGACGCCCGCGCGTGCGCGACGGTCCACTGGCATCGCTTCTGTCCGTCGGAAACCCGGGCGCTCTGGGAGGTCCGGCTCCGCGCGTTCGGCGAGCGCAACCGGCTCTTTCCGGGCGATGTCATCCAACGGGACTACTGCCGTTCGCTCGAAACGTTGATCGCCGCATGGGCCCGCGAGACGGGTCTGTATTCCCCAGAGCTCGCCGCGCCGGCTGGCGAGTATCTGTTCCATGAACTGACCCACGGCGGTCCGTTCGTTTCGAGCCGGGAAGCGGATCAGCTGGCGGCGGCGTTCAGGCACCACCTCGTGACGAAGGGAAGCGACGGTTCGTTCGCTCGGTCGCGGGGAGAACTGGAGACCCACCCGGTCAGCGACCTTCAACTGGTTCGGGACTGGGTGCGCGGTTTTCTCCTGGGACTTCCCGGCGCGTCCCTGCGGTACCTGGAGGAGACGGCCGCCATTGTGTTCTGCGGGACGGGCCTGGTCCGGTCGGTTCTCGAAGCGCCCACGTCCCGGGTCCTTGAATCGTTGAAGGGAAGTCATCCCAGGATCCGCGGAAACGTGTACGCGTTCGACTACCTGGATTTCCGGGAACGCCTCGGGCGGTTCGACCGGGAGACCGTGCCGCGATTCGAGGAGTACAGGCGGCACCGCCAGCGCCTGCTCGAGGAGGAACGGGCCCGCCTGCGGCTCGACGAATTCCGTCCGCGAGTTCTCACGTCGTTCGTCCGCAACGAACTGATCGACGAGGTCTACCTCCCGCTGATCGGTGACAACCTGGCCAAACAGATCGGGGCGGCGGGCGACCAGAAGCGCACCGACCTCATGGGACTGCTCCTGGTCGTGTCGCCACCGGGGTACGGCAAGACGACGCTGTTGGAGTACATCGCCAACCGGCTGGGGATCGTGTTCATCAAGATCAACGGCCCCGCCCTGGGCCACGCGGTGACCTCCCTTGATCCCGAGGACGCGCCCAACGCGGGAGCCCGCGACGAAATCCAAAAGCTGAACCTCGCCTTCGAGATGGGTGACAACGCGATGATCTGCATCGACGACATCCAGCATTGCAACCCGGAGTTCCTGCAGAAGTTCATCTCGCTTTGCGACGGCCAGCGGAAGATCGAGGGCGTCTGGCGGGGTCGCTCCCGGACGTACGATCTGAGGGGCCGCAGGATGGTGGTGGTCATGGCCGGCAATCCGTACACGGAAAGCGGGCAGAAGTTCAGGATCCCGGACATGCTCGCGAACCGCGCGGACACGTACAACCTGGGCGATGTCCTCGGGAATCGGGTGGACGCGTTCAAGGGCAGTTACATCGAGAACGCTGCGACCTCCAATCCGATCCTCGCCACGGTGGCGGTGCGCCATCCCAAGGATGTGCGGACCTTCATCCGTCGCGCCCAGTCGTCCGCCGTCGGGGCGATGGGGACGGCGGCGCCGGCGGGAGAGGGCGAAGGCGCGGACTGGGAGGGAACCTACTCCAGCCAGGAAATCGAGGAGGTCCTTGCGGTCACCCGACGTCTCCTCGCCGTGCGGGAGGTCGTCCTAAGGGTCAACCAGGAGTACATCGCGTCGGCCGGGCAGGCCGATGAGTTCCGGACGGAGCCCGCTTTCCGCCTCCAGGGTTCGTACCGGAACATGAACCGGCTCGCGGAACGGATCGCGCCGATCATGAACGACGACGAGATCCGCGCGCTTCTCGTGGACCACTACCGCAACGAAGCCCAGACGCTGACCACGGGTTCGGAGGCGAATCTGCTCAAGTTCAAGGAACTGATGGGCTGGCTTGGGCCCGAAGAACAGACGCGTTGGGACGAGATTCGGCGGACCTTTCGCCGGAACCAACTCGTCCGGGGCTCGGGGGATTCGAATGATCCCGTGGGCCGCGTCGTCGGCCAGATGGCGGCATTCCACGCGGGCCTCGAGGGCATTCAACGCACCCTCCAGACCGGGCTCGAACGTGACGAACGCGGGCGCCACGCGGCGGAGGCGCCGGGGACCGAAGCCCCGCCGAAGCCGGTTCCCGTCGATTGGTCACCCCTGGTGCAAAGCCTCGAACAATTGCGCGCGGTGCTTGCCGAGCGTCCTCCGGTGGTGCCTCAACCGTCGGCGTCGGAGCCCCGGGTCGCGACCGCGGACACGATCCTGGCGGAGCGCCTGACCGCGGGCCTGGCTGCGCTTCGCGAGGATCTTTCACGCGCCGTGGCGGTCACTCATTCCACGGCGATGGCGGAGCGGGTCGACAGTCTTTCGCACGAACTGGAGATGATTCACAGCACACTGGCGACGCTGAAGGACCTCGCGGGTCAACAGAGGGACCATTTGCGAGCGGCCCAGGATCTTCTCGCGGCGCGCGCCCGCCAGGGCACCGTCGAGTTCGAGGTCACCCCGGATAAGCTGACCAACGAGCGCGCCTTTCTCGAACACTTCCACCAGGTCCTCGCGAAGACCGAACGCATTCCGGGCGACGCGCGTCCGCCGGAGGACCCCCCGTCACCTCCGAAACAGAATCCCGATTTCTGAATTCAACCCGTCATGAAGCAGAGACTCGTCACCCGA
>JBFWOK010000065.1:0-32808 GCA_050250555.1 Limisphaerales bacterium
CTTCCCGAGCGAGGGGAGCGCGGACCTCGAATGACTCGCGAACCTGGCAGGTCACGGCATCCCGCGCGGACGATTTCGGTGGGGCGGAATCCCGGGCGGCGGTGGTGTCGATCATGGAACGGGGAGGTAGGCGTCGCGACGGGCCGCGTCGGGTGCCGGGGCCGACGGTTCGGCGCCATCGCTGGCCCGGATGGGATCTTGAAGTTTGCCTTCCTTGGCGAGGTTGAGCCGCAACGGGCGATAGATCCGGCGCGAGAAGATTCTTCGGAAGGTCCCGATGGTGGACTTGACCTTGTCAACGGGTGGGAGCTTTCGCCAACAGAAGAAAAGGTCGAGTCCCAGGTACCGGGCAACGGGCAGGCCAAGCAACTTCGCAACGAGCTGGCGCCCCCAGACCGCGCCCTTTTTCTTGATCAGCCCCGCCTGGGATTTCTCGAGCTTCCACCGCTCCGCCGGGGTGAGGGTCAGGTAGCCCTCCCGGATCGCGCCCGCGAGGATTTCGCGGCCCCGGGGCGTGCGGACCACGATGATCGAGAATCCCGGATTCCTCCCGTCCGGCTTTTCGTACCAGGGATCACCGCAGGTGATGTCGGCCAATTCTCCGGTCCCGTCGGGCCAGAATTGGACGGACCACGGGCGGAACGCCTGCATGAATCCCCAACTCTCGCGGTAGGTGGTCTCGGCCAAGTTGGGAGCGCCTCCGGGACCGGTCGCCTTGAAGTTCCCGGGCCAGCCGCGTCCCCGATAGCGCAACTCGGCGACCTGGGAGGGATCGGCTCCATGTTTCCTGAGAAGGGCGATCGGGCCGGCGGTCGCCGGGGTTTCGGCGCAGAAGAACGAGAGGAGGACTCCCACCTTGTTCCGGAGTGTTTCCCTCATTCGGCCAGCGTTTCGAACCGCCGAGGCTTCGGAAGGTTTGCCGATGACCACACACGGGGCGGGCGCGGATTCGACGAGGGACAATCCGTTGCAGACGGATGCGGGAGAGTATCTGGACCCGGAAGCCGACACGATCTCCTCCCGGGTTCGGCTGAGGCGGGTGGTGTTGCGGAGCGGATCCGTGGGATCCTGTCCGATGTGCAGGACTCCGTGCATACCGCGTTTCTCGATGCAGTACGCGGCGATCGCGCTGAGCGCGCCACCGGATGAACCCTGGAACCGGATCTCGGGATCGGTGGCGTGGCCCTCCCAGATCTCGAGGACGGTTCCCCATTGGCGCCAGAATCCGTCCACGGGAATGGCGGGGTCCGACGGCCTGAAGTCGGATTCGAGGGCGGGGCAGACTTGGAGGCATTGAACGCAACCGCCGCACGAAGCCTCGGGTCCGACCGGTCGGATTCCCTCGTTCACAAAATCGGCGAGCCGGACCTTCTGCTCGGGACAGATATAGGCGCACGCGCCGCACCCGACGCACATCCGCCAGTCGACGATGTCCTGCAGCTTGGTGATGTTCCGTGGCATGGGTGGAAAAGGGGTTGCTCGAGCGTGCGCTTGGGTGGGCCGTGGACTACGGAACGATCCGTCGGCCGGCCTGTTTCCCACGGAAATCGGCACCCATGGCGGCCGCCTTGCGAAGAAATCGAAGGCATTCCTCCCGCATGGGCGCGAGAACGCCGCCGGTCACGGCGCCGGCGGCCAGGGAAACCAGCGTGGCGAGCACGAGGGCGGGAACGACGTTGACGGGAACAGCGCCCAACCGGGAGAGGGCGAGGGCGCCGGCGGTGCACAGCGCGACGATGGCCGTGGGGATCAGGCTGACGGAAACCGGGGTGCGGTCACGACGGGTCAGCAGGACGAACGACGCGGCGCAGGCGAACGCCTCGCCGATCAGCGCGCAACCGGCGATCATCCAGACCGGTTGCTGGGCCAGGGCCACGCCGAGGGCGGCGGCGAGGCCCGTCATGCGCCAGACGTTGGAATACATCTGGTTCTTGGAATCCCCCTTCGAAAGCGCGGCCAGGGCCGGGGCCATTCGGATGATCCGGAACGCGTTGCCGGCGGCGATCCAGGCCAGAATCGGACCGGACCCCGCGTATTTGGCGCCATAGACCAGCTTCATCAAGGCTTCGGATCCGACAATGGTCGCGACCGTGCAAGTGACCGCGAATACGGCCACGAGCGACATCGCCTGGTGGTACCGGCGCGTGAAAGCGACGGGATCGGACTGAACCTTCGACACGAGCGGAAGGCTCAGCGAACTGAAGACCTTCGCGAAGAAGAACGTCGGTGCCGACACCAGGGCGGCGGCGGCGGCGTAGGAGCCCAGGTCGGCGACGTTGTAGTAAGTGGCGACCAGGAACTGATCGCCGCTCAGGACGCCGAACATCAGGAATCCATTGATGAGAAGCGGCCAGCCGAGGCGCGCCATCCGGCGCAGATGGGAACGATGGAGGCGCCATTGGTAGGGATACTCGGCGACGCGATGGGTCAGGGCGCAGGTGAGGGCCGCCTTGAAGATCAATAGGGCGAGCACGGCCCGAACGTCCCCCAGCCATGTGGCCAGCGGCCAGGCGAGCACGGTGATCGCGATCTGCGATATGGCATCGATGCCGGTGGAAGGTCCGAAACGGAGTTCGCGTTCGAACCGGTAGATGTCCAGATGCTCCAATCCACGGAACAACGCGATCAGGGCCAGGGAGGCGATCGCCCAACCCTGGTCGTGAATGTTGAATAGTCCGGCGAGAAACGGCGCGGAGACCAGAATCAGGATCGCTCCGACCGCCGCGGTGGCGAATTGAAGGAAATGGGCCGAAGCCACGAAACCCGGGTCGTTGCCCTCGGGATCCTGCACGACAAATCGGGCGACTCCGATCTTCGCCGAAAGCTCGAAGAGGGCGATCACCAGGGCGAGGCTCGCGGCGATGCCGAAGTCCGCCTTGGTCAGGATGTGCGCGAGGATCACATTGCGGACAAAGCCCGCAATGTTGCTGACGGCGGCCGCGCCGGCCAGGGTCGCGGAGCCACGGGCTGCGGTTCTGCGTAAGCTCATGAAGACCGCGGAAACACGAGGGGTTCGACTCGCCGATTCGGTTCACTCGGCGAGTCGGAAAAACGACCGCGCGTCGGAGGCGTCGAGGCTGACGCTGACCTTTCCGTCGGCGACGGTGGGCCACGCGGGGCATCCGTGCCAGGGCCCTTGGGGGGAGTTCGCGGTTTCGAGCGTCCAGTCGTGAGGACCATCGGGCCAGGAGAAGCGGAGTCGTCGTCCGTCGGCCCTTTCAAGGTCCAGACGCGGGCTCACCGCGGGCCGGGGTTCGTACGCGCCCACGGTGCGCCCGGCGATTCCGGCGCCCACGAGGAGGGAATCGAGGGATGGACGCAGGCCGTCGTCGGCGGTGAACGGGATGCCATCCGGACCCACGAGATTGGCCGGGTCGGAGAATCGCGGGTCGCCACCGTTCAAGTCCTGGGACTCAGGCCAATCGGCCTTGGGAAGGTATCCCGGAGGGCCGCCCGCGGCGAAGTTTCCCTCGGCGACAATCGACTCGGGGGCGCCCTTGATCTCATACCAGCCCACCTGATCCGGGCGGGTGGCGCTGGTGGTTTCGCCACAGTCGACGAAGGCGTTGTTCCTGAGCACGGAATCCCGGGCGTCGGGGGCGCCGGGTGGGGCGGGATCGGAGACGAGCAAGGTGATGGGATGCCGCGCGACGGCGACCACGGGATTCGCGACCTTTGCGGCGCGGAGGAACGTGTTGTTCTCCAACCGCGTTGCGGGATGGGAGAGCGAGAGCCATCCGATGTCGGCGACGACGTTCCGGAGGAACCAGAGATTCGAACTGTGACCGCCGCCCTTTTGGGCCGCGAGAACGCCTTCGAAGTCGTGGATGATGTTGTTTTTGAAGATCACCTGATTGTAGGGATTCGGAGAGAAGTTCTCGACGGCGTCCGGGGAGACTTCGTGCACGACGAGGGGCGAATTGCGGATCACATTCCGGCGGAACAAGTGACCCGTTCCCCCGAAGTGCATGACGTCCCAGCCGTTCATTTGCTCGACCATGTTGCCCTCGATGACATGGTTGGTCCCGAAAATGAACCAGGCATCCAGTCCGAGGTTCTTGAACGTGCATCCCTGGATGAGCGCGCCGTGGGTGCCGGCGTCGAGGAAGATTCCGTAGACGTGATTGGCGGTGACGTAGGCCTTCAGCGGACCCTGGTCGGTCACGACGTTGGTCACGGTGAGGGCGTCGTCGGCGACTTCGGAGACGAAGAGGGATTTTGAGTTCGCGCCGGATATGTTTTCCCGGAGGGCGGTCTGATAAACCGAGACGAAATTGGAAACCGCGAAGCCCGCCTCGAGGAACCCGCCCGACGGACTCAGGATCCGGCGCGTGGCGGCGTCGAAGAAAATGTTGGTCCGCACCAACTGGACGGCATCGCGGATTTCGCAGCGCAGAAGGTTGAACCGGTCGCCCTCCTTGTCGACCCGCACGTAGGCATCGAGGATGGATGATGACGATGCGCCGACGATGTCGAAGCCTTCCACCGAGATGAAAGGGTGATTGATCCTCCACCCGTTCATCACGACCTTTCCGGTGGCTCGGAATGTGATTCTCGAGTTCTCATCGCGGCCCCCCCGAACGCTTGAGACCCGTTCCCGGTAGGTGCCCTCGGCGACGATCAGGGTATCTCCGGGCTGGCAGGTCTGTGCTCCCTTCCTGAGGGTCAACCAGGGAAGTTCGCTGGTGCCGGGATTGGAGTCGCTGCCGTGTGTCGCGGTGTGGTACGTGGCGGCCGAAGTCATCACGCCGGTGAGGAGGACCTGCGCGAGGATGGCGGTCGCGGCCCGCCATGGGGCGCGCCGATACTTCAAGATCGATGGGAATCTCATCATTTTCCTGGGGCGCAACATCGTTCAGAGCCGAGTTGCGGGCAAGCGCACGAGCCGGGCGGGACATCCCGGGACAATTCCCAACCGCTTGGGGACTCGGCGGCGGGTCGTCGGTGAGAGCCGGGGTTCCCCGGGGAAGAAACCCGCGCCCGCGTGAAAGCGGGGCGGGTCAACCGACTACGGAACGGATTCGTTCCTGGCGCTCCCGCCGGGTCCGTAGGCTTCACGGGACGGCGTGGACTGAACGAGCGCCCACGGAGGGAGGCTATTGAAGCACCACGCGGAGATTGCTGACGGGCTGGGGACGTGTGGCGATGATGCTGGATAGCGGTTCGAAAGCTCCCATGCTCCAGCCGGAGCCTTGGGGGCGGGGGACGCCATCGAAGTCGCGGGGGACGATGGCGAGGGGAGTGCCGGTGTCCGCGATCGGGCTGTTGGAAAGGAGGCGATAGTTGGCGACGGAAGGATTCACAAAGCGCGGATCACCCCCGTTGACGCCATTCGGTTCGAACCAGCCGAACGTATCCCAGCCGCCACTGCTTCCGATCGCACGACGGAGTTTGTCCTCGCGGACGGGAAGGTAGCCGTTCTTGCCGACGTAGTTGTAGTTGGCGGCGATTCCGTTGAGCTCCGACGAGAACCCGTACCAGCCACGGTTGTAGTTGGTGATGCCGCAATCGACGAAGACGTTGTTGAACACCTGGGCTTCGTGGGCGTAGTTGTTGCCCGTCGCGCCGGTGTAAGTGCTAAACGACTGGTAGGTTCGGACGCTGAAGGTCAGCGCGTGCCCGCCGTTCTTGTAGTTACAGCGGATGAACGTGTTGTTGTAGTACTTGACCCGGGGAATGGTGCAACTCGCCTGGAGGGCGACGTCGACGAAGAGATTGTTGCGGAAGGTCCAGTCGGAGATCTCGGGCATCAGGTTGCCTTCAAGCTGGGTGATCTGGGCTCCTTCGAGCTTGATGGCGACGTTGTCCTCGATGATGTGGCCGCGACTTCCGTCCCCGTTGTTGCCGAAGGTCTGGATGAAGTCCGGGTGGTTTCCCAGATTCGGGATGTGGGGCGAATTCAGGCAGAAATTGCCCCGGATGACATTCGATCGACCGAAGAGTCGGAACATGTCGGCATTCGGGGAGTCGATGAGGCGGTTTCCCTGGATCACGTTGCGATCCCCCATGACGGACATCATGATGAACGCCGAGCAGTTCTTGACGGTGTTGCTGATGACGAGGTTGTCGCTTGCGGCGTCGCCGACGCCGAACGGTTTGATCCGCGACATCCGCCATTCGATGCCGTACACGCTGCGCGCATTGGCGAGGTCGATCACGTTGTTGGAGACCACGCAGAAATGGGCTCCGAGATCGAAGTAGAGCAGTCGCTGGTACGATTGGGGCGCGCCCGAGATCTCGAGGTTCTGGAGGCGGATGTGGGAATGACGCAGAACCACCTGATTGAGGGCGGCCTTGTTCGCGCCGTCGATCGTGATGGGCTGGGTGGGGGTTCCGCTCACCTTGGTGGTGACCGTCTCACTATATTTCCCCGGACTCACGAGGACGGTGTCGCCGGGCTTGGCCGCGTCGACCGCGCGTTGGATGGTGGCATGGTCGGCGGGAACCCGGAGGACCGCCCCGAAAGCAGGGCCCGCCATCTGGGAAAGGGTGACGATCAAGGTGGTGGCGGAAGTGAGTAACGAAACCTTCCACTGCCGGGCTTCGTGGGCTTTCGGCGCGGAGGAAAATTGGGTACGAAAATTCATAGAACTAATTCCTGCTATTCACGAATGAGATTGTTGAACGATACGTCATGTCGACAATTCTGGATACCTTTGATTTGAATCCGAAACTGAGCCTCCGGGGTCGAAGCTTGCAGATGGGCTAGGACCGGGCAAGTCAGAAATGGCGGAAGCGGAAGCGAAATCAGACTCGTCGGCATTCTCGACTCCCGCCCGGAGGCAGGCGCTCAGCGCGATCGTGGCGTTGAAGAACACGATGGACTGGTCGAAGTAGGCGACGGAGATGCAGGTGGCGAGGTGGGAGAAAAGACAACAGCCGATGCACCAGGGAAGGAAGGCCGACTCAGTTCCCATCGCCTCGATGCGCCGGATGGTGATTCCCACGTTCCTGAACGCGCACACGAACATTCCGATGAAGAGCGACATCAGGAGCAGGCCTCCTTTGACCCCCTGGCCGAGATAGTGATTCGTGATGTCGGTGTGGTCCTCGCTCCACGACACGCCGGTGGGCATCCAATGGCGGGTGTAATCGGTTCCGGCGAACCACCATTCGTCGAGATGTTTTCCCGCGGACTCCATCAAGGCGGCGCGGTGATGGCCGGTGCTGCTTCCCGTGAGATCGATCCGGGCGATAAGGTAGTACGGCTTGGCCTTCATCGTCAGGCTGAGCGCGATGTAGAGAAGGACGGCGGCGACGCGGACCTTGGCCATGTGATGGCGCCCGGGCCAGAAGGCGACGGCGGCGAGGCCGAATACGGCGCTCATGATGGGGCCGCTGGACATGGAGGTGACAACCATCAGGAGGCAGGACGCGACTCCGATCATCGCGGGCACCTTGTAGATGCGCCAGATGGCGATCATCATGGGAAGGCACACGCCCCCGACCGTCCCAGCGAGGATGGGATGGGAAAAGGGACCCTGGGCGCGGAGTTTGCCCAGCCGGATGACGGGGTCGGCGTCGACGCCTCCGAAGACCGCGAAGAGATTCCTCCGTAGTACATGTTCCCCCACCATTTCGAGGGCCACCGGGGCCAGCACCAGCGCCAGGAGGCGAATGAGGTTGAGCGAGTGTTCCCGTCCGATGCAGATGCAGCGGAGGGCGAAATAGACGCCGACGGTGTTGTAGACCAGGCCGAGATGGAACACGAGGGTCGCTAGCGGTTCCGGGTGGAAGAAGCTGACCGCGACGAACCAGGCGGCCCAGGCGATGACGACCTTGTCCAACCCAATGAGTCCGGTCAGTGGTCTTTCGCCCCGGGCGATGATGCGGATGAAAGCGAAGAGGACGAGAAGCCTGAGGAACGTGAAGGAGAACGGTCCGATGGCGATACCCTGGCCGAGTGTGATGTAGCAGGTGCCCATCAACAACGGCAGCGGCGCCCAGAGCCGGGGGAGCGCGATGAGGGCGATCCCCAGAACCAGGAGAAAGACGACGGTTGCCGCGCTCATGGAGTGTCCACCGACCGACTACCGGCTTCCCGCGGGACGCGCCCGCTTCAATCCGAGGGACCACGACAGCAGCAACCGGCTCTTGAAAGCCGACGCCGAGAACCGTCCGGCGCGGTCCGGAAAGGCGATCCGCGCGAGGAGCAGCGCGGGAAGGGACACCAGGAGTCGGACGAGGGAAGTGACCAGGACGACAATCCGGTAGAGAAAAGCCCCGGCGGCGCCGTGGTATTTGCTCATGAGTTTGTGAATGGACTCGCTCTTCATGAGAACCGAGAAGCCGCTTGGCGCCTTGGCGCTGGTTCCGCCGGCCACATGAATGATGTGGGTCTCAGCGCAGTAGTAGAGTTTGTGCCCGAGATTGAGCACGGTCTGTGACAGGTCGACATCCTCGGCGTACATGAAGTACCGATCATCGAACCAGCCGGCCTTGTCGAGGACCTCCTTGGGGGCGAGGACGAAACCGCCGTAGAGTTTCCGAAGGTAGGTGCTCCTGTTCGGATCGATGGTTGGAAGGATGCCACCGAACAGTCGCCGGGTGAGTCCGGACGCGAGGAGCGATTCGAGGAGGAAATTGAAGGGGGTGGGGAACCACTGCAGTCCCTGCTCCTGAACCTCGCCCGTGGGGTAGAGCATCTTGCAGCCGAGGGCTCCCACGTCGGGGTGATCGCGGAGGCAGCGGACGCAGATTTCCAAGGTGTCGGGTTGGAGGATCGTGTCGGGATTGAGGATGAGGACCAGCGGTGTTTCGACGAGCGGACCGGCGAGATTGTTGGCTCGGCCGTAACCGAGATTCGCGCCGGAATTGATCGTGGTGTATTCCGGAAACTCCGCCAGGGCGCGCTCCCGGCTACCGTCCTGGGAGTCATTGTCGATGACGAGGACGCGGACCGGGAACGTGGTGCGGCTGTCCCGGACGGATTGGAGGCAGTCGATGAGGAGTTGGCCTCCGTTCCAGTTGACGATGACGACGGTGAGTCCGTTGGCCGATTGGGCGTTCATGCGTGGGAGGGTGAGGGAACGGCGGGGGTCTTGGGATCCGGTTGGCGAGGGTTGCCCCGACGGAAGCGTTTGATGCGTTCCGCGACGCCGAGGAGGAGGAGACTGAGGCCGGGAGTCGTCGAATCGAACTGACCCAACTGATGGACGTCGTGGCCGCCCATTCCGCTCTTGAACTGGTAGACGCCTGGATTGGCGTCGGGATTGACGCCACCGAGGTCGTACCAGGCGCGACCCGATTCTTTGAGCCACTGAATGGCATGCCACTGAAGCAGGAAGGCGCCGTTCTCCTGGAGTCCCGCATCACTCGTGGCCGCGAGGAGGTAGATTCCGCTGTCGCCGCCCGGGGCGACGACCAGGGCGTTTAGGAGGTTGCCGTCCTTTTCACAGAGGAAGACCCGCATTCGCTGGCCGGGAAGCAACCCCTTCTGCATGGTCGCGAACTCCCGGACGTCGACGGTTGTCGCAAATCGTTTCCTCGCCATCATCTGGTCGTAGGCTCCGAGGAATCGTTCGTAGGCGGAATCGGAGTCGCATTGGGAGACGGAATATCCGGCGCGCTCCGCGTTCTTGAGCTTGCTGCGCCAGCGTTGCGACAGGTTTTTCCGGAGTTCCTCGATCGATAGGGTGAGATCGACGCGGTGAGTGTGGTAGGGGCTCGAATTGGGAATGGGACGAAAACCGTTGCTGCCCAGGATTTCGAGGGCGGGAGGGGCCAGCGCGTCGCCGGAGTAGTTGTTGTGAATGACGCGCAGAAGCAGTTTCCGTTTCAGTGAGTACTCCGCGTGAAGGGAACGGAGGGCGAGATCGAGGATGCCCGGGTCGGGGATGCCGCCGCGGCGGCGGACCAGGGGACCCCAGCGGACGTAGGCGACGCCACGACGGATGAGCGGCAAGGCAACGATTCGGACCTGGGCGGCGGCGAGAATCTCCGAGTTCTTTCTCAGGACGAAGTGGGAGAGTTGTCCGGCTTTCCAGCAGGCCTCACCGAAGGACCGGGTCTGGTAGACGCTGGTGTCGTCGAACCGGTTGAGAATGTCGTGCCACTCCGGGTCGTGGAGGGGGGTGGTGGTGACCTCGTAGGGAGTCTGCATGGGTGGGGGCTTAGACAGTGGGTCGTTTGGCGTTCCACCGATAGGCGCCGCGGATCTTGAGCATGAATTCAATCGGCCAGTCGTCGGGATCGACGGCGATCCTGCCGAGGGAGAAGGCTTCCGTCCCGGCAGGAAGGCACTCCGGATTCACCGTGAAAACCCGTCGATAGCCGGCGGTCCGCGCCTGCGCAAGCAACGGGGCCGTGTGGGCGCCGTGGGGGAAACTGAACAATTCGACCGGCCGTTGGAGCACGGACTCGAGGTCCGACTTCGATTGCGCGAACTCCTGCATCGCGACCTCCGGCGGCAGGTCGGGAAACCTGGGGTGTGTGATGGAATGGGAACCAATGGTGACGAGCGGGTCGGAGGCCAACGTGCGAAGTTCGTCCGGGCCGAGGACTCGTTCGGTGTAGGAGGGGTGGGCCGGATTGCGGACCCAGGAGGGCCGGGAGCCCCACGAACCCGTGGGGAAGAACTGAACCATGGGAATTCCCAATCGTCGGAGCACCGGCAGGGCGTTTTGAACGACGCTCTCGAATCCGTCATCGAACGTCACCGCGACGCGGAGCGGTTTCGACGCGGTCACCGGTTTTCCGTCGAGGGCGACCGGAGTCGCCGCGCGAACCAGGTGCTCCATCTGCCACTCGAAGAGATGGCGGTGCGCGTTGGAAACCGCATGGTAATAGAGGATGACCAGGCGCGAATCGGGTTCCCGACCGACCAGCCTGCGGAGGCCGGCCGCGAGGACATCGAAGGCGTGGACCGCCAGGCTGACGACCAACTTGATGATTCGACGGAGCACGGGATGTCGGGTTTGCGGACGGGACGCGCGACGATTCAGGACGTTGTTCCGGCGCGGGCGGAACTCCAGACGTTCAGGGTCAGGATCTGGAGTTGGAGCCACATTTCGCGTTCGGATCCCTTGCCGAGGCCGGGAAGGGACGCGTCATTTCCGAGGACCGAGGGGAGCAGATTTTGGACGAGTCCGCTGCGAGAATTCCAGAAGCCGGCGAGAATCGGGCTTCGTGACGCGTACGCGAGCCAATTTGGCCAGGAGCCCTGGGTGGCGTGTCCTCCACGAAGGCGGATCAGGCGGTTCTTCAGACGCAAGGCGGCCGCGGTGGCCGCCGAAGTCCACCAATTCGCGCCGACGCGCGCACCTGTGTTGGCATCTGGAATGGCATCGTATTTCGCGCCGGTCAGGGACCGGACCGCCTTGGAGAAGAGGGACTTGTTCAGTTTGAAGCGGTACGGGATCCGGCAATACAGCCTCATCAACTCGGGATCCGAAACCGGGACGCACCAACCGGTCAGGCGTTGGGGCACGACGCGCTGCGCGTTGTCGCCCTCGTAGGCGAGAGGGAAGGTCCGAGCCGCCTCCAGGGCGAACACGGCGGCGTCGGATCGATCGTCGGTCCTCAGTCCGTCGTAGCGCGCGACGAGGCGGTCGCGCGCTTCCTTCGCGGCCTTCGTGTCCGGCCAGACATGGGTGAAGTAGAATTCCGGATCGAAGGGCCCGAGTTCCTCCCGCCCCGTGATGGGGTGGGTTCGGCGGTTGAGGGGCAACCCCTTGTAAAGGTAGTCGCAGTAGCAACCGGTGAGCAGCATGCGTCCGCCCTGGCCCCGCAGCCACGGGAGCGCGCCGAGGAAATGGTTGTTCGCGAAGCTGCCCATGCCGCCGTTGATGCGAACTCCGAGCCGTGCGTTTTCGGCGTAGTAATCCTCGGAGCGGCGGTACGGCAGAAAGGTGACACCCGCGGCCTTCGCGATGGCGCTGGCCGTCCGAAATTCCGCGTTTTCCTCGTCGAAGCAGGTGAACGCGACGCAGTCCGCGGACGGATGCAGGGAGGCCAGGACCGCCCTGGAATCGAGGCCGCCGCTGAGCGCCACCGCGACACGGCCCAGGCGGGGTTGGCTGCGAAGCTGGACCGAGTTCCTGAACGCGCGCGCGAATTCGGCGGCGAGGTCATCCTCGCGGTCGGAGTCCCGGCCCATGAATTCGAGCGGAAGGTAGCAACGACGCTGGACCGACGGACGACCCTCGCGGGCCAGGGTGACCGTCAGGGCCATGGCCCGGCCGACGGCGCGAAGGCGACGGTAGAACGTGTGGGGTGGCGAGACGGTGCCCGTGAGCAGGAACTCCCCGAGACTGGTCTGGTCGAGGTCGCCGGCATTCGACGTCGCATCCGCGAGGGTGTCGGTGTGCGACGAAAGCACCGGGGCGCCGTGGGCTTCCGTTTCGAACACGGGGTAGACGCCGGTGCAGTCGGTGACGACGTGCACCTGGTTCCGTGTGAGGTCCGCGACGATGATCGCGAAATTTCCGCTCACCCGTTCCAGGGCTTCGAGGCCACCGACCTCGACGAGGGCATCCAGGGCTTTGCAGGCGAGTCCTCCGGTTCCCGGGCGTGACTCTCCCGCGTTCCAGGCGGTTTCGGGGAGGGCGACGCGCCCCGCGATCGCGGTGATCCTGGAACCGTCCGGCCTGCGGTAGGGAGACCAGAGGTGCGGGTCCTCGGTGAGGGTGAGGGTCAGGTCGAATCCGGGGAGTGAGATCGTGACGGGCTCGACATGGGGGAGAAAGCGCAGTTGCTCGGAAACGCGGGGACCGGACCGACGGGTGATGTCCCGAAAATCGATGATGAAGTCACCCATGGGAATCGGATCCGCGGTGAGTGTGGCGCCACGCGATGGCCGTCTAGCTCCACAGGCTGGGCCGGAGCAGGAGGCAGTCGATCTGTTGACGCCTGACCCAATCGATCAATCGAGGATCCTCGACGCGGGGATGGCGGGTCAGGTAGCCCTTGACGAATCCCCAGGCGAGGCCAAGCGAGCCGACGAAGACCGGAGGCTGCGCAATTCGTTTCAGGCACTTCGCGAGCATGAACAGCGGGTGATAACCCGTGATGTAATTGGACAGGCCGAACTTGACCTGGTTCTTCCACGTTCCATCCGCGGAACCGGTGTAGCGGTGGTGCTGGAGGGGGATGTCCTTGAAGGTGTACGTGGTCCAGCCGAGCATCGTCGCCTTCAGTTCGTCGATGCTGTCCCAACCGGGCGCCTTGATCAGTCCGCCGATCCCATTCCAGCAGGCGTTCCTGTAGATTTTGGTGGCGCCCCGGACGTGGAAGGCCGGGTCGCCGGGAGCTTCGCAGACGAGGGATCCACCGAGATTCTGGCAGATCATTCCCCCTCCGATTCCCAGCTTCGGATCCTGCTCGAACTTCTGGAGGCAGCGCCGGAAATAGTCGGGTTGGAACGAAAGATCCGAGTCGAATTTGACGAGGTAATCCCACTCGATGGCGCCGACCTGCTGATAGCCGTCGTAGAAGGCCTCGATGACGCCGCCGCCTTGTTTGCGGGCCCCGCGGTCCGGACGTCGATGGAGGCGGATCCATGGATGGATCCGCATGCTTTCCTCGACGATTTGGGGCGTCCGATCGGAGGAGCCGTCGTCGACGATGACCCAGAGGACAGGCCGGATTTCCTGCGCGATCATCGACGCGAGGGTGTGGCCGATGTTTGACTCCTCGTTTCGTGCGGGCGTGATGACGACGTAGCGGGGGGAGGCCATGGCGGGGGGGATCTGAGTTTGAAGAAACGGAATCAATTGTGTCAGCCGACGCGTCGGAGGAACCGCTTCACGCGTTTCAGTACGGCTTGCGGCCGGGACGTCCAGTCGTAGGCGCCTTGGAGTTTGGCGGAGAACAGGAGGGGGTCATCGGCCCCGTTGACGGGAAGTCTTGGAAGGAGAAGGGGGTCGCCTCCCTGGGAGGCCCGGCCGACGTTGGTGGTCGTGGCGATCGTGTAGCCGGTCGCGTGAAGCACGCCCCGAAGGCGGTCGACGTAGGCGTGGTCGGCGGCGGGGAACCCATAGGGATGGCAGAACAGGTCGACGGGTTCCTGGAGGTTGTCTTGGAGGATCGCGCGCGAGCGGGCGAGTTCGTCGTGGAGATCCGTCGCGGAGAGCTCGGAGAGTTTGGGATGGGAGACCGTGTGGGAGCCGAAGCGAACCCCGGCGTTTCGCAGGTCGCGCACTTCGTTCCAGGTGAGGCATTCCCTGCCGACGAAAGTCCTTCTCGGTTCGCCGATGTAGTCGGTGGGAAGGAAGACGGTCGCTGTGAACGAGCGCGACGAGAGGGCCGGCCAGGCGTCGGTCAGGAAATCCCGGAATCCATCGTCAAACGTGATCACGGCGACCTTGGGGGCCTCGGCGTCCGCCCGCGAGAGCGCTGCGACGGCTTCGTGCAGGGAGACGACCGAGAATCCCTGGTCGGAGAGGATTGAGAGGTGGTCGCGGAACAGGGCGGGGGGGGTTGCGAGACGGTAGTAGGGATGGACTCCGGGTTCCGGGTCATCCGACACGCTGTGGTACATCAGGATTGGAACGCGACCCTGGGATGAGCCTCCCGACCTATGGAGGACGGGAGCGACGAGGTTGACCGAGACGAGGCGGTCGATTCGAGGAAACGGCATGTTCGAGGGTGCGGGCCGAGCTCCGGATTCCACCGCGGCCGCGCGCGGCGCGAAGACGCTTCCACCGTCGGGGCTCAGTTCCCCGTGGGGCAGAGCCGGTCGAAGAGATCGAGGTACTCGGCGGAATTCTTCTCCCAGCCGTGGGAGTCGACGTACTCGAAGCCTTTGCGCACGAGGGTGGCGCGCTCGGACGGGGTCTCGATCAGTTCCACCCACGCCCGGGCCATGTCTTCGGGATTCCCCGACTCGAAGAACTTGACCTCGCCGGATCCAAAATAGAACCGGTCGATCTTGGTGCTCGACGCGAGGACGGGAACGCCCGCCGCCATGAACTCCATGATCTTGGTGCTGTACGCCTCGTTGCCAAAGCCGTCGGCCAGTTTGGGGACGACCCCGATGTCGGCGGTGGCGAGGAATGCGGGGACCTCGCTGATGGGGATGGACGGCATGATGCGCACGGCGGCGTTCAAGCCAAGCTTGCCGGCCAGGTCCTCGAGTCGCTCACGTTCGGGACCATCACCCACCAGGTGGAGTTCGACTTCGGGATGGCGGATGCGGACCCGGGCGAGGGCCTCGATGGCCACGTGGAGTCCCTGATGGTGATAGAATCCGCCCGGAAAGGCGGCGATCAGCGGTCGGCTGCCGGAAGGCGCCTCCTCCCGGGTGGCGGAAAGTTGCCGGTAGGGTTGGGTGTCGACGTGATTCACCATCGCGGAACAGGTCTCGGCGAGGCCGGTGCGTTCGGCGACTTTGTCCCGCCAGAGGTGGTTGGAAACGATCACGTGATCCGCGAAGCGGCACGACCATCGTTCGCAGAGGAGGAGCAAACGAAAGAGGGGAGAGCCGGGGCGTGTCTTGAACTTGCTCGAGTAGAATTCGGGCAGGAGATCATGGAGATCCAGGATCACGCGGCTGCCGCGGCGTCTGGCGGCCCAGGCGGCGAAGACGAGGAAGTCGGGGACATTGTGGACATGAATGACGTCGAATTGCCGGATCCTTCGCAACAGATTGAGGAGTCGCGACGACCTGTAAAAGAAGGACGCCATTCTTGTGGCGAAATCGGTGATCTTCTTCTCGTCGCGGATCCGGCCCTGGACATGGAAGACGCGGATGCCGGGGAGGAAGTGGGATGGGGGAGCGGGGTGTCCGTTGGTTGCGGTCGTGTCAGGGATGGAGGACGGACGCAGGGTGAGGACATCGACCGTGTCGCCGCGCGCGGCGAGGGCTTTGGCGTACCGTTGGACGCGATTGTCCTGCTCGAAGAAGCTGTACGAGACCATGCACGCGTGACGGGGGCGGCGAGGTCCACCCGTCGGATAGGCTGATCGGGCATGCCGGCTGACCTCCCGTGGCAGCGCATGCCAGTAGGCCCCCGAGTACTTGCCGATCATGTGTTCCAGGAATTCCTCGTAGAGTCGGACGGGGTAATCCTTTCGGACCCTCGTGCCTTCTCCGGCGTGGGAAACGTAATCCGGGTGCAGGTTCAGGAGCACCATGCCGCCGCGCTCGGCGATCCACTCCACCTTTCTCTTCCAGACGTTGATGTCCTGTTGTCCTAGGAAAAGGAACAGGGTTGAATCCTGGGGCAGCGTGTAGGGGAGTTCGATGTAGCCGGTCCGCGCCGCGCCGGGCGGGTCCGTCGGCGGCGTGCCCGTGGGAGAGGCGTTCATCCCGGGGCCGGGGCGTTGAACCCAAAACGGGAAGATGGTGGACGCGGCGTCGGGTTGGGGTTCGATGGGGTCCGTGTCGAAGGTTGACGCGTCGTATTCGATTTCGAGGTCGTGGAGCCATTCCAGGCGGTGGAGCATGAAGGCGGACCTGAATCCGCAGACGTTCCATTCCCGGAGGTGATGATTGATCCGCTCCGCGTTGCGCCGAAAGGCCTCGCGGGACCGATAGAGTTTGCCGTCGTGGCGAAGGTCATGGATTCCGACCTCGAATCCGCGGGCGGCGAGCTGTTCGCGGAGTTCCGCGGGGACCCGGTAGCGGCCCTCCGGAACGAAGTTGAAGGAGGACCTGAAACCGAGCCGTTCCTCGACGGCGGCGAGGGGCATGGTTTTTCGCAGTCCCTCGGGGCCTTCGACGTCGTGGCTCAGGACGAAGGCGAATTGTTTGCCGCCGGGCCATCCGGGCCAGTCGGCGGGTCTCCGTCCGGCCGCCTCGTCGATGGGCCAATCGGCGCGGGACTTGCCGAGAACCCGATGGGAATACCATTTCCGCAGGAGTGTACGCATCCGGTCGGGCAGGTACGGCTTTAGCGAGAAGTAGAGGTTATTGCGGAACATGCACCGTACGTTTCAACCTCATGGGATGAAGGCAGGCTTCGCCCCGGTCAATTCGCAAGTGACGCGATTGACGGCAAAGGGAGTGTGCGCATGAACACAAATTAGCTCCTAGGACGCGTCCCCATCGCGTCCGCGGATCCGGTTGTTGACGACTACAGATCCGGGTCGAGGCCACGGGGGATGTAGCGGCGGTGCTTGTTCAGCACGCCGGCGACATCCGCCCGGGATTGCTTCAACAGCCCGGTGACTTGCCTCGCGAGATCCCCGTGGGTTTTCTCGGATTCCAAAACCAGCAGGGTCATGTCCAGGAGGCCCGCGACCCGCGCCGTGGCGCTCGTCTGGGTCACGGGCGGAAGGTCGAAAATGATGTAGTCGAAGTCGCTCGCCTTCATTTTGGGAAGCAGGTTGGCGAGCTTCTTGGGCAGGACCCCGACTTTTCCTGGGAGACCGGTTTCGTTCAGCGCCGCCATGTAGAAATTCTCGTTCACCTTGGCGGTGGACCGGGCGTCCTGGTCGAGGACGGCGGCGACGCCGGTCGCCTGTTTTCCGCGGTAGAAGGCCTGGACCGAAGGACCGAGATCCGGATGGGCGTCCACGTAGAGGACATTGCCCTCGCCGGTCTCGGAGAGGGAGGCGGCGAGGTGGGTGGCGAGCGTGGTGGATCCCGCGCCCTTCCCGCAGCTGGTGACGCCGACGAGCTTGGGTTTGTGATGCAGTTCCCTCAGCTGGAAATGCATGATCACGCGGTCGCGCAGCGCTTCCGCGTAGGACATCAGCGGGCTGATGGGTTCGTCGGAATCGTCCACCAAAGCGGGGACGCCGGCGCCGTTGGAGCCCTCCTCGGAGGTCGCCTCGGGAAGCGCGCGCCCTGGCGCGAGGGGTTTGGCCGGGAGCGCCATGCGGGGCACCGTGAGGAACACTGGAATGTTGAGATTCCGGCTGACCTGGGTTGGCCTCCGGAGGGTCTGATCCCCATAGAACTCGAGTCCAAGCGCGAGGCCGAAGCCCAGAACCAGGCCGGCGGCGACGACGCCGGCGACGATCTGGTAGAGCAATTTGTTGTCGCGAGCCGGCGGCGAGGCGGATTGGACGATCGAGATGTTGGCGAGCCGCCCCGAAGTCAGCGCGGCTTCCACGCGGGCTTCCTCGACGGCGCTCGAATAGTATCGGTAGTCCTTTTCGAAACTGGTCCGCTTCCGCTCGAGCTCGGTGATATCCGGGTCCTTCGCATTGAGGGTGGCCTGCTCGGTCTGGAGTTGGGCCAGTTGGCGCTGGAGGGTGCTCCATCGGGCTTCGAGGCCCGCCACGCGCGCGATTTCAAGCGTCCGATCGACGGGCGCCGTCTGGGCGCCGCCGGGGAATGACGCTCGGGGCGTCAGCGCGGCGGCGTAGGTCGAGATTCCGGGATTCGCTGATTCGAGATTCAGCCGGTCCTGGTCGAGTTTGTCGATCCGATCGTTGACGGTGGAGACGAAGACACTGTCCTCGGTGTATTGCAGGAGCAGGTCCTGCTTCCTTTTCTTCAGGGCGTCGATTTGTGTGAGGAGGCTTTCGTACGAACCGAGTTTTTCGCGGGGGATTACGGGAGCGGCGGGGGCTGGCTCGGTCGGGCTGTTCGTGCTGGACGTCACGAGGTTGGTGGCATGGTAGCCGAGGGCGGCCCGGGCTTCCGCGAGTTCGGATTCCGTCGAGAAGAGCTCCTGTTTGATCCGGGCAAGTTGGTCGGAGTTGGCGCGCTTGGCTTCCTCGAGGCTCGCGATGCCCAACGAGTCCTTCAATTGACGCAGCTGAGCCTCGACTTTTTCGAGGTCGGCCCGCCGGAGTTCGGCCTGGCGGCCCAGGTCGTCCAGAACTCCGACGGCCCGGTGGACGCGGGCGTGCATTCGGAGGTAGCCGGCGACGAGGTTGGAGAGGACGGTGCGGGTCGTCGTGGGGTCCCTGTGTCGAAACGAGAGCCGGAGGACGTTGCTCTTGCGTGGTGAATCCACGCTGATTCCGGAGCGGATGACCGAGGCCGCCGCGAGGACGGGATAGTTGAGGGCCGTGGTATCGACGACGTTCGAGGGGCCGACCGTGGCGGCCACTTCCTCCGCGAGGTCCAGGCTCGTGATGAGGTCCATCTCCGAGTTCAGGATATTCTCTCCGCGCGAGTCCGGCGACTTGATGGCGTCGCTCGTGTCCATGGGACCCACCGAGCGGGTTTCCTGGACATAACGGATCAACAGCCGGGCCTCGGAGGCATAGACGGGTTTCTGGGTAAGAAAAAGGTAGGCTCCGGCGGCGAATCCGCTAAGTGAGAAGAAGAGGATCTTCCACTTATGGCGGAACAGGATGTAGAAAATGTCGGACGGGCGGAACCGATTGGGGGGCGGCTCAACCTGGCGGGCGCCGATGGATATGGTTTCCGGAGGCTTCAATTGGGGTAGTGATTTGGCTGGGTGGACCGAACGTCACGAGACGAAACGATACATCACGGCGCCCAAGGCACGACTGATCGGGCGGGGAAGTCGGCGAAAGACGCGGTTGTGCCATCCCTGGGCACGGTCCGGCGTCGCCACGATGCAACCCGAGCGCACGTCTTGACGGACGTATTGTATCAAGCGTTCCTCGCCTCCCAAACCCAATTTAAATCGACGCAGACCCTCGTTGTCGAGAGAAGTTCTTCCCAGGTCGAGCGCCGAAAACCCCAACTCCGCGCAGCGCCGAATCCCCTGCCACAGCACCAAATTGTTGGGCCGAAGTTCGAGGTGTGTGTCGGCGGATGCGCCAAATTTGTAGAGCGCGGTCCTTCCAAATCCAAAGAAGACGGCCCCGGCGATCGGGAGTCCCTCATCCAGCGCGAGGATGACGAATCCAAGACCCTTTTGAACAAGGTGTCGGTGGATGTTCCGGAAGAACCCGATCGGTTGAGGCGGTAGGCCATGTCGCTGGCGGGTCAGACAGTGCAACGAGTAGTATGCCTGAACATCGGCCCAGTCTCGTCCTTCCTTGAGTCGCAAGGGACCGCGGTTGGCCTTTCGAAGGGCACGACGCATGGAAGGGGAGCACAGCTGGAGTTGTGGTTCCTCCGAGGCATGCAGCGGAATGGAGTGTCCGAGGAAGGCCACGGAGGCCGGAATGCCACGGGTCCAAACCTCGCAGTCGCGCAGTTCGATGAATTGACAGCGGGTGGCTTCGGCCGTTCGAAGAGCCGCCGCGAGCAAGGGTTCGGAAGCGGCAATCCGCGCCAGGGAACCTTCGGGAGTCGTACTGAATCCACTTACTCGAGAACTCACGGAGCCGGAAACCTCTGGGCCGAGAAGAGGGGGGCACGCATCCGTGAACGGCAGCGAGATCAATCGGCGGCCCCGCCAACGCGAGCCTGATTCCATCAGGGGGAGTAGGGCCGTCAGTCCGCGGTCCTTCCTCTGGACCTGATAGCGCGCCTTGAACCCGTAGGTTGAAACCAACGCTCGGGCCCAGGCGGCGGTGTGGAAAATCGTCGCCTGGGGATGTGTCGCCAAGGAGTCGTCCCATCCCGGGAACTCGAGGGGATCAACGATCTCCACCGAAGACTCAGCGCTCGCCGTCGACGGGACCGTCGGCCGAGTCAGGGTATCGGCATTGCGCGGGGCAGGCATACCGTCGGGTTGAGAGCAGTTTCCAGGGACGTCGGGTCACGAACCAATCATTCGGGGATACGAACGAGGGCGGCGAAGACCGGTAGGAGGTTGATGCCGCTCGGCCAAGCCCGACGCGTTCCGAGACCGCGGCGGGCGTTTCGGGTCCGGGGAGCGTCCGCCACCACCCGGGCCCGAGTCTCACTTCATGCGACCGGTGCGGCGGGGGCCGCGGCACGGACCGATGTTTCGAAGCCTGGAAGCATTCGGATCACGCGGGCTGGGTTTCCAACCACGACCGCGCCGGCGGGGATATCGCGGGTGACGACGGAGCCCGCGCCGACGAGGGCGCGTTCTCCGATCGTGATCCCGCACAGAAGGGTGACATTGGAGCCGATGGACGCCCCGCGCCGGACCACGGTGGGGAGGCAGGTCCAATCCGCCTCGGTCTGCGGGCGGCCGTCCTCGCTGGTCGCGCGGGGAACCAGATCGTTCGTGAACATGACTCCGTGCCCGACGAAAACGTCATCCTCGATGGTCACGCCGCTGCAGATGAAGGTGTGGCTGGAGATTTTGCACCGTTTGCCGATCTGAACCTGTTTCTGGATTTCGACAAACGTACCGATGCGGGAGTGATCGCCGATTTCGCATCCGTAGAGGTTGACGAATCCGAACAAGCGGACGTCAACACCCAGCTTGACGTCCGGCGCCACGAGTTGGAGATGCTGCCGATCCGAGCTCATGCCTGGAGGGCTGAGGTTCGGACCTTTCGGGAGTGCCGCGCGGACGCGGATCCGCCACGGGAGCGACGTTTGGCGGCGGGGGTGGATGCGGGCTTCGGGGAGTGGCCGTGGCCGTGGCCGTTGCCATTTCCATTCCCATTCCCGTTGCCGTTGCCGTTCGATGCCGCTTCGACGGTGGTGGAATCCTTGTCGTCCGGTGGTTGTTGGGTCCCAGCTTCCGTCAGGTCGACCCGCGCGCCGTTGAGTTCGAGGGAACGGGACGAGGCTTCGAGAATTCGAACGAGATTGAGGGCCTGTTTCCCGTCGCTGAGGGGTCGGTGATTGTACCGGATGCAATCAACAAAGTGCTGACACTCCACTTTCAGCGGCTCCTCCTGTTTCACGTAGGGAATGTACTGATCCCCGTAGTGGTAGGCGTAATGGAACTCGGCGAAAGTATCGTAGTGGGGCGGCGATTCGACCCGGGCGTCGAACACGCGGATCTTTTCGAGAGGCGCGGTATCGTCGTAGACGATCATTCGACGGCTTCCGACGATGGTCATCTCGCGGATCTTGCGAGGGTCGAGCCAGCTGCTCTGAACGATGGCGGAACGGTTCTTTGAGAACCCGAGCCACATCGTGGTGATGTCCTGGACCCGGGATGAGACGGTGGGACTTCCCGAGCAATTGAGGCCATGCGGCACCTCGCCGAAGATGTGAAGGATGATGGACAAGTCGTGCGGGGCCAGATCCCAGGTGACATTGATGTCCTTCTGGAAGAGTCCGAGGTTGAGCCGGCGGGCGCAGATGTACCTGATTTCGCCGATATCACCCGCATCGACGATCTGTTTGATGCGTCGAACCACGGACGAGTAGAGGAATGTGTGCCCGACCATCAGGACGACACCCTTCCGTTCGGCGACGTCGATCAGGTCCGCGCATTCGGCGGAGCTTCGGGCGAGGGGCTTCTCGACCAGCACGTGTTTTCCGGCCTCCAAGGCCGCCTTGGCCATGGGGTGATGGAGTCCGACGGAGGTTGCGACGACGACGGCGTCGAGTTTCCCTTCAGCCAGGAACTTCGAGTAATCCGTGTAGCCCTCGACATTCGGGTAAAGCTCCTGGATATGCTTGAGACGCTGGACGTTGAGATCGCAGACGGCTCGCAACCGGGCATCGTGAAGCGAGGCGAAATTTCGAATCAAGTTCGGTCCCCAGTAGCCGCATCCGACGACTCCGACATTGATTTTTGAAGCCATGATGGTGGTTTATGACAGACGGTTCGGGTGGATTTCAGGTCGACGCAAGCTCGAGGGAATTGCGCCCTCAGGCGTCGGTGGCGCCCTGAACCTGAACCGCCGTTGGCGATTTCAGATCCACAGTGGCGCCACGGCGACTGGCAATGGCTTCAACGAGCTGCATTGCCAGAGTAATCGGCGTGAGCGCCAGGATCTTAACATCCTGAATCGCGGATTGGGTGCGGCAGTACTCGATGTCGAGTTCAATCATGCGGGAGAAGGTGGTCCGGTTCTTCCCACGCACCTGCCAGAGTCCGGTCAAGCCGGGCAACGCCGAAAACCTCTCGAGTTGCTGCGGTTCGTAGCGCTGGAGTTCGAAAGGGGTGCAAGGACGCGGTCCCACGAGGCTCATTTCCCCCTTCAACACATTGATGATCTGGGGAAGCTCGTCCAAGCCAAGAGCTCGGATGATCCGGCCAAACGGAATGATCCGGGGGTCGGCGGCGTCGAGTTTCCTCATCGGAACGTCACCGCGCTGCAGTTGTCGGAAGTAGTCCTGATGCCTCCCCGTGTCGGCTCCCGTCCGCATGGTTCGGAATTTGTAGCACCGGAAGGGAACGCCATTGTGGCCGATGCGTTCCTGGATGAAGAAAAGCGGGCCCCGGGAGACGATCAGAATAATGGCGGAGCAAAGAAGCCAGATCGGTAGAATGATCGGGAGGGATATCAGCAATACAAGGACGTCCAGAGGATACTTCCAATTTGGAACCGATTGGACGACAAAGGGTTGAAATCGCTGGCCAACAGATGGTTCTCCCTCCGCCTGAACCGAATCATAAGCAAAGGATGTCGAGGTGGTGGTACGCATGCGAGTCTCCGGAAATGGCGTAGCCGAGAAAGGTTCCGAGGGTCGACCTGAGTCAGCGAGGCTCGGCGAATTTGCCTAGCCGGCTGATCTGACTCTGATATTGACCCCCTGTCCGATTCATAGTGCTGCGCCGTCGAGTTAGTTCTATTCGGCTCCGCTGTTTTCGGACGTCATCCATTCGACGACCGCAATCGAGCTGAACCAGTTTTTTCTTAACTCGTCCGCCTACGTTGGCTATTTCCCCTAACCCGCGCGTCGGACGTGGCGACATAACAGCAATCACTAGGGAGATTGTCAACACGTGTTTTTTTAGCGAGTTACGACCGCATGGTTAATTGCTTATGGTGAAATTCCTTAGCTCAACTGGACGGCGAAGGCGTGGGTCGATGGTGCGGGTGGGGTTTGAGGTGAAAACCGGTGCGAAAAACCCGGGTGCCGCGTGGGACTCGGGCGGGATTCCTGTTCCGCACCAGGGCGCTATCCGAGATGACCCGCGATCGGAAACGATCGATCGATTTCTCCCCGAAGGGTCACCTGGATTTTCCTTAAGATGTTCATAATAAGATTATTATGAACAAATCAAGATTCGGGAGCGCGGTCGATGGCAGAGGTCCGGGAACCGGCGAGGCCGGGGAGGAAACGAACGAGGCCGGGGCGCGTTTGGGAGGAGGGATCGATTGGGACGCTGGAATGGGCGGATCCACACGGATCGTGAAGGGATCCGCCGCTCGCACCGCGAGGGGTTAGGCGATCAGGGATGACCGATCGGACGGAAGCCCGCATTCCGTGCCAGGAGCGGGCAACAGACGGGAGGACGGGTCGGTTCAGCGAGCCCGTCGGAACGCCTTCTGAAGCATGGCGAGACTCTTGGGAACGGCGGTGGCGGGGGGTTCCTTGCCTTCCATCTCCAGGGAGACGTAGCCGACGTAGCCGGCGTCATCCAAGAGGCGGGAGATGCGGCGATAATCGAGGTCCAGCGTGTACCATTCACCGCCTCCCGGGTACGTCTTCGCCTGAACGAACACGGTTTTCGGCGCAATGGCGGCCAGCTTGTCGTAGGGGTCTTCGAGGAAATTCCCGGTGTCCATGAGGGCGCCGAGCCACGGGGAGCGGACCGAATTCACCAGGCGGAGGAGGCCCTCGGGAGTGTTTGTGAGGCCCCAGTGGTTTTCGAGGGCGAGGAGGACGCCGCAGGATTCCGCCTTGGGGAGGCATCGTTCGATGCACTGCTGGCACCATCGGAAACCGTCATCCTCGGTGTGCCCGGGAAGAACAGGCTCCACGCCGCGGGCCTTCATCAAGTCGTCGAAACTGGGGATGGTGTTCCAGCGGCCCGAGTTGAGCCGGATGCACGGAATGCCGAGTTCGTAGGCGATTTCGATGCACTTGAGGGTGTGGTCGACCTGGCGTGAGAGGACCTCGGGATCGGGGTCGACGAAGTCCTGGTGGATTGAAAGGCAGATGAGATCGATGCCTTGCCGGAACGCGTGACGTTTCAGGCGTTGCAGGTAGGCGCGATGCTCCGCGGTGAGCGGTTCCCTCTCGGGGATGTCCATCTGGCGGTGAAGAATGTCGACGCCCTCGGCGCCGAGATTCGCGGCGCTTGAAATGACGGACTCGACGGAGACCTTCTCGGTCCTGAAGTGCCAGTACGAATAGGTGGAAATCCCGAATTTGATTCGGGGCTTGGGAGCAGGGCGGGTCGCTGCGGCCGCGAGGGGGGAGGAGGTGAGGGCGGCGGTTCCGAGGGCCGAGGCCGCCAGAAAGGAGCGTCGGGAGCGGTGCATGGGCTTAAGATGCGTGACGGCCCGGGACTGTGGAATCCCAAAGGATGAGGGAAGCGACTCCGACTCGGTCAGTAGTAATAGGCCGTGTTGCCACCGGGACCGCCCACGACCCTCTTCCTGATGGTGGCCTTGTTGCGGACGACGACGCTGCCGTCGGCCTGACCCACGGGCTGGTCGGGGGTCAGGGAGAACTCAAGGAAATGCTTGCTGACATTGCCGGCGTCGAATTTCCCGAGGTGGCCGACGTCCCAGATCTTGGTTCCCGGGGTGTCGCTGACGCGATGCGTGATGAAGGCCCGGCTGGAATCGCACTCGGAGGTGGTCTTGGGCCATTCGGGCTCGAGGTCGGCGGCCATGGGGTCCTTGCTTCCGCTCACCGACTGGAATTTCATGTTCGGGAAATTCGCGAGCCACATGTACGGGGTGTAGACATTGGCGGCCGTGGTGTCCCAACCGCCGTAGTCGCGCGTGGATTTGTCCGCGAAATTCGCGGGACTCGCGTAGTTCAACCAGACACGTCCGAACGATTTCGCCGTGACGGGGCAGATCAGAATCCAGGTGTTGTTGACGTAGGAGCCTCGGAGGCTGTCGACGATGCTGTCCTTGCGCGCGTTGAGGCGGTGGTAGTCCGGACTTCCGTCGTCGTGCTTCTGAAATTTCCCGTCGTTGTCGTCCGCGTAGAGGATTTGCGACAGGTACTGCTGGCGGATGTTGTTGAGGCACGCGGTCCGGCTGCCCTTGTACTTCGCGCGGGCCAGTGCCGGAAGGAGCATGCTGGCGAGGATCGCGATGATGGCGATGACAACGAGGAGTTCGATCAGGGTGAAACCTGACGCGATCGTCCTGCGCTGGGGCCGGGTCGTCCTGCTTTTTTGCATGATGAACAAGGCTTCTACGCTTCCGTTCGGGGCGAATCCAGCCCGGAAGACGCGGATGTCGGCGCGAGGAAGCGTTGGAGGTAGACGACGTCCAGCCATCGGCCGAATTTGTGGCCGACTTCCCGGAAGTGGCCAACTTGCTGGAAGCCGAATCGAGCATGGAGGCGCAGGCTTGCTTCGTTGGAGCCGTCGATGGCGGCGATGAGGGTGTGGAGGTTCCTGGCGCGGGCGGATTCGAGCAGCGGGGGGAGCAGAAGGGTGCCGATTCCGAGCCCGCGGCGATTCCCGGCCACGTAGACGGAAACCTCCGCGGTGTGGCGGTAGGCGTGGCGGTTGTGGAACCGGCTGAGGGAACTCCATCCCACGGCCCGGTTCCCTTCCTCGGCGATGAAGATCCCGAAACCGCTTGTCGTGTGATCATCGAACCACTCCAGGCGTCGCTCCAGGGTCCAGGGTTCGACATCGTAGGACGCCGTGGTGGTCAGGACGGCCTCGTTGTAGATCGCGAGGATCGCGGGGCAATCGTCGCGTCGGGCCGGGCGGACAAGAACCGGTTCCATGCCGTGCTGTTTCGCCCCTACCAGGCGGATTCGAGGAGGGCGATCAATTCGCCCGCCGACAGGGACACCGGGTTCGATTTCATGCTGCTGGCGGCCGCCGATTTGTCCGCAATTTCGGGGAAGGAATCCTTCCCAACTCCGAGGGCGCGGAGGGTGGGCGCCGCGAGTTCGCCGACCAGCTCTCGGATCCACTCGACGCCATGTTCGGGGGCGGAGTCCGGACGACCTGTCAATGCCTGGGCCAAGGTGGCGAAGCGTTCGAGGCTTGGCGAATCCGGGACGCGTTGGCGAAGGGCTTGCAGATTGAGCGCCATGGCGTGGGGGAGCAGCGCCGCGCACAGGGTGCCGTGCGCTGCCGGGAAGTGGCCGCCCAGGGGAGCCGCCAGTCCATGGACGACTCCGAGACCGGCGTTGGTGAGGGCGATGCCTCCGAAAAGAGCCGCGAGAGCCATGTCCGTCCGGGCCGGCAGGTTCCGTCCATCGGCCACGGCGCGTCGCAGCGACCTTGCGACGCGGCGAACGCCCTCAAGGCAGAGGGCATCCACGAGGGGATTGGCCCGGATGCTGACGAACGACTCGATGAGTTGGGTGAGCGCATCGAGGCCCGTCGCCGTGGTGACATCCGGAGGCAGGTCCAACGTCAGTTCGGGATCGACCAAGGCCACCTTGGGGAGGAGGTACGGACTCCGGAGGCTGGCTTTGACGTGGTGCTCACGGGACGTCAGCACGGCGTTGCGGGTCACCTCGGCTCCCGCGCCGGCGGTGGTGGGAATGGCAATCCACGGAGCTGCCGGACGGGACATGGCTTCCCCTCGGCCGATGACTTCGAGAAAGTCGAACAAGTCCCGATCGTTTGTGAGAAGGCCCGCGATGGCTTTCGCGGCGTCGATGGCGCTTCCTCCCCCGAAGCCAATGATGAGGTCGGGGCCTTTGAGGCGGGCGCGCGCGAGCCCGGTCGCCACCGCCCGGGTCGTGGGTTCGCCCTGGACCGGATAGGTTTCGGACGTGACGCCGGCGTCCTTGAGGCGCGCCTGAAGGCCCTGTGCGCGCTCCGGGTGGGATCCCGTTACGATGAGCGCGCGCCGGCCGAAGCTCCGTGCGATGGCTCCCACCTCGGCCAGGCGTCCCGCGCCAAAAACGACACGCGCCGCCGTGGCGAATTCGAACGGGGGAATGGACTCATCCCTCATACGGTTCGGGAGGGATGCGGTGAACCCGGATGCTCCGACGGGGTTCCGCCATCATGGGTTCGACGGCACCCCGCCAGGCCTTGTAGTGGGCCGTTTCCTTGTGAGCCGCGGGAGCGTCCGCGTCCCGGTAGATCTCGATCAGGATAAACCGTGTGGGCTCGTCGGCTTGTTGGAGGACTTCGAATCGTTCGATGCCGGGTTCGCGGAGGCTGTTCCGGGCGTTTTCGAGTGTGGCGGTGATGAAGTCCCGCACCGATTCGGCTCTGACATGGACATGAACGTGGACGGCATGCATGGCGGCCGGAGAGGGTAGCCGGGTGGTGTCGCGCGGTCACCCAAGTTCCCGGGCGGGACGACTCCCACGCTGGAGATGCGCCCCATTGTTCCCGTCTGGGGATCCGGAAGGCTGGGTCCCCCTTCCAAGGCGCGTCGGTTCAAGCGGCCCAGTACAGGTAGGCGAGGAGGACGATGACGGAGGAAACCACGACGGCGGCCAAGGTATCCTGGGCGATTTCCCTTCCGGACGGGCGCACGCCCAGAGGGCTGTTGAAATCCGGGCTCCCAGGACTTGAACGAGGGGTGGATCCGCGGGAATCGAGATCCGTGAGGATGGCACTCTTCATGGTCGTGTTGGGCAAGAACTCCTTGGCTTCGGACGGGTCGGTGGGAAGTGCTGGGAGGCGGTGATGGGAACGGCGGCTTCGAGCCTGTCATTCCTGTTCGAAACCTCCCTGACGAACCGATCGACCGGGAATCGTCTAAGCGATTTCGCGTAGATCGTCAAGCGTAGCTTTCAGGACGCATTCATGGTCGGACGGAAGCGGTGGGGACCGTGTTGCGGCAGAATCCGGTTGACAGGGGGGGGATGATTTCGTCAGAACCCGCGCGCCCTTCGTGAGAGGGGTTCTCATTGCGAGTGGGTGAGGGACTGGCCCTAGGACCCCACGGCAACCGGCGGTCCCGGGCAACGCGGCCGCGTCCAGGTGCCAAATCCAGCCCCGCATGGGCGGCGCGGTGGCGTCACGACGACGTTCACACCGAGTATCCCGGCGGGAAAAATGAGAGGAGTGCCGGACGAATTCTGGGTCCTCTTCTCAGTGTGCCGCGTGGGGTTGGGGCATTTGCCTGCTTCATTCCCGGCCTTGCCAGCCGCGAGATGACTATGGATACGAATCGTTCGTTCATGAAGGCGCTCAAGTGCCGCGAATGCGGGCACGAGTACCCCTTGGAAGCCACCCATGTCTGCGAGTTCGATTTCGGACCGCTGGAGGTGGTCTACGACTACGACCGGATCGCGTCGGCCCTGAGCCGGGACCTGATCGAAAGCCGGGCCCGGACCATGTGGCGCTACCGGGAATTGCTTCCGATCGCGGGTGAGCCGACGGTGGGGCGGCAGGTGGGGTTCACGCCGCTGGTCCGGGCGGACCGATTGGCGGCGCGATTGGGGTTGAAGGAGCTTTGGATCAAGAACGACGCGGTCAATTACCCCACGCTGTCCTTCAAGGATCGGGTGGTGAGCGTGGCCTTGAGTCGCGCGGTGGAACTGGGTTTCCGAACGGTGGCGTGCGCCTCCACGGGAAACCTCGCCAACTCGGTGGCGGCGAATGCGGCGGCGGCGGGTCTGGACGCCTACGTCTTCATTCCGCACGACCTCGAGAAGGGCAAGGTGCTGAACTCGCTGATTTACGGAGCCCGAGTCATCGGCATCCGGGGGCACTACGACGAGGTGAACCGCCTCTGCGCGGAAATCGCGGGCAAGTACGGGTGGGCGTTCGTGAACGTCAACATGCGTCCGTATTACGCGGAGGGATCGAAGTCGATGGGCTTCGAGATCCAGGAACAACTCGGCTGGCGGATCCCGCAGCACACGGTGGTCTGCATGGCTTCCGGATCGCTGCTCACCAAGGTCCACAAGAGCTATCAGGAGTTTTCGAAGCTGGGACTCGTGCCGTCCTCGCCCTGGAAGATCCACGGCGCGCAGGCGACGGGTTGCAGCCCGATCACGACGGCGCAGAAGGCCGGACTGGATTTCTTCAAGCCCGTCAAACCGAACACCATTGCGAAATCCCTGGCCATCGGGACTCCGGCCGACGGCTTCTACGCCCTCAAGGTGATGAAGGAAACCGGGGGCTCCGGAGAGGACGTCACGGATGATGAGATTCGGGACGGGATCCGGCTTCTGGCCGAGTGCGAAGGGATCTTCGCGGAGACGGCCGGCGGGGTGACGGTGGGTGTGGCGAGGAAGCTGGTCGCACAGGGCAAGATTCCGCCGCACGAATCCGTCGTACTTTGCATCACCGGCAACGGCCTCAAGACCCTCGACGCCGTGGACGGCCACGCGGGGGTGACCCGCGAAATCCGGCCGAGCCTGCGGGAGTTTGACGGGGTCCTGGCCCAGGACAAGTCCGCCGGTCCGCTGACCCCGGCTTCGGCGTGAAGCATGAAATCCGGGTGGATTCCTTTTCGCGGTGCCGAAACTCCTCCCCGTGGGGGGAATTTCCAGTCGCTCCGCTCCCGCCAGCCCGCTAAGGTCACCCGCTAAAATCTGGCACGGCTTGGCCCGCGGGATCCCTCATCGGGATCCCTGGCGCGGTCAGCCCGGTCACCGACCCGATCAACGACAAGAATTCCATCCCCTCCATTCCATGCCCATTCACGTTCGCATACCCACCCCGCTTCGGAAGCTGACCCACAATGAGGAACTCGTGCCGGTGGATGCGTCGACGGTGGGCGGCGCGATCGCGGAGCTTCAGTCGCGATTTCCCGGAATCAAGGAACGGTTGCTCGATGAGAACGGCGCCGTTCGGCGGTTCGTGAATGTCTACGTCAACGAGGAGGACATCCGGTTCCTCGAGAACCAGCAAACGCCTCTCAAGGAGGGCGACGAGATCAGCATCATCCCCGCGATAGCCGGAGGATGATGGGCGGGCGGTTCGTCGGCACGACTCCCGGGATTCTGGGTTGTCGGAGCCGGTGCCGGTTGTACCATCGGGGGCTCATGAGTGAGATTCCGAAGCGAACCGCGGCAGGGTCGGTGTGGCTGCTGGTGCTGCTGGCCCTGGCCGGCCTGTCCCAGATGGCTGAAGCGGTGGCCGCCTCCGCGAAACGGGAGGTGCCGAATTTCAACCTGCTGGACCTTCGCGGCGTGAATCACGAGCTGTACCGCGCGGAAGCCAAGGTCGTCGTTCTCTTCTTCACCGGGACCGGGTGTCCGATCGCGCGGAAGAGTGCGCGGACCCTGCGGGAACTTCGCGATGCCTACGCGAAACAGGGAGTCTCCTTCTGGCTGATCAACACCTTCGCGGAGGACTCGGTTCGTGATGCCGCGAAGGAGTTTCGGGATCTCGGTTTGCAGGGGTTTCCCTACCTTCGCGATCCCCGGCAGGGGGTGGCGCTCTCCCTCGGAGTTCAGCGGACCGCGGAGGTGGTGGCCATCGAGACGGGAGACTGGGAGGTGGTGTACCAGGGGGCGATCGACGACCGGTTCGCGGAGGGGGCGGAGAAACCCTCCCCGCGGGAGAGGTTCCTCGCGGACGCCCTGGATGCGCACCTCGCTGGAAGGCCCGTGGCGACCGATCGCACCCAGGCGCGGGGCTGTCGCATCGCCTTTGCCGAAGTCGCGTCGGAAGGCGGGACTCCGTCCTATGCGGCGGACGTCGCGCCGATCCTTCGAAAGCATTGTGTGGAATGCCATCGGGACGGCGCGATCGGTCCCTGGTCGATGGACGGCCATGGGCGGGTGAAGAACTACTCGCGGATGATCGAGGAGGTTCTGCTGACGCGCCGCATGCCGCCGTGGGATCCGGATCCGAATGTCGGAAAATTCGCGAACGCCCACGAGTTGACGGGGAAGGAAGCTCAGACGCTTCAGCGCTGGATATCGGCGGGCGCGCCGCGAGGCGAGGGGGCGGATCCCCTGGCGGAGCCGCTGGATCCGCTCCCGGACTGGGCGCTGGGCACCCCGGACGTCGTGTTGCGACTGCCGAAGCCCGAGGAGGTGCCGGCCACCGGTGTGCTGGAGTACCGGCACGTTTCGATTCCCAATCCGTTCACCAATGAGGTCTGGGTTGCCGCCACCGACATCAAGCCGGGGAACCGGAAGGTCGTTCACCACGCCATCCTTTACGTGAAGTGGCCGGGAGGGCAGGACGATGGCACCGGGAACGGGCTGCATTTCTGTGGTTGGGCCCCAGGCACGCCGCCTTCGCAGTACCCTCCCGGCGTGGCCAAGCGGCTTCCGGCGGGCGCGCAACTGACGCTCGAGATGCACTACACGACGACCGGGGTGGCTCAGACGGATCAGACCGAAGTCGCTTTCTATCTCGCGCCGGGCCCCCAGCCGCGCACCGTGGAGGTCCGTCGGGCGGAGGACTTCAATTTGGAGATCCCACCGGGCTCGGACGAAGCGAGGCATTCGGCGACGTACGCCTTCCGCAAACCGGCCACGATCTACAGCCTGGCCCCGCACATGCACGTGCGGGGAAAATGGATGCGGTACGAACTGCTCCTGCCGGACGGCCGCCGCGAATCCCTGCTGAACGTGCCCCGCTATGATTTCAACTGGCAGCTCGGGTACGGATTGGCCCAGCCCCGCAAAGTGCCCGCCGGTTCCTGGCTGCTGGTCACCGGCGCCTTCGACAATTCGAGTCGCAATCCGTCGAACCCGGACCCGACTCAACGGGTACGGTTCGGACTCCAATCGTGGGAAGAGATGTTCATCGGGTTTTTCGAGGCGGCGGACGAACCCGAAGCGGAGGTCTCGACCGCCGCTTTGGTCCCCTGATCCCCTGATCCCCTGATTTCTTGAGCAACGACCGCCAGGCTCGGCGACGGCTGCCGGGTGGTTGAGGCTACCACCTCCGATCCGCGACGCGCAAATGAACCCCCGGTACCGCCCATTTCTTCTCGGTGCGATCGCCCTGGCCGCGGTGTGGCTGGTGGCCATCGGGGGTTCCTTTTGGGCGCGATCCTCGAAACCGACCGCCGAACGGGTTTCCGAACACGTTCGGACCGTGCGGTTCGAGGAATTGACGGGTGATGCGAGGGCGGCGGCCCTGGCACGACTGGCCGAACTCCTCAACGCACTTTCCGCCGACGAACGTCGCA
>JBFWOK010000066.1:0-32617 GCA_050250555.1 Limisphaerales bacterium
GGCGAACTGGTAGAAATCATCCTGACTCCATTTTTCGTTGGGGTGGTGATGACACTTCGCGCACTCCATTCGGACACCTAAAAAGAGTTGGCTGAACATCGTCGTCAGTTCGGGAGGTTCGCGCCGATCCCGGTAGACCACGACAGGCCCGTCCCGGTGATTGGTCCCCTCCGCCAAAAGGATCGCCCGCGCGAACTCGTCGTAGGGACGTCCCGACCGAAACCAGTCACGCAGCCATTGATCGATGGTGAAGACGCTCTTGACCCCAACACGGTCAGGATTCGGGCGGAGCAGATCCGCCCACTTATTCGCCCAGAAATCAACGAACTCAGGTCGATCCAGCAGATTCTCAATCAAGTCCGATCGACGAGCCCTGACACCCGGTCTCTCCCTCGGAACGGCGGCATTGACGCCGGATCCCGAAGGCGACCCGCCCGGCGTTGAGGCTTCCAAAGCTCCAGGGACTGTCGGCTTGAGAAACGTCCTCACTTCGTCCGCGGTCGGCAACACACCCAATGTGTCCAGGTAGGCGCGCCGAATGAACTCCTCGTCGGTGCACAGTTCCGATGGGAAAATCCCAAGCCGACGGAACTGGGCGTAGGCCAGTTCGTCGATAAAGTTGTGCGCGGGCAATGCCGCGTAGCGTTCACCGGGAAGCGCCTTGTCCGATGGCACCGTGATGCGACTGGCATCGACGAACCCCATGTAGCGCGCAACAATGACGGTTTCGCCGCTCACGCGTCCCACCCGAACCGAACCCTTGTCGTCAACGTCCGCGATCTCCCGTTCGCTGGCCGAATACTCCGCGAGTTGAGTCACATCCCGCGTCGTTCCGTCCGAGTAGCGCGCCTCAACGGTCAAGGTCTGGACGGAATCCTTGCGATAGGTCCCATCACCGGGATACACCGCGATGCCTTCAAGCATCGGTTCCCCGCGACCTTGGTATGGCATTCCCGCCCGCAACCATCGCAGAAGCATCGCGTAGGCGTTCGAGCCGGGATCGATCCGGCGGCCGCCGCCATGCTCGAGCGTTCCGGTGGGCTTCAGCAAAAGGAGACTCTCCTCGGGCGCGGCCGGGAAAACCCGACGCCCCCGCGCCTCCTTCACGATCTCCATGTAATCCGCCGCGGGATCGTAGCTGAAGACCGAGAGTTTGAATCCTTGCTGCCCCTCGGGCTTCGCATGGCACGAACCCGCGCTGCAACCCGCCTTGGCCAGGACCGGCAGGACATCCCTCACGAAGGAAGGCGGGCTATCCGGCGTTGTCTTCGGTCCCGGTTCGGATTCCGCCTCGCCCGGCGAACCCGATGCGCCGGATCCTCCTCCGACGCGAGCCACCCGGTCCGCCGAAGCCACACCAACCGCACCTTCCGGAGAAGCTTCGGGCGAACGATCGTCCGGAGTGCCGACCAAAGTGCGCGGATCCTTGCCCTCCGAATTGACAACGTGAAGAACCCCGTCCTCACCGCCGGCAACGAGTGTCTTCCCGTCGCCGCTGATCGCCACCGCGTGCAAAGTTTCCCGCCAGTTCCCAAGGGCCTTTTCCTTGGCGGTCGCCGAACTTTGTTCTCCGGTGTGCCGCTTGAAGTCCGTGAACCCGAAGAGCCGTCCCTCCTCGTCGACCGCCGCAACTCGGGATCCGTCCGCGGACCATGAAACGGCATTCAACGAGTGCCCACGCCCCCCCATCGTGACGACGGCCTCACGGGTTCTCGCATCCCACAACTTCAGCTGCCGGTCCGCGCCCACGCTGATCAGTTCCGAACCCGCCGGATTGAATGCAACGCCCAACACGGCGCCAGAATGGCCCTCGAACCTCCCCACCTCCCTCTGTGTGAGGAGTTCCCATGTCTTGACCAGCTTGTCGCTTCCCGCCGTGGCCAGCACCCCTCCATCCGGACTGATCGCCACATCCATGATCGTATCCCCATGGGCAAGCCATGAAGCGAGAGTCCGGCCCGATTCAAATTCCAATGCGTGAACCCAACCCGACTCCGCAGCCGAACCTTCGCCGACAATCAGCGCTCCCCCATGGGGTGTGAACTCAAGCGCCAGGATTCGCCCCCGAAGGTTCGACCGAACCGACCAAGCCACCTTCAGGTCCGATGAATTCCGAAGAGTGACCTCCCGGAATCCCCCGGTGGCCAGAAATCGCCCATCCGGGCTCCAAGCCACGGAGTTCACAACCCCGGCGTGGGCTTTGATGCGGAGTGAAGGCGATTCGTTTGTCTCGGCGAGATCCCCAATCAGCACCTCGCCGCCCAATCCCCACGCCACCCTGCGGGAAGTCGGATCCAACGCCACCGCATGGATTGGGCGATAACCGTTTGGAAGGTCCTCCAATTCGACCGTACGAGTGGCATTCAATCGGGAAAGAAAGCTCTCATCCCAAGGCAGACCCGCCTCAACCCATTGCTCCAGCACCCTCACTTCCCGGGGTAAGAGAACCTCCTTGGGAGGCATGTGGGGTTCCGCTTCGGCGGCGAGGACTTCGATCATCCTGCTTGTGGATGGGTTCCCCGGCAGTGCGGCTTTTCCGGAATCTCCCCCCGTCAGAATCGTGTCCCGGCTCGTGAGAACAAGACCACCCTTGTTCTTTTCCGGGTTGTGGCACCCGAAACACCTCGCCCTCAGGATTCTCAACGCATCAACGGTCAGGTTCTGAACCCCTTCGCCTTCCGCCGCGGTGGACTCCCCTTTCTCCGCGGCGCGGCTGCCAGGTATCCAAAGTCCTCCGATCAGCCCGAGGATGAGCAAGCAACCAAGCCACCGCAGGAGGGATTTCCCGTGGGGAGCTAAAGCTGGGCCGCGGCTCACGTCCGGGATGCTAGGCGCACAAGCCACTGGGGACAAGTCGCCAAGGTCCTTCCCATGGTTTCCGCAAACAGGCCCGAACAGCTCAGCCAGCATCAGCCCAAATGAAAAAGAGGCCGGGCTTTCGCCCGGCCTCCCGTGATCAATGAATCTCGATTCCTACTCGTCACCGACGGACTCGGAAGACGCGCGAAGGGCTGGTCGCCGGTTCGCTGTACGTGCCACTGGTATTTCCAGTGCCAAGCCACGGACCAACAGCGGAGTCGGAGTACTCCAGTTCTCCACCATTTTGCCAGGTGACCGTAAGGGTCTTGGAACCGTCCGGATTGGTCGTGACCGTTGGCTTCGCCAGTTGAGGCGCCGCCGCGGAAGTCACCTGGAGGGCGAACACTTGGGAGGCCGTACTCGCGGAATCCCTCACCGAGATGGTGACCGTCGCGACTCCAGTCGCATCCTTCACGAGGTTCACCGTGGCCGTCACCGTAGCGCTGCTGGTGTCGAAGGTGACGCCCGCGACGAGTGCCGGGTTGGACGACGTGGCGCTGAAGACGAGCTCCGCGATCGGAGTATCGATGTCCTGCACCGCGAGCGGGATGACGACCGGCGTGTTGGCCGTGGTGCTCTGATCGGCGATCGGGCCCAGAGTCGGGGGATTCTCGATGACCGTCATCGGGAACGACTGGCTCACCCGAGTGAATCCATCCGAAACATGGATCGTAACCGTGGTGGTTCCGGTCGCGTCCCGGGTCGGGTTGATCGTGGCCACGAAACCGCCGTTCGCGCTCAGGCCAAACACCACGTTGCGGACAATCGCGACGTCGCCGATCGTCGACGTGAAGACCCACTGACTCGGAGGCGTGTCAGGATCCGTCACGTCCAAGGGTACGATGACGGGAACGTTCGGGCGGGTTTGTTGCGGCGGGATGGCACCCAGGACCGGCGGGCGATCCGCGCGTTGCACCGTGAGCTTGAAGGTGCTGGTCCCCACGCCACCCAAGTCATCGGTCGCAGTGACCGTGATGAGGCTTTCGCCGGATTGACTCGGGTTGAGCGTGACCGTGGCATTCCAGTTCTCACCGGAGCCGGTGATCGCCACACGATTCACGAGAACCGCATTGTCGGCTTCACCGGTGACCGTAACCGCGCCCGAGGTCGAACCCGTGACCGTAAAGCCCACGGTGAGAGGCGAGGCATTTTCGACCATGGTCTGGTCGGCAATATCCGAAACCACCAGTTCGTAGGGCGGTCCAACCGTGATCGAAATGATCTGTGTCGTGTTGGTGGTGCCGTCGTCGACATCCACGGTGACGAAGGCCTGGCCTTGGTCACCACTCGAACGGAACACCAAGTTTCGGTCGGCATCGTCGCCGGTGACGGTCACGTTGCCGAACTCGGCGCGCGAGATGGTGGCGGTAACCACCAGGTTGCTCGCCGGCGTCTCCCGGTCAAAGACCGTGAAGGGCGCGGTGAGAGTCACGTTGGACGGTACGTTCCGATCCGTGAGGCCGGTGATCTCCGGAGCCTGGTTCACCGGATTGACGGTCACCAGGAAGCTCGTTTGCGTCAGCGTCGTGCCATCGGTCACCCCGAGGGTCACCGTGCCCGACCCGGATGCGAATGGCGTCGGAGTGACTGTCAGCACCCGGTTGTTGCCGGTGCCGCTGAGTGTGAGTCCGAGCAATGCCGCATTATCCGAACCGGCGACCACAACCAGATTGGTCGCAGGGGTATCCGCGTCCTCGACGGTGAACGGAACGGTCAACGTCACGTTTTCATCGGTCGTTTGATCCGCGATCGCGCTGATGGTCGGATCCGTCGAGAAGATGTTGAGGATCCAGCCGCCAACGATCGACCCTCCGTCGGGAGCGGCATCGTCGACAACGTAGAGCGACCAGACACCATTCGGATCCGTTCCAGCGAACACGTCGAGCGTCGCGCTCGTGGTTCCGGGAGGCGCATCCGGGAAGTCATCCACACCCTGGTGATTGGTCGGCTTGTACGTGCCATTCGCGATCGGCTCGGAAGGATTGAAGGGCAATCCCGCGGCGGCGCGGTCGTCGAACGTGAACCGCGAGTTGACCAGACGGGCGCTGCCGCCCGCGTCGCTCATCAAGACCACCTTCTGACCCTGGGGTCCGACGAGCATGACATCGATGTCCGAGGGGTACGCATGGTTGATGGACGCCACAGTCACCGTGACTCGCGATACGGCCCCACCGACCCGGCTCACGTCGATTGTCGACGGATAGGGTGTTGCCTTGCCCTGGACGGGAATGTTGATCCCGGTGGAATTCGCGAACTGCGGATTCAGAGCTGGCCGCACAGTGACCGTGAAGGATGTGGAGGCGGTTGCGCCGCCAGGATCAGCCACGGTGAGGGTTACGAGCGACGATCCGCTCATATTGCCCACGGGTGCCACCTGGAGGAAGCCACCCACAATGAACACATTGTTCGTGGGAATGAGCGCTGTGTTCGACGAAGAGACCGTGAAGATCAGGTCCTTCTGCGGGGTTTCAGGGTCGCCATAGGTGAAGGCGACCGGCGCGCTGGCCGTGCCGGAGAAGATGGTGATGTCATCAACATCCGTGATGAACGGATCATCATTCTGAGAATTGACGGTCACCGTGAAGGCATTGCTCACGATCTGCGCGTAGGGATTGCGGGCGAACACCGTGATGCGGGAGACACCGGAGACGTTCTCAACCGGCCGGCCGGTCAGGGTCCAGTTGGTGCCGCTGCCTCGGAACGTGAGTTCATTGGTCGCGATCACCGCGGAATTGGTGCTCGCTGTGCTGAAGGTGAAGGTCGGATCCGCGAAGCTTTCCTCCACGATCGTGAACGGCGCCGTGAATTCCTCGTCCTCACGAATGGTGAGATCGGTCAGACCGACAATGCGAGGCTGGGTGGTGATGAACAGGTCCCAGCCACCGGTGATGAAGCCGGAATCCGACGTCGTGTCGTCGATGATGAAGAGTTTCCACTCACCGTTCGCCGGGGTTCCCGCCAGCGATCCCAAAGTCGTGCCGTAAGGTGCCGCAGGCGCGGGTGAGGCCATTGGATCGGCGGCGGGATCGTAGTTTTTCGTTCGGAAGGTTCCGCTGACCAAGGGTCCATTCTGTGGGATGTCGTCAGGGGCACCATCGGTGAAGGTCAAGGTCAGGTTGGTGACCGCGTTGCCGCCGCCGGCATCACTCATCAGCATGACTGATTTGCCGGCGGGACTCACGAGGAGGATGTCCGTGTCGGACGGGAATCCGTGCGCGAATCCCGTCAGACGGACTCGGACTTGGCTCACGTCACCCACCAACTCGCTCACGTTGATGATAGAGGGGTAAGGATTGCCGGGGCCATTGTCGTTGATGACGATCGGGGTTGTGTTCGCAAATCCCCGTTCGCGGCTTTCCACAACGTTGACCACGAACGTTTGGGTATCGGTTTTGGCTCCATCCGTCGCGGTCACGGTGATGGTCGCGGCGCCTCGCTTGCCGACCTCGGACGTCACACGGATCCAACGAGGGCCGGGAGCGTAGAAGTCTTCGGCCGGGAGCGTGCCAGCCTGATCCCGGAAGATCCGGATGTTGGCATTGCGCACCAGCGTTTCATCCGAAGAAGTCGCCGTGGTCTTGATGGTTCCGCTGTCGGAATCATTCGCGGTGAACGCGATGTTCGTGGACGTCGAACCAGCCGGAATGGCGATGTCGGGGATCGCGCTGATCACCGGGGGATCATTGAAGGGAACGATTCTAAGGTTGAACGACGATGTCGCCGAAGCGGCCGGCGGGTTCGTTGAATTGTCGGTCACGAGGAGGGTGATCAGGGCGGTCCCTGTCTGGTTGGTGTTACCCTGCATCGTGAGGCTCAACTCGCTGGAGCTGAGCGCCGCCAGGAAGTTGGTCGGACCCGGGAACTGCAGCCGGGAGTTGCTGATCAAGGTTTCATTGCCCGAAGTCGCACGAATCGAAAGGTCCTTCGGATCCGTATCCACGTCGGTGACGAGGAACGTGATCGTGATGGGTTGATTTTCGTCGGTCGTCTTCTCCGTGATGCGCGAGATCTGAGGCGCATCGTTCACCAGGCGGACCGTATTCGCCAAGACCACCGTGCTGGCGGCCCGGTCACTCTTCCGGCGAATGCCGATGGTGATCAGGTTGGTACCCCAGCTGTTGGTACTGGGAGTCAGACGAACCTGGTAACCCCAGGGTCCGCCCAAGGAGTTTTCGTCGCCGGAGATCCGGTTAAAGACGACGTTGGGTTCAGCGTTGGGAATGAGCGAGCCGTTGCTCGACGTGGAGAACAGTTCAAGCTGGTCGAGTTTGCTGCCCGCATCCAGGTCGTTGACTTCGATGTTGACGATCGCGGTCGTGTCCTCGTCCCAAACCACCGGGCTTGCCGTGCTGGTGGCGATCGCGGGAGTCGTGACGATCTTGAGGCTCCAGCCACCACCGATGCTGCCGGAATCGTTCGGAGTGTCGTCGACGACGAAGAGCTGCCAGACCCCTTCGGGATCCAGGCCGTTGAAGGCGCTCAGCGATTCGGCGTACGGAGCAACCGGTGCGGGTGACGCGAAGGCGTCGCCACCACCGTAGTTGCTCGGCTTATGACTGCCCGCGAGAAGCGGCCCGTTGTCGGGGACCGTCGCGGGTGCATTGTCGTCGAAGACCAGGCGCCCGTTGCTGATCGGAATGTTGCCGCCCGCGTCCGAGAGAATGAGGACCTTTTGTCCGTTCGGGCCCACGAGCAGGATATCAACATCGTCAGGGGACGAATGGGTGAAGCCATCAATCGTCACGCTGACCTGATGAATCTTGCCTTCAAGGGCGGGAACCGTGATTGCGGAGGGATAGATATTCGCCGTGTTGTTGTCCCGAATGGTCACCACAGCCGTGTTGGCATAGCTCTTACCCGGCGCGGCATTCACGGTGATCGTGATATCGAGGGTCGATTGACCGACGGGGTTGTTGTCATCCTTCAACGTGAGGGTGATCACCGCAATGCCGGTGCCCGTACCGATCGGCGTTACGGAGAGAAGGCGGTTCTCATTTGCTCCTCCGAGCACGATGTTGGCATCCGGAATGAGCGCCTTGTTGCCCGAAGTCGCCGAGAGGATGAGATTGCGCGAGGGCGTTTCAACATCCGTTACTGTGACTGGGATGTTGGCCAGCGTTTGGCCCGAGTTGACCGAGTACGCGTTGTTGGTGACGGAGATGGTCGGCGCATCATTCACCGAAGTCACCGCGAGCGTGACGTCCCTGGAAACGGGTGTCGTGCCATCGGTGAGGGTGAACGAGAGGATCGATTCCCCGAATTGATGGAGGTCGGGTTTGACCGTGGCGGTGATTTGCGCGGCGGTGTCAATCGGAATGCTATTGGCTCCCGCGAGGCTGAGATTCGTGACGTTATTCGGCACCAGCACCGCATTCCCGGAGGTGATCCGCGCGTTCGTGACGCTCAGAATCGAATCAACGTCCCGGACGTTGAAGACAATGTTCGTCTGCTGGTCCTCCAAGATACGGACCAGATTGGTCGAGGTCGTGATCGTCGGCGGATCGTCGACCGCGGTCACGGTGAGACCAAACTGGGTGCTGTTGGTGACGCGATTGTCGGCGACGTAGACCGTGATCAAATTGGTGCCGAACTTGTTCAGACTCGGTGTGATGCTGAGGGTCCGGTTCAAGTCGTTCGTGGGTCCGGTCAACAGGTTGGTGTTGTTGACCAGAGTCTCGTCGGAGGAGAGCGCCCAAGTCTTCAGGAGATGGGTGTCCGTATCGGAGTCACCGATGGTGAAGCCCACCAGGAGCGTCGTGTCCTCACGGGTGGTCTGGTTGGCGATCGGCGAAATGCTCGGAGCGGTTTCGATGATAAGCACCCAGCCGCGTTCGATCGCGCCGTTGTCGGAGAACGTGTCATCGACCACATAGAGCCTCCATTCGCCGTTCGGATCGATTCCGTTGAAGGCGGACAGAGTGGCCGAATGTCCGGATCCCGGCGCGGGTGAAGGGAAGGACGCCGAACCGGAGTTGGTCGGCTTGTAGGTGCGGTGGCTCAGTTTCTCCTCGCTCGTGAGCGGCTGACCCTCGTCGTCGAAGGTCATTGTGATGTTGTTGATGGAATTGGTGGGAGCGCCGCCGCCGGTGTCAGCCAACAGGATGACGCTCTTCGATCCGTTCGGGGAAACCAGAAGCAGGTCGATGTCATCCGGGAAGGAGTGAGTCAACCCGAGGAGGGTGACACTGACCTTGCTGACGACACCCGACATTCCGCTGACCCGAGTGGTCGAGGGATAGGGATTTCCGGTCGCGTTGTCGCGGATCTCAATGCGTCCCTCGTCGCTGACGAAGGAACGATTGCGAGTGACCGTGAATTTGAACGCTTTGGTGGCGGGTTTTTCGGTCCCAACCTGGGCGGAAAGGGTGATGATGGTTTCACCTGTGTCACGCCCGTTCGGGACGATGGTGATGTCCCAGTTGCCACTTCCGTTGTTGTACGGGCGCAGAATGATATTCCCATTGGGAATGAGGGCCGTGTTCGAGGATGTCGCCGTCAGGACGATATCGTTCGGGGCGGACTCCTGGTCCGAAACCGTCACCACGAGCGGCCCATCGATCAGTCCAGCGGGTTTCGAGCGATCCACGCTTCCAGCTCCGGCGATCACCGGGTCGTCATTAACCGCCGTGACGCGAAGCTTGAACGTTCTCGACGATTCCACGCCAGAGGCGCCCACCTTCGCGGTCACCGTGATATTCGCTTCCCCGAATTGGTTGCTCGCGGGTGTGATGACGAGCACCTGGCTCGCGGCGGCGACCAAGCCCGGTTCAAACTTGAAATTGGCGTTGGGAACCAAAGTCGTGTTGTCGGAAGAGGCGGTCAGGACAACCGCCAAGCCCGGTTGATCGTCGCCGATGGTGATACCCACCCGTTTTGCGGTGTCTTCTGGAGTTTCCTGGTCGGCGATCGCAGCGAGACTGGATTCCGTGATGAAATTGATCATCCATCCGGCGGCAATCTGTTGGCCTTCGCCCTTGGAATTGCCGGTGAAGTCCCGAACAAAGAGTTGCCAATTTCCGTTCGGGAGGATGCCGTTGAACGCCGACAGGTTGGCGGAGATCGGATTCGCGTTGCCTGTGTCCGGGAAATCCGCGGCCGACAGGGGAGCCAGATTGGAGGCGCGGAACGATCCGGAAGTCAGAGTTCCGGCGGCAGGAAGCGGGCCACTCGCGGAATCGGCGAAGACCAGTTGGACGTCCCGAATGCTATTGTTGCCACCGGCACCCGACATCAGGACCACCTTGGCCCCGTTGGGTCCGAGAAGCAGGACACCGAGATCCTGAGGAGACGGATGCTGGACACCGACCAGAGTGACTTGGATCTGCCGGATGAAGCCAACCTGACCGGCCACGGTGATGGGCGCCGGGTACGGGGCGGCGTTGGTGGCTCCGTTGCCGGGGCCGCTATCGGCGATGACGATGGCACCGGAATTGTGGTAGAGCGGACTAGCCGGTGGGAGCACCTGGAACAGGAAGTTGAGTTCCGTTGATTTCGCGGGGGTTGGCGAGCCGGTGTCGGTGGCCGTCAACGTGATGGTGACAGTCCCCTCGCTGGCGCCAATGGGATAGATCGTGAAGGTTCGATTCCCACCGGCTCCACCCAGAATGATGTTGCCATCGGGAACCAGCTTCTGATTGCTGGAGCGCGCGGTGACCACAATGTTGGCGGCCGGCGTTTCATCGGTCGCGTTTCCTGATGGCCCGGTGTCGTCGACGGTAAAATCCACGGGACCCAGGGATTGCCCAGCGTAAGTGAGTTGCTTGGCGATCGGGCTGATATTGGGCGGAGTATTGACGGCGTTGACGGTGACTTGGATGGAGACCGAAGCGAAGAGGCCGGTGTTATCCTGGCCCGTTACCGTCACGGTCGCGGCGCCGTTTTTGTCCGGTTGGGCGGTGAGCGTCAGAACGGCATTCGTGCCCGTTCGGGTGACCGCCACTTTGAGAAGCGTCTCGTCGCTCGACGTCGCCACCACGTTGGTTACGGCGCCGTCATGGTCGGCCAAGGTGAAGTTCACCTGCTTGGAGGTGCTCTCGGCGAGGTTGGTGTTGATCAAACCTCGGATATCAGGCCGCATGAAGAAGCGGAGAGTCGCGCCCCCGATGATATTGGCGTCCGCAACAGGACCCACCGAAGTGTCCTGAACCTCAACGGACCAGGTTCCATTGGGATTGATATTGTTGAAGACAGCCAACGGTTGCGCGGGACGGAATTCTCCGGAAGTCAGCACACCGGGCAGCGGGTCCGCAGCCGTGTCGTTCAGGGAGAGAAACGCGCCGCGCGTAGCGGTGCTGCCACCGTTGCCATTGAGGAGGTCGGCTTGGAGGCCACCGGGTCCCTTGAGGCGGATCAGAAGATCTGAGGGATTCGGGTGGTTGATTCCGTTCAGAGTGGCGGTCACTTTGCCGAGCCCACCGAAGAGGTTCGAGATCGCAATGGATCGAGCGACCACCGAGTTGTCATCGGGGATGACGATGTTGGTGGGGTTGGAGAACAGCGCCTGCGGAACCGGATTGATAATGAACTGGAGGGGAGCACCCGCCGAGATATTGTTCGATGTTCCGGCATCCCGCGCGAAGATCTGGAGGTTCACGGTTCCAGTGGCGGTGCCCAGCGGAGCCACGACCAAGTTGCGGGAGGCGCCCGTCCCGGTGACGTCGACCACCAGATTGGTGGGCGCGATCGAGGAGTTCGACGACGTGGCGTAGACCGTGATGTCGTTGACCGCGCCATCCCCGTCCGCGACGGTCGCGATCGCTGTGGTGGCGAAACTTCCCGCCGAGGCGATCACCCGATTGGTGTTGAGCGTGAGGCTCGGGGGCTGGTTCACCTCACCCACCGTGAGGTTGATGTTGGTGGTGATGGTGGTTCGTCCGTCGTTGACCGTGATCGTGAGGGCGCTCGAGCCGTTGCGATTCAGATTCGGGGTGACCGTGATGTTTCGGGTTTTGCCGGTAGCGGAAACGACGATGTTCGTGTCGGAGACCAGATTCTTGTCGGTCGCGACCGCTTTCACCACCACGGAGTCCGCCGGAGTATCTGTGTCATCGAAGGCGAAGGGAAAGGTGACCGGGACATTCTCGAGGGTGACAACATTGTTGGTGACAGCGCCGAAAACCGGGGTCGTCCAGAGCTTGAGCTGCCATCCGTTGATGATGCCGGTGTGTTCGAACTTATCGTCGATCGCGTACAGACTCCACGTATTGGTCGGCGACTTACCGACCAAGTCCGCAAGAGTGTTCGAGAACGGGCCCCCGACATCCGGGTAGACATCGTCGGGCGCGAGATTGGTCGGCTTGTAGGAACCGTTCGGGACCAAGCTTCCGGGCGCGAGGGAGGAGGGGAAGGAACCGGAAGCTTCGGCATCGATGGTGATGTTCGCGCCGGAGAAAATGCCGTTGAGCGCCACGTCGCTCATCAGGACGATTTTCTCGCCGGTGGGAGTCACCAGGAGCAGGTCGATGTCCGCCGCGTAGCCGTGAGTCAGATTGGGGAGGACGATCGCAGCCTTCTGGATGACACCGACGAATTGGTTGGAGATGCCAAGGGTCGACGGGTAGGGAGTCGCCTTGGCTGGGATGGTTTCGCCCGCGACAAATTGCGCATCATTGATGTTGATGGCGCCGGGTTGGGATACGGCGAAACCTTGACCCACGGCAGGCAAGGCAGCCGCCAGCAGGGACGATAGGAGCGCCCAAAGTCCGGTGAGCCGGGCAAGTGGACGTGGGTATTGCTTCACAGCGCTATTCATAGGTGTTCCTTAACGGGACAGCTTCGACGTTGGCGAGTTAACTTTGTTCGGCAAGCCTTTGGCAAGACGAATTGTGGCGGTCATTCGGCTTACAAAGGCGCTCTCCGCAGGCGTTTGCGCGCCTCGGCGGTCTGGTGCGTTCAGAGTTGATAGATTTGCCCCCAAGCGACGGCTAGACGGCATTTCGTGCTTTGGAAATACCCGGATCTGCAGCACATCGCAGGCCCGAGGTCCCCAGGGACCCCACCAGCGGGCTTTGCGGGCCCCAGCAGGAAAACGAATGCATGATCCCCTGAACCACCTGATCACCTTGATGGTGCTGCCCTGTTTGATTGCAGACCACGAGATAAACCTCGGTTCGGCGGCAAAGGTTATCAGATGGACTGTTGGGGATCAAGTGGGAAGTTGGAGCTAAGTCACGTGATCTCCGCGTTCACGTTGAATTCCGTAGGCGATGCCACGGCTCACCCCGGGGTAGCTTGGAGCCGCGAACCCTACGGGACGCTTCCAAGTCAGGAGGCTCTTCCCGGTTGGCGCCTTCGGTCGCGATCGAGTTCCAGTTCCGCCTCGATGGCCAGGAGTCGGTTGTATTTCGACAATCGCTCCGAGCGCGTGACCGAACCGACCTTGATGCAATCGCCACGCCAGCCCACCGCCAGATCCGCGAGCCAGTCGTCCTCGGTTTCGCCGCTGCGGGCGCTCACGGTCACGCTCCACCCCGCTTGGCGGGCCCGATCGCGGGCGTCCAGCGCCTCACTGAGCGTGCCTATCTGATTGACCTTCAGAAGCAACGCCGTCGCCGCCCTGGCGTCGATCGCCCGTTGGATTCTTGCCGGATGGGTGCAGAGCAGATCGTCACCCAAAACGATGGTCCCCGGTGTAAGCGCCTTGCAGAGGCCGGGCCAGGCCTCCCACTGCTCTTCCGCCAACCCATCCTCGAAGCTGACGATGGGGAAACGGGTTCGCCACCCCATCAACTGTTCGATCATCTGCTCGCTCGTCAGCTGCTTCCCATCGAGACGGTATCGTCCCGCGTCAAAAAAATGGGAAGCCGCGACGTCGACGGCCAGGGCGATCTGCCGGCCGGGCACGAATCCCGCGGATTCAATCGCCCGCACAGCGTCTTCCAGCATGGCGTTCGAGTTCGGAAAGGGGGGCGCGAGTCCGCCTTCGTCGGCCACGAGGGCCCTGGCACCGTAACGGCTTCGGGTGATTTCGGCCGCCGCGCGATAGACCGCGCAGACCTGATCCAATCCCGACCGGATCGACGAAGCCTCGACGGGAACGAGCAAGACGTCCTGGATCGCCACCTGGCCGCCGGCGTGTCGACCGCCGCTGAACAGGTTGACCGTCAACCGGGGGAGCGCGGGCCGGTCGTTTCCCGCCATTTGAGCGAAGTGCTGATAAAGAGGAAGGCCGCGACGGCGGGCGTCGGCGCGGGCGAAGGCCAGGGAGACGCCGAGGATCGCGTTCGCGCCAAGGCGGGATTTGTTCGCCGTCCCATCCAACGCCACGAGCGCCTCGTCGAGCGCCCGTTGGTCCTTCCATTCGGCCCCAACGATTCGGCCCGCGATCTCGTCCGTGACGGATCGAACGGCCTTCAGGCAACCGCGCCCCGCGTGGCGGGCGGGGTCGCCGTCCCTGAGTTCGACGGCCTCGGCGCGACCCGTTGACGCGCCGGACGGAACCTGGGCCGTCGCCTCGAATCCACCCGAGAGACGGCAGGTGGCCTGCAAGGTGGGATGGCCACGGCTGTCGAGGATTTCGAGCGCGTCCAGGGATTCGACGATGAGGGGCATGGGTGGAGAGTGGGTTGGCGGCGGCGGCGGCGGGGTCAGCGGGCGCGTTCCCGGCGTTCGATCTCGCCGAGGAAACGTTCCGCCAGCGGGAGGATGTCAGCGGGCGGATCCTTCATCAAAGTGACGGAAACCTCCCTTTGTTGGGCACGCTGAGTGTCGGAGAGGTAATTGACGGGCGAACGCCCCGCGGCGCGGGCGAGCAGGCAGGCGAGGGCGTGGTGGGCGGCCCGCGCCTCGTGGGTGCATTCCGCGAGGCAACCCCACGCGGCGAGTTGGTAGTGCTCCCAAAACAGGGCAACAGCACCCGCGAAAGTCTGACGGCGCGGCGGATCGTGATGGGCCTTGCACAGGAGATGGGACACCGCAAAGCCGACGTCGAACATGGGGTCGCCCCAATGAATGACCTCGTGGTCGACGAGGACCAGGCGATTCCGATGAACGAGGATGTTCTTGGGGCTGTAGTCGCCGTGCACCAGTCCGAGACGGCTCCCGCGAGTCTGCTCGATCAGAGACCCCAGGAAGGGAGCCGCGGCGGGGATTTCGCGGGCGGGGAAGGCGTAGAACGGTTCGAGGCGCAGCTGCTCGAAGAACTGAACGTCGGCAAAGATCGGTTCGAGCGGATCGGCGGCGAGGCTGGCACGCCGGTGAATGGACCCCAGCAGCTGTCCAAACTGCCGGATGTGATCGGAATCGATCGTTCCCGCCAGGAGAAGGGACTTCCAATTCTCGTGCGGTGGAGGCACGGCTTCCATGGCGAGGAGGTGATGCTCCTGGTCTTCGAACACGAGGGCGGGGACCGCGCCCGGAGGCGCGAGCGTGGACAGCCACCGCATGCCGAGGGCTTCGCGGTGGATCCGTTCAGGGCTGCAATGCCAGGGGGTCGGGACACGAAGTCGGCCGAGCGCCTGCTTCAACACCCAGGAGTCGCGTCCGGGCCTGTGAACCAGGACTGTGCGATTGGAGACGCCCCCGGAGAGGATTTGGATTTCGGGAGTTTCCGAGGATCCTATCCGGCCGGTCGCCCGGAGCCATTCGGTGAGGGCCTGGGGTTGTTCGATGTCGAGGTCGGCCACGGGAAGGGGTGGGGATGAATGCCGGCCCCACTTCGCCGAGGTGACGAAAGACCTGCAAGGCAAAGTCAACGAGGCAAAGTCAACGGGGACGGACGTGGACGGACGATGAAGGCTTGGCTTGAATAAGTCGGGTTTCTAGGATCGACCCAGTGATCACGTTCCTGCGTCTGGCGGGCTTGGTCGTGGCCTCGATCTGGCTCGGCGGAACCGTGCTCTTTGTGGTGGCACTCGACCCGCTCTTCGGCCGGGCCGAGGTTGTGCGCCTATTGGGTCCGCTGTATTCGGGCGAGTTGGGGTTGATCGCGATCCAGCGGTTTCAGCTGTTTCAAGTGCTCTGCGCGAGCGTCGCGCTGATTCACACGCTTGCGGATTGGCTGTACTCCGGGCGCCCGCTGGATCGCCGTCTGCTTGCGCTTCTGGTGGTGCTCCTGATATCGGCGAGTTTGGGCAAGGTTTGGCTGGCGCCCAAATGCCGAGCCCTGAACATCCAGGCGCACCTGGGGCCGAACCAGCGGGTTCTGCGGGAGCCGGGAACACCCGCGCAGCGACAAGCGGCGCACTCGTTGGCGGTCTGGCAAGGGCTCGGAGTGATTCTGAACGTGATCTCGATGGCGGGGATTTCCCTCTATTTCTACCACGCATCCCACCAGGGCAACGGCGGGCCCCGGCCGTTTCCCCGCTCACGATTGCGGATTTGACAATCCGCGGTGCGGCCCAACTCTTGGGCCGTTCAGGCTTGGGGTCTGGACAGGGAAATTCAAATGGAGGGAAAGAGGTATGATCTCTCATGAGCGCCGTTACCCAAGCAGTGGCGGCAACGGCTTCAGAAACAGCGGGGTGCCGCATCCTCCTCCGCCGGAGGAGACTCTTCGATCGGAGAAATTTCAGGTGGAGCGCAAGGTTTTCATCCTGAGCCTGAAGGAGAATCCGCGGGGCCGATTTCTGCGAATCACCGAGGATGTGGGCGGACGCCGAGACCACGTGATCATTCCGGCGACCGGGTTGGAGGATCTTCGGCGGTTGCTGGAGTCGATGATCCAGACCGACCAGGACACACCGATGAAGCTGGCGGAGCTTTAGCCAGCAAGCGGGCTTTGAGGCTCTCGGGAACGTCGAGACCGTCGCGGGCGGAGAAGCAGGAACGCGGGGATGCGGGCTGCGATGGAGCGCGCCGTCTCACCCGGCAAATCGGCGCGCGGCGATCGTGGCGTTGTGCCCGCCAAATCCGAAGGAGTTGTTGAGGATGGCGTTGACGCGGATCTCCCGAGCCGAATTCGGGACGTAATCCAGATCGCAGGCCGGGTCGGGTGACTCGTAGTTGATGGTAGGAGGGACGATTCCGGTCTCGATGGCCTTGGCGCAGAGGGCCATTTCCACGGCCCCGGCGGCTCCCAGCATGTGGCCGGTGGCGCCCTTGGTGGAACTGACCGCCAGCTTCCCCGCATGCGTTCCAAAGACCGTCTTCACGGCCTGGGTTTCGCAAATATCACCCTGCGGGGTCGAGGTCCCATGGGCGTTGATGTACGAAATGTCCTCTGGATTGAGGCCCGCGGACCGCAGGGCCATCCTCATGCAACGACTCGCCCCCTCGCCTCCCGGGGACGGGGCGGTCAGGTGATGGGCGTCGGCGGTGTTCCCGTACCCGACGATCTCGCAATAGATGCGTGCTCCGCGTCGGCGGGCATGTTCCAACTCCTCAAGGAGCAGAACCCCGGCACCTTCACCCATGACGAATCCGTCCCGTCCCGCATCGAAAGGTCGTGAGGCGCTCCTCGGGGCGTCGTTTCGGACGCTGAGCGCCTTCATGGCCGCGAAACCGGAAATACCCAACGGCACGATGGTCGCCTCGGAGCCCCCGGCGAAGATGGCGTCGGCATCCCCCATGCGGATTGTTCGCCAGGCTTCCCCGAGGGCATGGGTTGACGTGGCGCAGGCGGAGCACGTGGCGAGGTTCGGTCCCCGCAGGTTGTTGTAAATGGAGAACATCCCCGAGCCCATGTTGAGAATGAGCATCGGGATCATGAACGGCGAGACGCGTCCCGGACCGCGGTTGAGCAGCACCTGGTGCTGTTCTCCCGTGGTTTCGAGCCCGCCAATGCCCGATCCGATGAAGGCGCCGATCCGATCGCGATCGCATCGGTCCAGGTCCAGCCCCGAATCCTTGAGGGCCTGCCATCCGGCGTGGACGCCAAAGTGGACGAAGCGATCCGTGCGGCGAAGTTCCTTCGGACTTGGAAACGCGGGTGTGGCGTCGAAATCGCGCACTTCGGCCGCGATACGGCAATCGTACGCGGAGGCGTCGAAGCGCGTGATGGGGCCGACCCCGCATTGGCCGGTGATGATCTGATTCCAGAAGGAGCCGATGTCATGGCCGAGGGGGGTGACGACACCCAACCCGGTGACCACGACGCGCCGGTCGGACCCTGAATTCATGTTGAATGTAAAAACGGGGCAGCGGCCGCAGGTCGCCAGCCAAGCTGCCCCGTGGGAATCGGGTTCGGTGGCCTGCTACGACACTATTTCTGCCGCTCGTCGACGTACCTGATGACGTCGGCGACACTCTGGAGCTTCTCGGCTTCCTCGTCCGGGATCTCCTGGCCGAATTCCTCTTCGAGGGCCATGACCAGTTCGACGGTGTCGAGCGAGTCAGCGCCGAGGTCTTCGATGAATTTCGCCTCGGGGGTCACCTGATCTTCTTTCACGCCGAGCTGGTCGACGATGATCTTTCTGACCCGTTGTTCGATGGATGTGTTTTGGTCCGCCATGGAGCCGTGTTGTTGTTAGCGCGTGTCTGTTAGGTGCCGGGTCGGAGGGCGTCAAGCCCCGAAAAATGGAGTTTTCGTTTCCCGGAGATCGTCACATGACCATTCCGCCGTCCACGACGAGCACCTGCCCGGTGACATAACGGCCCCCAGGTCCCGCCAAATAAAGGGCGGCCTGGGCGATGTCTTCCCCCTCGCCGAAGCCCTGGAGCGGGATCCGCTTCAGCAATTCGGCCTTCAGTTCGTCGCTCAACACCGAGGTCATGTCGGTGGTGATGAAACCCGGAGCAATCGCGTTGCAGGTGACGCCACGGGAGGCGAATTCCCGGGCGACGGATTTGGTCAGGCCGATCAGTCCGGCCTTGCTCGCCGCATAGTTGCACTGGCCCGCGTTGCCCATCAGACCAATGACCGAGGCCACATTGATGATCCGGCCCGCGCGTTGCTTCAGGAGTGCCCGGGTGAAGGCCCGAATGACAAGGAAGGCGCCCTTCAGATTGGTGTCCACCACGGTGTCCCAGTCCGCCTCGGTCATCCGCATCAGAAGGCCGTCCCGGGTCACGCCCGCGTTGTTCACGAGCACATCCACACGCCCGGCCTCCCCAAGGATGGTGGTCGCCATGGCCTCCACCGCGGAGCTGTCGGCGACGTCCGCCGCGAGGGCCCAGGCGCGCCGCCCGAGGGCCCGGACCTCGTCCGCGACCTTCGCGGAGTTCTCGGCGGTCCTCGACACGCAGGCGACGTCCGCGCCTTCGGCGGCGAACTTCAGCGCGATCGCCCGTCCGATCCCGCGTCCCGCCCCGGTGACAACGGCCACCTTGCCTTCCAGCAGATTCATCGTGGACCGAGCTTGCCCTCGAACCGCCCGCCTCTGTCAATCCGCCGTCCAAAACACCGAATCAGCGCGACGTCTTCCAATCGACCACGATGCCGTTGGTCTGGCGGCGTTTGTGGGTGGCAACGTGCGTGTCGAAGAACAGGAAATTCGCGCCCCCCTCGGGATGCTTGGCGCCATGACGGAACCCGATGTCGTAACGGCCCTGCGAAATCCGGCCCAGGTTGATGATGGCGGGATGATTGAGTTCCAGCGACACATCCGCGCCCGCCATCGTTTCGGACGGACGCGGGACGCTCCCCAGCTTTTCGGTCTTCGGGCTCGTCACCGCGGAGGGGAAGCTCGCGAGGGTGTACTGGCTCAGGGCGTAGCTGATTTTCCAGGGATTGCCCGGAACACCGGGCCTGTAGTCCTTGTAGGTGAGGTAGTGGTATTCCCTCAGCCGTTCTGGGCACGGATAGATCGATGCCGCGAAATCGCTGTTCGTGGTCCGGGTTCCGGACTGGAATTTCCTCCCCTGGAAATAAGGCTGAAGCAGGTAATGGAAGTTGTTGACGTCCGCGGAGTCGCCGGAGGCGTTGTACCACCACGCGTATGGCATGGCGTCCAGGTGGTCGTCCGCGTAGAGAACCATCGCGATGCCGATCTGCTTCACATTGCTCCGGCACTTGGTGGTGGCCGCCTGACTCTTCGCCCGGGCCAGCGCGGGAAGCAGCATGCTGGCGAGAATCGCAATGATCGCGATCACCACGAGGAGTTCGATCAACGTGAACGCCCTCTCGAACGGGCCGGGACACCGGACAGACGAATCACCCGATTTCATGGAGTGACGCGAGCCGAACGGAATTCCCCGGTTCGCGCAAGCCCGGGGTCGCAGCCCTGATCTCCGGATAGGGGCGCCTGGGAGAAAGCGATCCCACCACGAAGGCACGAAGGACACGAAGGAAGCATGATTCGTTCCGGCCTCGGCAATCCGCTACAGGTCAATCCCGATCAGGGACTCGCTTCCGCCTCTCCCTTCGTGCTCTTCGTGCGCTTCGTGCTCTTCGTGCGCTTCGTGGTTTCTTACGCGGGGTTTTGGGCGCAGCCGCGCAGCCGCGGCCCCCGCGAATTACGGCGCGACAACGGCGGCATCTTGGGGCATCCACTGGCGGTCACCCATGAAGATGCTCCGCCTCTCATTTCGCAGACCCGACACGGCCTTCGCCGCGGTCGTCGCCCTTTTCGCAGCGGTTCTGGCGCCGACATGCCCGTCGCGGGCGGGCGCCCTTCCCCGCGGCACACCCGAGTCGCAGGGTGTCGATTCCGCCGGGGTTCTCGCGCTGGTGGATGCCCTCGACCGGATGGAACACGTCCACAGCGTCATGCTGCTCCGGCACGGACACGTGATCGCGGAGGGCTGGTGGACACCGTACGAGGCGTCGTCCAACCACGAACTGTATTCGCTGAGCAAGAGCTTCACTTCGACCGCGGTGGGATTTGCCGTCGCCGAAGGGCGGTTGAGCGTCGACGACGAAGTCTTGTCGTTCTTCCCGGACGAAGGCCCGGCGGCCCCCGAGGCCAATCTGAAAGCGATGCGTGTCCGCGACCTGCTCACGATGAGCGCGGGGCATCAGGACGAGACCTCCTCGGCGCCGGACCGGATTTCCGCGAAGTCCTTTCTCGCCCACCCGGTACCCCACAAGCCCGGAACGCATTTCAAGTACAACACCCCGGCCACGTTCATGCTTTCGGCGATTGTCCAGAAGCGGACCGGGCAGACGGTTCTCGACTACCTGAAGCCGAGACTGTTCGAGCCGTTGGGTATCGAGACACCCGTGTGGAACACCAACTTCCAGGGAATCTCGCTGGGCGGCTACGGCCTCCGCGTTCGCACCGAGGACATCGCGCGATTCGGACAGTTCCTGCTGCGGGAAGGGCGCTGGGAAGGAAAACAACTCCTGCCGGCATCGTGGATTCAACAGGCCACGACGCGCCAGGTCTCGAACGGAAGCAACCCGAAGAGCGACTGGGATCAGGGCTACGGCTTCCAGTTCTGGCGGTGCCGGAACGGGGCCTACCGGGGCGACGGCGCCTTCGGACAGTACTGCGTGGTCTTTCCCGAACACGATGTCGTGCTGGCAATCACGAGCGGACTAAGGGACATGCAGGCGGTGTTGAACGCCGTCTGGGATCATCTGATGCCCGCGTTTCAACCGGGTCGCCTCCCGTCGAATCCGGGACAGCAGCGACGACTCGAGGCGCGTCTCGCGTTTCTTTCCGTGCCCACCCCGACCGGCTCGTCCGTGCCGGCTGGATCCGGGGAATTCCTGGGGCGGACCTACTCGTTTCCGCCGGATGACTCCGGGTTGGAATCGTTCTCCCTCGAAGCGGATCCGGCCGGCGCCGGAGGGTACCTCGTCGAACGCCGGGCCGGGGGGACGTCGCGCATTCCCTGGGGCCATGGCGAGTGGCGCAAAGGCGTCGGCTCGTTCGGGAACTACGTGGAGGAGCCGTTGGCCGCCAGCGGGGCGTGGACATCCGATTCCACGTTCGAAGCGAGGATCTGCGCCCGTGAGACCCCGTACATCGCGGCGGTCACACTCCGGTTCGAAGGCGACGAAGTCACACGCGAAGTCACGATGAACGTGGGTTTCGGCGGCAGCCGAACCGTGCGGCAGATCGGGAAGGCGCCGGCCAAGGCCGCGCGTTGAGGCCGCTGATCGGCGTGCCCGCGATGGGGTCGGCGTGGATTCCTTCGCTGACGCGACGCCTAGTTCGAGTAGGTGCCGTCCCTCGAATCCGGGTTGTACCAGACGTCGTTGGGTCCCACGGGATTCGCCGTGTTGGGCCAGACATTCTTCCCGGCCATCTGGGGGGAATGCCACTTGCCGATCTTGATGGTGAAGGCGGAGCCGCTCAGGTTGCCCATGGTGGCGATGCCACCGACGTTGTCGGAGATCTTGCTGGTCCCGCGCGCCCCGGCATGCCGCTGGGAGATACCCTCGTGGGGCGTGTTCGCGCCGTCGTTCCAGTTGTACTCGTCGAAGTCCTCGTTGTTCTCCCACTGGAGGATTCCCGTCGGCGGGAGCTGGGAGAGACGGAACCTGGAGGTCTTGATGTTCGCGGGTTGGACCTGGTACGCGATGATCGCCCCGTTCCAGACGTAGCTCGTGTACTTGATGTTCCGCTTCACGAAGAGCTCCTTCTTGCGTCCGACGGAGCGATCCTTTTCATCCTTCGGACACGTGAGCACGCGCGGCGCCGGGATGTAAGGCCCGAGCTGGCTGGCTTTGAAGTACTCCAGCTGATTCGAGAAAATCAGCGACCCCGTCTTGCCGACGCCATCCGGGAAGGTCCGCCCATTCAGCGTGGCGGCGTACAACCAGGTGTCCCGGTCCGGCGCGCCCCAACCCGTGTAAGGGAGGTAGTCGTCGTTGTCGGACGCGAACAGATTGGCCGCCAGCATGCATTGCCGGATGTTGTTGAGATCGTTGGTCAGAAGGGCCCGGTCCTTGGCCTTGGCGAGCGCTGGAAGAAGCATGCTCGCCAGGATGGCGATGATCGCGACAACCACCAGGAGTTCGATCAACGTGAAGGCGCGGCGCCCATGGAAAGTGTCGCCAGAACCCGAAACCGGGACCGGTGCCTGAGCCGGGGATTGCATTCGCGGATGCAATCGGGGCCCTTCCGAGTCGTCAATCCGGAATCCAAATCCCTAATCCCGCCCAGACCGCCTTCTAATCCCTGAAGTTCACGAAGCTCAACGCCACGGGGAAATCGTGCCCTCGCACCGCGGCGATGACGCTCTGGAGATCGTCCCGGCTCTTGCCCGTCACCCGCAGTTCGTCGCCCTGGATCTGCACCGTGACCTTGAGTTTGAGATCGCGGATGAAGGCGCTCACCTCCTTCGCGACCATCGGTTCCACCCCCTGCTTGATCCTGATCAGCTGCCGGGCGTGTCCCAGGGGCGAGATTTCCGGATCCTTCTTCTCGACGCTCTTCAGGCTGATGTTCCGCTTCGCCAGTTTCCCGATCACGATCTCGTCCAGCGCCCGAATCTTGAACGCGTCCTGAGCCGTCAGCTTGATTTCGTTCTTCTCGAGGACGATCTCGGCCGGGCTCCCCTTGAAGTCAAACCGGTTGGCCAGCTCCTTCTTGGCCTGGTTCACCGCATTCTCGATCTCCATCGAATCCACGCGCGAAACAATGTCGAAACTCGCCATGCCCGGTGAGCCTATCCGGGCCGGCTCCGGACTGAAATCCCCGAAATCCCTCCACCGGCTCACCTTCATCGGGTTCCCAACTCCAACACGCTCAAGCCCCAAGGAATTCAACAAAACCAAACTAAACTTTTGAATTGTTTAAGTCAAAACGCTGTGTAACTTCATTTTTGTCATGCAGCCTAGTTCGGCTCAACGTGCTTTCGAAGGCTTGGATGACGAAGATTTCGCGTTCATCAAGCGATTCATCCTCGCCTCGGGATCACTGAAGGAACTCGCCGCCGCGTACGGAGTGTCCTACCCGACGGTCCGGTTGCGGCTGGATCGCCTCATTCAGAAGTTTCGAATCCTGGACGAGAGCCGGGACGAGGACACCTACGAGCGCCTGCTTCGCATCGAATTCGCCGAGGGCCGGTTCGATGCGTCCACGTTCCATCGACTTCTCACGACCTACCAAAAGCAGAAAGGCACCCCATGAAGTTCCGCCGGATCGAAATACTTCCATTCCTCCTCGCGGCTTCCTGGCTCGCCGCGACGGAGGCGCCAGCAGCGCGTCGGACCGCCCCCGACCGGATCCAGACCATCACGCCGGCTCCCCCCGCCGCGAGCGACGCGGAATCCGCGTCCTCGCCCTCACTCTCGCCGATCCTCCATCAGGTGATCGACGGACGACCGGCTCTCTCCTGGATTCGGACCGGAACCAACCTCGGCCCAGGGACGGCCTCGCTGTTCCTCCTCACCAACCCCCCTGTGACACGACCACGGTACGCCCTGACCGGCGAAGTCAGCTACGCCGGCGTCCAAGGTGAGGGCTACCTCGAAATGTGGAGCCAGTTCGGTCCCGCGAAGCCCGGCCTTCCCACTCAACGCGCCTTCACCCGGACCCTCGCCGCGTCGGGTCGGCTCGGTCGGATCTCGGGAGACTCCGATTGGCGAGCATTCGAACTTCCCATGGACGGCACCGGCGCAACCGGAACGCTCACTCGGCTCGAAGTGAATCTGGTCCTTCCCGGTCCGGGAACCGTTCACGTGGGACCGCTCACCCTCGTGGAGTATCCCGGCGCCTGGCCGTGGAGCGCTTCCAACGACCCCGATGCCTGGTGGAGCCCGCGCGTTGGCGGATGGGTGGGCGGCTTCGGGGGCGCGTTCCTGGGAATCCTCGGTGGGACCTTCGGATGGCTCGCCGGCCGCGGGAAAGCCCGGGGCCTCGTCACCGCCGGCATGCGCGGACTGATCGCCGTCGGGTCCATGTGCCTCGTCGCCGGAGGCGCGGCCTATGTCCAGTCCCAGCCGTACGCCGTTTGGTACCCGCTCGTCCTCACCGGCGTCCTCAGCATCGCGATCCTCCCCTTCGGCCTCCGTCAGATGGTCCGCCAATACGAGACGCGCGAACTCCAGAAGATCCAAGCCGCCGACAAACTCTCCCATTGACGCAAAAACTACCTTGGTAGTATTACCTGGGTAGTGAAACCGAAATCTTCATTGCCGCTCCGGGTGGGTGACTTGCAGCTTCGAATCCTCCAGGTGCTCTGGACCCGCCCCGAAGCCACCGTCGCGGATGTCAATGCCGCTCTCAAGCCCAGCCGGGATCTCGCCTACACCACCATCGCCACGATGCTGCGCAAGATGGAGGCCCGCGGACTCGTGACCCATCGGGAGGAAGGCCGCTCTTTCCACTATCGCGCGCTGGTCGCCGCGGATGAGGTCGGACAGGGTATGACCGACCACATGGTCGATCGGTTCTTCGAAGGCAGCCTCGCCGGCGCGGTCAGCCATCTCCTTCGCACCCGCGATGTCAGTCCCAAGGAGCTCGACGCCCTGGAGGATCTCATCCGGGAAGCCCGAAGGAGGGCCCAATGACGACAGCGCCCGAACTCGCCGAATGGGGGCGTCTGCTGGCGGTGCTCACCGTTGAAATCTCCCTGGTCATCGGATTCTCCGCACTGCTGGCCACCCGGATGCGATCGGCGTCCCACCGACGATCCGTCTGGCTCGCCAGCCTCTGGGCCGTCCTGTTCGTGGTCGCCGGCGAACTGGTCGGCGTTAGGTCGCTTCTGCCCAAACCCTCGATGGAAGAAGCCGGCGCCCGACGCGTGGTCGCCACGGTCGTGGACCCCGAGGACGCGGTTTCGGTGACCTCCCCGGCCTCCCCCTCACAGGAGTCCGGCCCTGACTCGATGACAGGCACATGGTGGCCCGGAATCGTCTGGCTCGGTGGAGCTCTGATCGGGACAATGTTCCTCGTCGCTGGACACGTCTTCCTCTGGCTCCGCCGACGCCACGGGAGCCCGCCGGAAGCCGAACTCGAAGCGACCGCCCGACGTGTCGGCAATCGCCTGGGCCTCCGCGCCGTCACCCTTCGGATCTGGCCGAACCTCCGGGGTCCGATGGCCTATGGCATGTGGCGTCCTGTGGTGGCCCTTCCGCCCGATTTCTCCGACCGCTTCGACCCCGCCGAGAGGGAGGCGATTCTCCTTCATGAAATCGCCCACTTGGCGGTCCGCGATCCGCTGGCGCAGGCCTTCGCGGGTCTTGTGGGAGCCTTGGTCTGGTGGCACCCGGTCGTCGCCTGGGCGCGAAGGCGCCTTCAAATCGAGATGGAAGCCGCCGCCGACCACGCAAGCCACCTGATACATGGAGGGGGCACCGCCCTCGCCGAGTCGCTGATCCGGTTGGGTCGGGAGTGGACGACACCTCGCCTCGCTCGCGGGCTCGGCGTCGTGGGGGCGAGTTCACCTTCGCAGCTCGCGCTGCGGGTGCGTTCGCTCCTGACCGCGTCTCCAGAGTGGCGTCGGCCGACGGCCGTCACCCGTGGCTTGGGAGTCGCGGGCGCGGGGCTTCTCGCCTTGAGTCTGGCCGCGACCGCTTGGCCGGGCCCCGATAGCCCGGCGTTGGCACGGCGTTTTCTGGCCGTGGCGCAAAATCTGGAAGGACCGCCATCCACGCCCTCGGAGTTCGTCACCGACCCGCACGTCGGGCCTCCCGGGGAATCAGAATCCAGTCCGCCCCCATCGACGCCGGTGAGGCCTGACCCTTTCGCGGCGGACCTGCTGGAAATGGATCCGGGAATCACTCGAATCCGTGAGGCGCTCGATACCCTGATCACTCGATCCTACGCGGTTAACCTGCCGGCCCTTCTGGAGGCTCTCCGCGACAAGCCGGGTGAGACGACCGTCCAGGTCACTCCCGAGCGGGAAGCCGGCACGTCCGATCCAACCGTTCAGCGCCTTCGCGATTGGGTGAACAACGCGGGCATTTCATTGGAACCGCCCAATGGCTTCGTCATCGATCACAGAGCGAACCGCCTGTTGGTCCGGGCGTCGGAGTCCGAATTGCAACGACTCGACTCCCTTCTCGCAACCGTGCCACGGATTCAGGAGAACTCTTCCGACACAATTCCCGAGAAGCCGTCACGACAAACGTCCACGAGCGACTCTCCCGAACCCCCCGCCAAGGACCCCGTCGTCACCCTGGAAATCAAGTTCCTGGAGATCACCGAACCCGACGACCATGCCGGCGATCTCGGCCTCGACTGGCTCTTTGGACAGACGTCCATCCCGGCCGAACCGCTCCCGGTCAAGACCCCGACGGAAGGCGACCCGGGAGCCGCATCCCCGGGCGCCTCGAATATCCGGCTCGAACACGGGCAACTGGAGAATCAGTCCGCGATTCTGTCGCAGGACCAATTGAAAGCCCTCCTCCCCCGCCTGGAGGCGCGCGGAGGCGTCACCGTCCTGGCGGCGCCGCGTGTCACCGCAACCAGCGGGCAACAGGCCCAGGTTCAGGTTCAGGAGGCCCGAACGATTGTGACGCAGGTCAGAACCAACGACGGCGCCGGAGCCCGGTCCCCCTCCATTCAATACGAGACCGAAGTCATGAACTTCGGCCCGTCCGTCGACGTGGTGGCCACGTGGACCGACACCGCCTGGAACCTGCGCGTCGAAGGGTGGCTGAGCGAGTTTGTCGGATACGACGACCCGAAGGATTCCCGCGTGGAGGCGCGAGACGATTCGGGCCGCGTGATATCGGGCCAGCTACCCCTTCCCCGACTCCGGGTTCGGAAAATATTGGGGCACACCAACGTCCAGGATGGGCAAACCCTCCTTCTTCGCGGACCGGTGGCCGTTCGAATCCGAAAAACAAAGGCCGGCTGGTTCCGCGCGCCCCGTACCGAAGTCCAGCCTGTCCGCCTCTATGTCTTGGTGACGCCGGTCACTCAGGAGTGAAGGCGCGCCGAATCTCAATAGCCCCCGAACCCCCACCCCAGCAGGCCACCGCCGAGCACCAGCCACGCCGAATTGACCCGGTACCGGAACAGCAGAACGCCCGCGACCAGAGTGAGCACCAGGGTCGGCATGTCGACTACCGCAACGCGCCCCAACTGCCAGGTCACCACCGCCATCAGCGCCAGGGACGCCACATTCACCCCGTCGAGCACGGCGCCCGCGATCGGAGAAGCCCGGAGTCGTGGCACCAACGGACCGCTGACCGCCACGAAGAAGAAAGCCGGCAGAAAAATCCCCACGGTGGCAACCACCGCTCCGGGGATCCCTCCCAACAGGTATCCGACAAATGTCGCCGCCGTGAAAACCGGGCCGGGGGTGAACTGCCCCACCGCCACCGCGTCGATGAGCTGCGCCTCGGTCAGCCAGCCGCGGTGTTCCACCAGATCGGCTCGGAGGAACGCCAGCAGAACATACCCGCTGCCGAACAGCACCGACCCGATCTTGAGAAACACGAGAAACAGAGGAGCCAGACCGAACGGAGCGGTCGTTGCGGCGGCAGCGGCCGTCGCCGCGCCCGTCACGATCCCCGAGGTCATCGCGGCGGCAGCGAGACCCGGCATTGGCGCCATGCGCGGGGCGGTTCCAGCGGCGTCACAAGGCGTGATCAGCATCCTACGCCCGGCGGCCACCAACGCGGCACCCAACAGAATCGCCAATTCGTCCCCGCCGAAAAACGAGACCGCCGCGGCCGCGACGCCAAGCCACGCCAGAAACCGGTTCTTCACCGCCTTGCCGCCCAGGCTCCACAACGCCTGAAGCACGATGGCGACGATCACCGGCTTCACCCCGTGGAGCAGTCCCTCGACGCGGGGCAACTGGCCGAACCGGACGTACGCCCACGCGATCCCCGTCACCAGGATCACCGCCGGAACGATGAACGCCACACCCGCCACGGCCCATCCCATCCAACCCGCGCGCCGGTATCCGATGTGAATCGCCATCTCGGTGGAATTGGGACCCGGGATGAGGTTCGTCGCCCCGAGGAGGTCGAGGAATTCCTCCGAAGTCAGCCAGCCCCGGCGGCGGACGGTTTCGTCCTCGAGCATCGCGATATGCGCCGCGGGACCGCCGAAGGCTGTCAGCCCCAGGCGAAAAAAAAGGAGGGCCACTTCCGTCACCCGACGGGCGCGAGAATCCGTATGGGGTTGGGGAACCATCGCCGACAGGTCCGCGCCGATCGATTCATCCATCGACCCATCCGGCAAGCCTTCGCTCCAGCCGCGAGGGCCTACGCCTGGTTCATCGCATGGACGGCTGCGTTCAGCCCGGACTGGTAGGCCTCAATCAGCCGGTCCCATTTTCGGTTGAACGCCGCATCCACCTGCTGGTGGACCGGGTTGGCTTCAAACCACGCCACTGAACGCGCCACGCCATCGCGGAACCGGGTTGTCGCCACAAAATCCGGGACGAACCGCTTGATCTTCGAGTTGTCCATCACCGCCGACGTCGTCTTGTCCCCCAGCAGGCTCCCCGCATGCTCCGGAAGGCAGGCCGCGATGAAGTCGCTCGCGATGTGCAGGAAGGTTGGCGACGCCACCCCGGCCGCCTCCGCCACCGACTGAAAGCACTGGTTCCATGTCAGGACCTCGTCCGAGGTGATGTGGAACGCGTGCCCGATCGACTGGCGATGCCCGAGTAGTCCGACCAACCCCTTCGCGAAATCGGTGTTGTGCGTGATGGTCCACAGCGAGGTCCCGTCCCCGGGAATCACCACCGGCACCCCCCGACGCAACCGATCGACGACCGTCCACGGGAACTGCCAGTTGTTCGTCGACAACGGGATCATGGTCTCGCCGTAGGTGAGCGAAGGCCGGATGATCGTCGACGGAAACCCCTCCTCGCGGAGCGCGCGCATCAAGCGGTCCTCACAGGCGATCTTCTCCCGGGAATACTCCCAGAACGGATTCACCAGGGGCGTTGATTCGGTCACGAGATAGTGATTCGCCGGGCGTTGATAGGCGCTCGCCGAGCTGATGAAGACGTACTGGTCCGTCCTCCCGCGAAACAAACGGAGATCCCGCTCGATGTCGTCCGGAGTGAACGCGATGAAATTCACGACGGCATCCCAGGTCCGGGTTCCCAGCGCCGACGCCACCGCCGCCTCGTCGTGGAGGTCGGCGGCGATCTGGGTGGCGCCTGGGAAGCCCGCTCTACGCCGGCCCCGATTGAGCAGGGACACCGCGTGTCCGCGTTCGATGGCCAGATTCGTGCAGGCCGCGGAGATGTTTCCGGTGCCGCCGATGAACAGAATGCGCACGGAGCGAAACGCCTACGAGTTGAGCGACCAGGGAGCCCGGTAAGGCCGGCTCAGCAATTGGCTCGCCGCGGCGTCATCAACGACCCGTTCGCCGACCGCGTTCCATTCAAGGATCCGTTCGCTGGCCGCGTCCCAGCGGATCTTGCGTCCGGTGAGCATCGCGATGAGGCCGAGGTGGCCCGGAATCGCGGAGTGATGGGCGACTTCGACCGGCGCCACGGTCGGCTGTCGGGATTTCACGCTGTCGAGGAAGTTGCGGAAATGCCCGCCCGCCGTGAAGGGCAGCTTCACCTTGCGAACGTCGTCGGGGAGCGACCGGGACTCTTCCCACTCCTGGCGGGACGCCTTGAAGTTGTTGCCGCGGTTCACCCAGATCCACCCCTCCGTTCCGATCCATTTGGTGCCGCCTTGGATGTCGGAGTGACCGCCCGCGATGACCACTTCGACGTCGTTCGGATACTTGCAGGTGATCCGGTACTTCGTGCAGGTGTTCCAGAGCGCGTTCGGAGCCGGGAATTCGCCCGAACCTTCGACTTCGCTCGGGCCGATCTTGTCGTCATTGCCGAGGCCCCAGTGCGCGATATCGCCGTGGTGCCCGATCCAATCGAGCAACTGTCCGCCGCCGGTGTTGTAGTTCCAGCGCCAGTTCATGTGGCCGCGCGCCAGGACGTAGGGCTCCATCTTCGACGGTCCGATCCACTTCTCGTAGTCGAAACCTTCCGGGGGTTCGGACACGGCCGCCTCCCAGGCCGGAGTTCCAGGGAGGAGCTTGGCGAGGTCGGTCACGGGATTCTCGAGCTTGGCGAGCTTCTCCAGCAGGGGCCTGCCGGTCCTGGCGAAGTCATTGTGCCCCGCCGGGAGGCCGACCTCGATCCGTGTGACCTTTCCGATGACCCCGTTCCGGACGGCTTCCGCTCCATAGTGGAAATTGCGCTCGGAGCGTTGCCAGGATCCCGTCTGCCAGATGCGCTGGTTCGCCTGGACGGCCCGGACGATCGCCTGCTGTTCCGCAATCGTTCGCGCCAGGGGCTTCTCCCCGAAGATGTCCTTCTTGTTCTTGGCCGCCTCGATCGACATCAAAGCGTGCCAATGGTCGGGAACCGCCAGCATGACGGTGTCGATGTCCGTCCGGGCCATCAGTTCGCGATAATCCTCGTACGCCTTGCAGTCCTCGTTCTTGTAGAACCCGTTGATCGCGCTCACCGCCCGGGCCAGGTGGCCCTTGTCGATGTTCGCGGTTGCGACCACCTGACAGTCGGGCTGCCGCATGAAATTGCTGGTGTTTCCGGGCCCCTGCATTCCCCACCCCACCACACCCATGGTGATCCGATTGGAGGGTGCCGGGCGGCCGTCGGCGCCCAAGGCGCTGGCGGGAATGAACGTGGGAACGGCGATCGCGGCGCCGGAGACCGCAAGAAAACGACGTCGCGATACCCGGGACTTCAGCGGGGAGGATTTCATGGCCGCGAGCATGCTCCATTTCCGCGACAAGGTTCAACGCCCAAAACTTAGGGGTCAGTTCTTGTTTTTGTCGCCTCACAAGGTGGACGGGCCGGTTCCTTGCCTCGGCTCGTGGAGAGCGCCTTTCGACGAAGCCGGAGATTGGCGCGAACACACTCGCCATTAGTTGTCAAAAACAAGAACTGACCCCTTTGGTTTCCGGAGTTGTCTCCTCGATCCCTGCGCTCCAAGAATTCCCATCATCCGGATCCCGAGGACCGACCGTCCGCCTACCCCCGCACAACCGACAACAACCCTCGCCCTCACCGTGCGCCCCGAGTCGATCGACCCACCTCCCCACGCCCCCCGCCTTCCGTCGCGGGCGCCGGCGAGGGTGGTCTGGCTCACCGGCCTGGTCGTCCTCGGGTTCCTGGGGACCGTCCAATCCTGGGGAGATTCAAGCACGGCAACGGATTCCGGGTCGAACTCCGAGATGGCGAGGCATTGGGCGTATCAACCCGTCGGCACGCCCCCGGTGCCCGAGGTCCGCGCGCGTTCCTGGCCACGGACGGTCGTCGACCGGTTCATCCTGGCCCGCCTGGAGGCCGCGGGCACGGAGCTCGCCCCCGCGCCGGACGCCGACCGTGCCACGCTCATCCGCAGGGTCACGTTCGATTTGACCGGGCTTCCTCCGACGCCCAAGGAAATTGACGCGTTCGTGTCGGACCCCGGTCCGGAAGCGTACGAGAACCTCGTCGACCGGTTGCTGGCGTCGCCACGGTTCGGCGAGCATTGGGCGCGGCACTGGTTCGATGTGGTGCGATTCGCCGAATCCGTCACGCTGCGCGGATTCATCTTCAAGGAGGCCTGGCGCTATCGCGACTACGTCATTCGTGCCTTCAATGACGACCTGCCGATGGACCGGTTTCTTCGGGAACAGATTGCCGGGGACTTGCTGGCCGCGGGTTCGTTGGAGGAACGCCAGCGTTCCGTCGTCGCAACCACCTTCCTGATGCTCGGGAACACGAACCTCGAGGAGCAGGACAAGAAGCAGCTCGAGATGGACATCGTCGACGAACAACTCGACGTGATCGGCAAGGCGTTTTTGGGCCAGACCATCTCGTGCGCGAGGTGCCACGACCACAAGTTCGATCCCATCCCGACCCGGGACTACTACGCGATGGCGGGGATCCTGAAGAACTCCCTCCCGATCAAGCACGACAACGTTTCGGCGTGGGTCGAACGTCCTTTGCCCCTCGAACCGGACGACGAAGCCTTCCACCAGCGGCGCGAAGCCGCCATCGCCTCGCTCCGGGAAGAGATCAAGGCGGAATGGTTGTCGGCGTACAACGT
>JBFWOK010000067.1:0-32489 GCA_050250555.1 Limisphaerales bacterium
TGACCCTGGTTGGTGATGCGGTACGAAACCGCAAGTGTGGTGCCACCCTTGGCTTCCGACGTGACACTGGTCACCTCCGCGATCAGGTCGGGGCGCTGACCAATGATGGTGATGGCTCGGGCTTTGTAGTTGTTGTTGTCGAATTCGTTAGGATCATCCGGGTTCACGTTGATCGCCAACGTGTCTTCGAGGACGACGTCGTAAGGGTCGGTCCAGGGGATGATGTAATACGTTCCGGAATCGAGCCCCTCCGGCAAGGTCACCATCCAGGCGTCCTGCCCGGTGGGGACATAGTCATAGCCGCCTTTACGATTGAGTTCCCCGGTATGGGTCCGGCTCGCGAGCAGAATGTCACCCTTGCCCGGGTGAGGCCGGTTCTTGTCCGTCGCGAGCCAGATGGTGTCCGTCCACGTCGTTCGCCGGGTCTCGGCGGCGCCTCGATTGGTCACGGTGAAGCCCACCGGGATGGTCTGACCTTCGACGGCTTGCACGGGCGCGATGACGTCGTGAACCACCAGATCGGCGAAAGGCAGCGGCTCCACGTAAATGGCCTGGCGCTCGACATTGTCAGTCTCATCCGGCCATTCCGCGATTCGGCCTGTCGCATCGACATACACCAAAACGAAAACCTGGCCACGCATCCGCTCGGGGACCAGCGCTCCTTTCAATGTGGAACGGTATCCGACCGAATTGGGAGCCAAAGCGGAGCCATTCTGAACGGAACCCAGGAGGATGTCGTCTGAACTCACCCGATCGTCCAGCGACAGGTAGACTCGGTCCTCCCAGTTCGGAGCGTCCGTGGCCACCAGGCCCGTGTTGCGAACCTCGAATTCGATGTCGAAGGTGCCACCCGCGGCAACCCGGGCAGGCGCGACCACGTTGAACACCTCCAGGTCAGGCCTCGGCAGAGTCTCGGCTTCGATGGCCACTTCACTCGAGTCGGTATTGTTCCCGCGGACGCTGCCCTCATAGAGGGTGGAACTCCCATTCGTGGTGATATGAAGCCGGTACAGGTTGCTTGCACCCTCGGGGAGGCGCACCGACTCCCGACGCAGGTACCAGTTTCCGGGATCGATCGTTCCCGAGTACTCGAAGGCTCCGATGGTGATGCTCCGACCGCCTGAATCATCCGCCGGCAGGAGCTGGAGCACGTCCGTCCAGACTCCGCTCGCGCTTGCCTTTCCGACGTTGGTCACCTTCCAGGAGACGTCGATCACCGCGCCTTCCTTCGCTTTGGGCGGAACCACGATATCGGAGATGGCCAGATCGGGAGCGTCGGAAAGTCGGACGACAAACGCCGCCGAGTGCGCCTGGTTGTTGTTTCCGAAGAGGTACTCGAATGGACCTCCCGTTCGGACCACCAGGAAATAGGGTCCTGAGATTCCCTGCGGCAACACCACCGTGACGACACGGTCGTAGGTGTCATCCACGCCCAGCAATCCGAAGTGCGTGAAGGATCCCAGGGGAGTGTAGGTGGAAGACACGGCTGGGTCGGTGGCCAACCAGAGTGAATCCGACCACTGCCCCTCGTCGGTGATCCCGATGCCCCTGTTGGCGACAGTCCATTTCACCCTCGCCGATCGCCCGCTCGCCGCTTCGTCCAGCATCTCCACCGAGGTCACTTGGAGGTCCGCATACGGCGCCCGCATGACATCGGTGGCGTGATTCGCGCTGGCGGAGTTGTCCGATTCCAGGCCGTTCTCGAAAACCCGGGCGCCGTAGTCGGTGATGACGACGACCCGGTATAGATCCTGCAGATTCGGAGGAAGGACGATATCGACGGCGCGTTCGTAGCTTTGCCCGTCCAAAAGCGATCCCGAGTGAGGGAAACGTCCCACGACCCGCAAGGCGGCCGCGGGATTGCGTTCGCTCTTGAGCGCCACAACGTCGTCCCACTCCGTTTCAACTCCGGGGCCGGTTCCCAGATTCGTTACACGCCAGGAAACCTTCAGCGTGCCCGGGTCCCCGATAATCCGCTGGTCAACGGAGTGGTCCTGAACCTGATCGACCGACAGATTGGCGTAGGGTCGCAAGGAGACCGTGATCGACCGCGCGAGCACGTTGTCCTTCTCCCCTGTCGCCGTGACTTCCCGAATCACGTCTTCGGCATCGGTCACCAGGAGCAGGTAGAGGTTGCCTTGAGCTGAAACGGGGAGTTGGACCTCGACCGATTGCTCGGGAGTTGCGAGCAGTTCCGTCAAGCCTTCCGTCCAAGCATGGGTTGCCAGGAGGATGTCGTCGCCTGAAAGCGTCAGATTGCTGGAGAGGTAGATCCGGTCCGTCCAGGGCCGCTGTACGGGCACGTCGGCGCCTCGCTCAATCTTCCAAGTAACCTGGATCGTGTCGAAGGACGTTCCCGAAACCGGTGCATCCACCCATCGCGGAGAGAGATTAGCATGTCGAACCGTGATGACCGAGGCCGCCATCGCCTGATTCGAACCCGCATTGACCCCTTCAAAAACAGCATCTCCGGCGTCGGACCGAAGGACGAGTTTGTATTCGCCGTCGGGTATCTCGGGCAGGATTACCTCCCGCGACACCGTATAGGTCGCTGCCGCCTCCAACGGCTCCGACCGCGCCACGGTGGTCAACGGAATCTCGGGACCTTCGCCATTGGCGGCGACAAGGTGGATTCGATCCACCCAAGGGCCACTGGCCATCTGATCGCCGGCATTCCGAACGGTCCATTCGACGGCGAACGCCTCTCCAGGCTGGCCGTAAGATCCCAGGACGGGTTGCCCGGTCACCGAGACCGCGACGAGGTCCGGCAATGGCGGATACGCGATCTCGAAGGGAGCCGACACTTTCCGATTGTCGGTGCTGACCGACTCCACCTGCTCGTCGGTTGCATCGGCGAGAATGATGATCTCGTAGGCACCCGGCTCGAATCCGGATCCCACAGGCAGGTTAAGGACTAATGGTTCTGGCTGAGTATACAGAGTTCCCGGGGAGAGTTTGCCCGAGCCAAGCGGGCGGCTTTGCTCCCACAGCAGGATTCCACTTCCCGCATCACCCACCTTCCGAAGATAAACGCGGTCGACCCAACCCGCCCCCGCCTCCGCCGTCCCTTGGTTGCTGACCCACCACATGACATCAATCCCCTGACCAAATAGGGCCTCGGTCGGAGCCATCAAAGCTTCAACCACCAGATTCGGGATCCGCACATCGACAGGCTCCGATGCTTCGGAATGATTATTGTCGTCGCGGGCCTCCACGATCACTCCGCCACTGTCAGTCACCACGAAGACGCTGACATCGGAAACCGGAATGCCAGGTAAGATCACGAGGGCGGTCCGCGGAACCGTGCCACCAGCAGGCAATGCGCCACTATAGGTGACTTCACCGAGGAGGACTTCCTGCTCCATCTCTCCTGACGGCAGCAGAATGATGCGCTCTTTCCACTCCCCTTCCACCGAGCCGGTTCCGATATTACGTAGTTTCCATTGGACTAAAAATGGCTCGCCTGCGGTCACCGGACCTTCGGTCGCAACATTGCCCGCCACCAGATCAGGGAGGAGGATCTCCAGCCCCGCCGAGTAGACGTCGTCCACCAATTCTCCGCCCCGGCCATCACCGTCCTGATCCATCGAGTTCCCAGCCAAATCCCGGGGTGCGGGATTGATGGTCACAACATAGGTCCCCGCACCCAGGGGCGCGCTGAAGCCAAAGCGAAAAACGCGATCACTCAACCGCGTCACCGACGTCGCGGGTATTCGGGCTGTCCCTCCTGTCACCGCCAGCGCACTGGCTGGAACACTCGAGGTCGCAATGGCCGAGTCGAAAGTCACGTCGATCGAATTCACCGGCTGCGAGACCGCACCCAAGGGGCTCACGGCAACCACGCGCGGGCCGCGCCGATCCAACCGCACGATCACAGAACCGGTCGCGCTGCCGGCGGGTGTTCCATCGTCACTGACGCGTATCGGGATCGAGTACTCGCCATCGGCGATCTCGGATCCGATCGTCCAAGTCACCTTGCCCGTGGTCGGATCGATGGACGTTCCGGGGGGCGCGCCGGTACCCAACGAGAAAGACAATGACTGGGTCGGAAGGTCCGCATCTGTGGCTGACACGGTGAACTCCACCAGGGAATCGCGGGTCAAAATCGGCGACGGCAGGCTGATCGCAGGATTCTGATTGGTCTCGACGACGGTTACCGTCAGCGTGATCGCCGCGGATGCCGGGTTGGGCGCCGAGTCGGTTCCCCGCACCGTGATGGTATACACCCCCGGTCCCTGGGCTTCGTTGGGCTGCCAGTTCAGGACACCCGTGCTCGCCCCGATCGACGCACCTTGCGGTTGCCCCGCATCAAGGCTGAACGAGACGGTCTGACCCGGGTCGATATCGCTCCCCTCGAATAGCACGGTCAGGGGTGTCAACTCCGCGAGAGTGTACTCGGTCGGGCCAAATACGGTCACAACCGGCGCATGATTCGTCGGCAACACACGCACCTTGAGCGTGCCAGGAACTGAGACCCCGCCCTGGCCGTCATCGACGACGACCTCCAGTACGCGTTCGCTTGGAGCCACGACCGGCCCATCAAAGAGGTACCCGACCCGGCGCAGGATTCGCTGCACGTCCAACGCGTCGGATCCGGCACGCAAGTCGACCGAAAGCTCCGCGCCAACGCCCTGCCCGTCGCTCCAGGTTCCCACCCAACGGCCTCCGACACGGACCTCGCCGTCGGACAGGACAACGGCATCCTCCCCCTCCCCGCCGGCTACCAATTCCACACGATCCCCCGCCGCCCCGCCCGTGAGCACCCGAACCGTGAGCACTCCCCCGTCCAAATCTGAGGTGTCGGTGTCGGCGACAACGGCCAGAGGATCCAGGATCACCGCCGGAGAACCCTGATCGTAATCGAGACTGGTTCGACTCAGGACCAGAGTCGGAGCCAGCGTGCAGAATCCCATCCCCCTGGAATTGAAAAGAACCCGAAGCTCCTCGCCGGTCAGGGCTCGGCCCACGACGGCCGCGTCATCGATCGCTCCGTGCCAGGCGTACCCCGGGGCGGACACCTCTCCCCCGGTAGGCTCGTGGCCAAGCATCACCGCAGTCGCCGAATTGGCGGTGTTCCGAACACCGCCACTCGCCGCCACACTTCCAACCGGCACTCCATTCACGTACCCAGTGACCCGCGCTCCGTCATAGGTCACCGCCACTAGGGACCACTCGTTCAACACCAAGACGGTCGACGAGAACGTCGTCGACACGTTGCCACCGGTCAGTCGAAGGTCAGCCTGCAGTGAACCATCCTTCACTCGCAGGGCGAAACCGTCCGTGTCGGTCTTCGCCAGGACCACCCGACCGTATCCATCCACTCCGCTGCCGTGGCTCGACGGTCGAATCCAAGCCAGCATCGATATCTTCGAGAACGTCGTCCCGAGAAGACTCGATGGCGCGCGAACGGCGTCGTCCAACCCGTCGAAGTGGAAGGCATCGCCCACCAAGCCTCCCGTCAAGGTGGCACCATTGAGGAACTCCCCAGCCACACCGTGGACCAACTCCAAAGCGCGGGGGTCGCCCGACCAAAGGGCAGCCAAGCCTTCTGGAACCGGTACACACTCGGCATCTTCCTTCACCACCAGAATCGCTTCGGAACTCACGACAAACCCAGCCTGGTTCTCGACGCGAACGGTGTAGGTCCCCGCGTCCTCGGCTTGCAGGTTGGTCAATGTGAGCACGCTTCCCGTCTGGTTCGTCAGCACTTGCGTCCCCCGGAACCACTGGTAGGTGGGCGTGCCAGGGCTCTCGGCCAGGACCCGGAAGATCGCGAGTCCACCCAGGGGAGCTGTCTGACTCGCCGGCTGAAGAAGCAGGTTCGGAAGAGCACTCCAAATCTTGAACGCATAACCGCCGGTAGCATCCCCTCGCCCATAGACTCGGAGGGTGGCCGTTCCCGCCGTGGCAAATGTGATGTTCCCAGGGTCCGCCACGCCGGCGTCCATGGACGCGTTGAACCGCTCGTCACCAGCCGCATCCACCAACCTCCACGACAGGCCAGGCGCATCGCTAACTCGGTCGAAGTACACGGTTTGTCCTGCCTGAACCGGAATCGAGTAAACATCCCAGGCCCCGGGGACACCCAACAAGCCCGCCCCTGCTCCCGGGGATCCCGTCGAAACCGTGTCGCCAATCGCAATCGCGAAGGCTTCGTCCACGACATCCCAGAGCTTGAAGCGGTAGGGGCCGGTGGCATCGCTTCGACTGGACACGGTCAGTTGCGCGATGCCAGTGGTTCCGAACGTGACCCGGACCGGATCGGTGGTTCCCGCATCCAGGTTACCGATGAAGCGCTGGGCGCCGTCCGGATCCTTCAGCGCCCACGTCAGGCCCGGGGTGTCACTCAACCTGTCGAAAAACACCGTCTGACCAGCCGCGATCGGAAACGCATACACATCCTGCGATCCAGGGACCTCGACGCGGCCGGCACCCTCGTCTGGATCGCCATCGGAAACTTCGTCCCCCACCTCGATGCTGAAGTTCTGAATCGTCTCCGGCCACAGCTTGAACCGGTACGTTCCCGTCCGATCCCCCCGACCGTACACGGTCAATGTGGCGTTCCCTCCCGAATTGAAGGTGATCAGCCCTGGGTCTGGATCGGCGGCATCCAAATTGAGAGTGAACCGCTTCGAATTCTGGGCATCCACCAATTCCCAACTTAATCCCGCGACCGGCTCGAGCTTGTCGAAATAAACCCTCTGACCTGCAGTCACTGGGATCGTGAATCGATCCACGGTCCCTGGAGATTCGATCTCGCCAGCTCCGGAAGCCGGAACCCCCACAGAGATTTCCTGCCCCACGTTCACCGAGAAGTCCTGCACCGGCGCCGCCCAGACCTTGATCCTATAGGCACCGAACGCGCCGGACGCACCCGACACGGTGAGCAGCGCCGTCCCAGCCCCACCCATCGTGACCACTCCCGGATCGGAGGACGCGCTGTCCAGTCCCGAACTGAATCGCTGCTGACCTCCGGCATCCACCAAGGTCCACACGATTCCGGAAGCGTTCTGCAGGTTGTCGAAGTACAACCGCTGTCCCGCCGTCACGGGAATTCGATAGATATCCCGCATACCGACCGCCTCCAGCCGCCCCGCCCCTGCCGCCGGCACGCCATCACTGACCTCGGTTCCAACCGGCAGATCGAAGAACTGGTCGGTGGCACCGGCGAGTTTGAACGAATAGGTCCCGGTCGCTCCCCCCCGCCCATAGACGCGCACTTTGGCTGTTCCGGTGGCGCCGAACACAATGTCACCAGGATCGGCGTATCCGGAGTCCAGATTCGTGTCAAAACGCCTCACATTGTTCGCGTCGTAGAGGGACCAGCTCAGTCCGGAGGAGTTGGCGAGCCGATCGAAGTAGACCTTGTCCCCGGCTCGAACGGAGAACTGATACCAGTCTTCGGTACCGGGTGTCTCAATGCGACCGGCACCCTCGACCGGGACGCCGTCGGATACCGTCGCCCCGATCACGATGTCGTAGGTCTTCGCTGCCGGGACATCCCACAGCTTGAAACTATAAGTACTCAGGGTCCCGTTCGGAGACGAAACGCGAATCGAGTACCGCCCGGTTTGATTCATTGCGATCACCCCGCGATCGCCGCTGGATAGGTATTCCGAGAAGACCTGCGCACCGACGGGATCAAAGAATTGCCAGATCACATTGGACCCGGCCGAAACCACATCGAAATAGACCCTGGCTCCCGACATCGCATCGAACTGGTACAGGTCGGTTTCCGCGACAGATCCCAACGACCCGGCCCCCACTTCAGGGGAGCCCTCCGAAACCGTGTCCCCGATCGCGATCGTGAAGGTCTGCACCGCGGGGTCCAGAATCCGGAAGCTGTAGGTTCCGGTCTGCTCCCCGCTCCCATATACTCGTAATGTATAGTCACCATCGGCGGTGAAGGTATGTGGAACGGACCTCCCGGAAGACGATCCCATGTACGAGGACCACAGAACCGTGCCTCGCCAGGATTCGAGCCTCCAATAGAGGGCAACGTTGGTCAGCCGTTCGAAGAACACGTGTTGGCCCGCCGTCGCTTCGAAATGGTAGACGTCCTCGCGTCCCGGACTCTCGATGGTCCCCGCACCCGCGGAGGGCACACCCTCACTCACCGTCTGCCCGGTGCGAATCTCAAAGACGTCAGGCGTCGGAACCTTCCAGATTCTGAAACTGTACGGTGCCTCGGCGGCGTCCGAGCGACGCACCCGAACCGTGTAATCACCGCTGGTCGCCACCCGGAAGATCCCCATGTCGCCGGAGTTCCCGATAGCCATCGATTCCCCGCGGGGATTCAACAGGTTCCAAGCGAACCCGCTGCCGGAAAGCCAATCCAGGTACACCGCATCCCCGGCAACCATCTGAATCCGATACAGGTCCTGGTCCCCAGGCTCCTGGATCTTTCCGGAACCTTCTCCGTGGGTCCCCTCACTCACCACCTCATCAAGACCGAGTTCGAACTCGCCGGGCGGGGGAACCGCGACAACCCTGAATCCGTAGGCCCCGGTCCCCGTGCTCGCTGACTGAACACGAATCAAGTATTCGCCCGCCTCAGGAAGAAGAACCTCACCGATATCGGAGCCGCCGGATCGATACGATTCGGAATTCGTGAATGCATTCGAGAAGTTCCAGAATTCCCCGAATGCGTTGATGAGGCTCCACTGCAGGCCCGAACCTCCGCTGAGCCAGTCGAGCCAAACTCGTTTCGGGGCATCGATCTTGATTCGATACAGATCCTCCCCACCTCCAACCTCGATGCGACCTGCTCCTGCGCCCGGCTCGCCATCGGAAACTGACGCTCCAATCGCGATGTCATACACGGATGTTGATTCCACCGGGACAACGCGGAAGCTGTACGGCCCCATGGTCGTCCCGGACCCGGCCACTCGGATGGTGTACGTCCCCGCGGCGGGAAGCAGTAGGGGACCAGGGTCCGAGGAACTGCTGGTGCCGAGGGTCCTCTGCTGCAGCACCTCCCCGAACTCGCTACGAACTTCCCAGGATACCCCTGGACCGCCAAGGTAATCGAAGTAGACCCGCTGCCGCTCGGTTGCCTTCAGGTCATAGAAATCCTCCGCGCCCAGGGCTTCAATTCGACCGGCTCCCACACCGGGGCTTCCATCGGATACAGTATCGCCCGGCGCCAGAATGAATCGATCCGCCCCCGGAACGCTCAACATCTGGAAGCTGTATCTTCCCGTGCTGTATTGACTCGCGATGCGAAGCGTATACGACCCGCCCGCATCGAGCACAAGCCGGCCGGGATCCGATGCGGCACTTGAAGAAAGCGTCCCGCTATAAAGAGTCTCGTTGAAAATGTTGACAAGGCTCCATCCGAACGATGTCGATCCGCCCAAGTTATCGAAGTAAAGAACCTGCGCCGTGGGCACCGTAATCCGATAGAGATCGATTCCCGCGGGTTGATCGATTTCCCCGGCCCCGGGCCCAGGAATACCCAGTCCAACTAAATCGCCCACTGAAAGGTTGAATACCTGGGGGGAAACGTCGACGAGTTTGAAGCTGTAGTTCCCCGGCGTGGTTTCGACCACGATTCGGTACTCGCCAGTTGCGGGGATCGAAAAAAATCTGGACGTGCCGTTGCCCGAACTGAACGACCCTTCTGAGTTGATGGCTCCCCCCTGTGAGGTTTGGAGAGTGTAGGGGAAACCCGATCCGGAGAGCCACTGAATCAGGACCCGTTGCCCGGCTGTCGCCGAGAACTCGTACAAGTCTTCACCACCCCGGTCGGAAATTACTCCCGCACCCGCGCCAGGGAATCCGGGGCTCACCGTGTCTCCGAGAGCAATCTCGAAGGTTTCGCCGACTACACCAATGAGGCGGAAGCTGAAAGTTCCGACGGAATCCGTCGTTCGGCGGACTCGGATGGAATAGCGTCCCTCGTCCTCCAAAGTTGTTTTTCCAATACTGGAGGAGCCGCTCCAACCCGTGGAGACTGCGCCGCCGTCCGGCCGCTCCAATCGCCACTGGAATCCGGAGCCGTTGACCCATTCCAGGTACACGCGCTGACCGGCCACGCCGTCGAACCGATAGACTTCCTCGCTGTATTGACCCTCGATCCGCCCCGCGTTCGCCTCGGGCTTCCCCGCGCTCACCACGGTTCCGACTGAGATGTCGAAGGTTTCCAACTTCGTTTCAACCGTCCGGAAGCCGTACGTTCCCGCGGACAGCCCCTGGACCCGCACCACGTAGGTTCCCGCCTCCGTGGCCCAATAGGGCCCGAGTTGGTAACCCGCCCCGTAAAAGGTCTGGGGAGCGAGGAGAACGTGTCCGGTAGCGTCCTCCAACTGCCACCTCAGGTTCGAGCCGGCGGTGGATTGGAGGAACAATCCCTGGCCGACCTCGAGATCGATGAGGTATCGGTCCACCTCCCCCACCGTCTGGATGCGACCTGCCCCAAGCCACGGATTGCCTTCCTTCACTTCCTCCCCGAGTTCGATGCGAAACTCATTGCCCACCGCCGCCTCGACCTTAAACGAGTACGACCCCACGCCCTCGCCTACGCGTTGTACCCGTATTACGTAGACGCCCTCCAATTGCAATCGGTACACCCCGAGGTCGCCGCTTCCCAAAGTCTTGTTCGAGTTCGAAATCAGTACGGCACCCGTCGGGTCCTCCAATTGCCAGGCGAAACCCTCGCCCGTGATCCAGTCGAGGTTGACGTATTGGCCATCCTTTCCACTGAACCCATAGCGGTCGGAATCCCCAGTCCGTTCGATTCGGCCTGCGCCTGCGAGAGGCTGATCCTCATTCACCATCTGCCCGACGGCGATTGTGAACGGGCCCACACCCGCATCGAGGAGGCGGAAACTGAACGAACCGGAGGCACCTTCGCCTCGAGTGACCTCAACCTTGTAGGTGCCATCCGAGGGAATCAGGAAGACACCGAGGTCCTCGGAGAGTCCATGCGTCGGACCTGAATCCGGGACCAATTCGACCCCATCCGAATCCACGAGCGAAACGCCGAAAGCGCTCCCCTCAAGCCAATCCACAAAGACGCGCTGGTTCTTGGCCGCTGAGAAAGCGAAGTCCTGCGACAACGTGCCCGAAACCACCGAACCCAGGGAAATACCCTCCTCCCCGCCCGATTCACGGACTTGAAACGAATAGAACTCCGACGCAGCGGAACTTAACCGATAGACTAGAAGGTTGTAACTGCCTTCATTGAGATGGAGCACGCCGAGACTCTCGCTCCACGCGTAGGCGGGACCGGTGGAGGAGGTAACGGTGTTGCCATTCGAATCGTAGAGCTGCCAGAAGAGGTCCTGACCGGATAGCCAAATGAACTCCAGGTCCTGTGCCGCGGTCACCTCAAAATCAAAGTACTCGTAGGCGTAGGGTGTCTCCAGCCGGCCGCTCCCGGCCCCAGGATTGTCCAGTGAGACGACCTGACCGATCGGCAGCTCGAAATACTGGGTGTCCGCGACCCGGCCCACCTGGAAACTATAGGTGATCTCGCCATCGGCGGGTGGAACCCCTTCGATCCGGACGGTGTATAGACCGGATTCCTGGAAGTAGTGAGGCCAGGGAGTATCCCATGGGCCTGGTCCCATGGGCTCACTGCGAAGAACTTCGCCCGCCGAGGACTCCAAGCTCCACTGAACCCTGGGGCCGAGAATCCAGTCGAAGTACAAGTAGTCTCCGGCCTCGACGGTGATCCAGAACACGTCGGCCGGATTCGCGGCATCCAGCCTGCCCGCACCCACGGCCGGCTCGTCAGGCCGTACCGTATCCCCAATCCCGATCAGGAATGCTTCGATGGGAGCTCCGTTGACGGATCCTGGTCCGGGATCGTCGGGCGCATCGCCGTGCTGAACCACTGGATCCGACGGAAGGTTTGGATTCCCGGCAACGTTTTTGGGCGGCGGCACCACGGGATCGCCCGCCGCTGATTCCCGAACGAGATTGAATGAGTAGACTACGGGAAAAGTCGACGACGAGGGAGTCACTCGAAGGTAGTAGACGCCAGTCCGGGGCACGACCCAAGGTCCCAGCACCGTGCTGCCCCACCAATAGTCCGCGGAAAAGTACTCTTGTTCGATCAGTACCTCCTCGTCGTCCTCCAACTGCCAGTAGCCCTGTCCCGACAAAGTTTCGAATCGCAACCGCTCGCCCGTGGTGGCTTCAAACCGGTACACGTCCTTTTCTCCCGGGATGTCGAATGCGCCGGCTCCAAGATCCGGGAAGTCTTCGCTGACCGTACTCCCGACGGTCACGTCATGGAATGTCGTGGGAACGGACCAGATCTTGAACGAGTACGGCCCCTTTTGGTCCGACGCGCTCTGGACGCGAATCGTGTAACGCCCACTGGCCAGAGCGAACTCGCCCAGATCCGACTGGGAACTCGTGGAACGGAGCTGTTTACTGGATGCGTCGAAGAGCCTCCATGTCTGTCCTGAACCCACCAGACTATCCAGGTAAAAGACCGTGCTCGACGCGAGTTCCAAAACGTAGACATCCTCCTCTCCCGGCACCTGGGTGCGCCCGGACCCAGGCCCATGGGACTCATCCAAGACCGTATCCCCGACCTGGACCGAGTACTCGGTGGGCTCGGGCACTTCCCAAAGGGTGAAGCTGTACGCCCCGGCACTGGAGGAAGTGCTGGAGACTTCCACCCTGTATTCGCCCGTTGCGGGAAGGCTGTACATGCCGGTATCGGAAGGGATCGAGCGATCGAAAAGAACTTCGCCGGACGGTGCTCGCAGTTTCCATTGCAAGCCACTCCCCGACATCCAATCGACGAAGATGCGTTGGCCTTCCTCTCCCGCGAAAGTGTAGCGATCACTCTGCAGAGGACCTTCGATGCGTCCCGCTCCGGGTCCGGGGCTGCCAAATGCCACCGTCTGCCCCACCGAGATGGTGTAATGGCCCGGCGCAGCCACCCCCCAGATTCGGAACGAATACGCGCCGGTTCCACCCGAGGCCCCCCGAACCTTCACCGTGTAGGTTCCCGTCACGGGAATATCCAGCCGACCCAGATCCGACTCGGCGTTGGCGGCAGACAGCACGACGCCATCCTCGTTTTCGACTTGCCATTTCAGGGTGCTCCCACTCTTCCAGTCCAGGAATACGGTTTGCCCTGCCGCCGCCTCAAAACGATAGGCATCTTCGGATCCGGGGTACTCAATCCGCCCGGCACCACGACCTGGCAGCCCCTCCTCAATGGTCTCTCCGATCGCAACATCAAATGTGTCCAAGGCGGGAAGGCTTATCAGGCGGAAGCCGTAGCGACCCACGACGCCGCCGACTCCCGAAACCCGAAGTCGGTAGGTCCCGTCCATCCGAAAGGTGAACACCCCGGGGTCGGCGGAATCCTCCTTCCAAAGGACCTCGCCGGTTGGCGATTCCAATTGCCACCGGAAGTTCGTTCCCCGCGCCCAGTCAAAGAACACCTGCTCCCCAATCGATGCTCCGATCTCGTAGACGTCCGTGCTGCCGGCAACCTCGATCCGGCCGGTCCCTGGCCCGGACACCCCCTCGTCGACCGTTCCACCCATCTCCAAGCTGAAGATCGAATCCGTGCTGACATCGACCACCCGGAATCCGTACACCCCAGTGGATCGCCCTGACGCGAAGATTTGGAGCGTGAACGAACCCGTCGACGGAACGATCCACGGACCGAGGTCCGAGGCGGAACCACGCCAGATGGAGTTGCCATCGGTTCCCAGGAGCTCCCACTGCGCGGCGAGCCCGGTATTCCAGTCGAAGAACAGGATTTGTCCTTCCGTGAGAGAAAGCGCATACCGGTCCCAATCACCGATCGCTTCGATTCTTCCGGCCCCGGCCCCGGGTGACTGGTCCGACACCACGGTCCCCAGCGCCAAGTCGAACTCCTGGGCGTTCGCGACTCGGATGCGGAACCGGTACGCGCCCGTGTTTCCTCCCACGCCCACTACCCTGAAAACATAGGTCCCGTCCACGGGGGCACGGAAACTCCCGAGGTCCGAACTGTTGAATGTGCCGATCACATTCGGTGCGACGCTCGTGGCTAGAACCTCGCCAGATGCATCCTCGACCCGCCAAGCCAATCCCGAGCCTTCCAGCCATTGACCGTAGACGACCTGCCCGGCAGTGAGAGCCACCCGGTACACGTCCTCGGCGCCCGCCGTCTCAATCACCCCCGCACCAGGGCCCGGGAGTCCGGGTGCCACGACCTTGCCGAGGGTTGCATCGAAGGACTGGGAATCACCACTCAACTGGAACCCATATTCCGCTGCGGTTCCGATTCGATGCACGCGAAGGCGGTAGGCGCCGGGGTCGAGCAGATACCGGCCCGGCTCGGTCGTCGCGAGAGAAGCCATGATTCCACCCGTGCCGTCCCTGAGTTCCCATCCAAACCCGGAAACGGAGCCCTGAGTCCATTGAATCGAGACAGTCTGACGATCGGATACTGAGAATTGATACTCGTCGGTGTCTCCATAGGCCCCCAGTTTGCCGGCCCCGGCTTCCGGCGCGTCCGGAATGACCGTGTCGCCAAGCATCACCTCAAAGGTCTCGGACTCGCGAATCCGCACCAATTCGAGGCCATACGAGCCGGTATAGCCGCCCGGGCTGCCCCGGACTCGGAGGGCATACTCGCCCGCGGCACCGAAGTCGTGTTCCACGAAGGATCCGCGTTGGAACGGGGTCAGCGCGGAACCGGCCGGGTCCTCAAACCGCCATTCAAACGCGCTGATGGAACCCGCCGTCCAGATGAGACGAAGCTTATCGGACTCCCCGACCTGGAACCGATACACGTCTTCGCCTCCGACGACCTCGATTTGCCCCGCGCCCAATCCGGGCAGCCCGTTTCGGACCGAGGCGTCCAACTCGACCTCAAAAGCCGACCGAGCAGGAGGCGTGAGGGTGAATCCGTAATCCCCAACCGACGAGCCAACCCCCAAATAGATTTCGAGTCGGTAGATCCCGGTCGCTGGGAGCGACTGCCATCCCGGATCCGTGTACGTCTGGAGAGTTCCCGTGCTGAGGATCGCGCCTCCGGGATCGCGGAGCCTCCACGAGTACCCCCCAGGCCCGGACCAATCCAGGAACCGAAGGTCACCGGCGGTCCCGGCGAACTCATAAAAGTCCACCGCCTGGACCGACTCCAGACGACCGGACCCGGCACCCAGCGAGCCGGGTGTCAGCACACCATTTTCGGACAGAGTGAAAACCTGAACTTCCTCTGCCGTGAGCACTCGGAGCTGGTACTTGCCCACGCTTGTCTTGGACCCGGTGATGCTCAGGTAGTAATCGCCGGCCACGTCCATCTCGAGCAACCCGGGGCTCGATCCGAGGTCGCCTCGGGACAGCAGTTCTCCGTTCTCCCGCTCCCATCGCCATTCAAAGGTCCCAGAGGTGGATTCACGCCCAACGAAGACCGCTCCAGGCGCATCCGCGGTAATGCGGTAGACATCCTGTCCCCTCGGGGACTCGATCTGCCCCGCCCCCGGCCCGGGTCGGTCCTCGGAAACCTGTCCACCCAGGCTCAAGTCGAACACCTGGGGCTCGGGCACGGCCCCAACTCGAATGCTGTAATTCCTAGCCGAGGTGACCGGCTGGTTTTCCCGGACCAGCAGCGTGTACATGCCTTCTTCGAACACCCGGTCACCGGAGTCCCATTTTCCGTCGAGGACCTCTCCGAGGATCCAACGGCCGTCTCCGTCAAAAACGTCGAAGCGGAGCCCGATCGAGGATGAATTCGAATCCTCGAAGAACAGCGTCCGCGTCCCCGAGACCTCGAACTCGTACTCGTCCTTCTCGCCCGTCCATTCGATCCGACCGGCTCCCGCGAAGGGATCGTTCGAGGTCACCACCTGCCCCAGGCGAAGGGGCATCGGGTGTTGGGTGAGGACCACCAATTCCGCCGGATCGCTCTCCAGCGTGACGGCACCACGCGTCAGTAGAACGCGGTACACGCCGGAGTCCGACTCCTCCACGTCCACTATTCTCAACGTGGCTTGGGTCGCACCCTCCACATCAACTCCGTTGCGCTGCCACTGATACGCGACCCCATCAGGCGATTGCGCAACCACTTGGAAAGTCGCTTCCTCCGATTCCCGGACCGCGACAGATCGTGGGGGTTCGACCACGACAACCGAACCTCCGGCCGGAGACGCCAGACCGAGATGACGACGGCCGTTCCCAAGCAACGAGAATTCAACCGCGCCACCAAGTTCAACATCGTCCGTATTTGCACCAACCCAAATTCCAGAATCAGAATTCTCGGCGGTAGGGGGTGCATTCGCAGACCGGTTTGTCAGCACCGACTGCTCCGCCCACGACAGGGGCGGGTCGGAAAGGACGAAATCCGTGGCGAGAGCAGCGTTGAGTTCTACGGAATGCGACGACGGGATTTCCGACGATCGTACGACGACGAGTTCCGATTCCTGCTGCGTCGCATCGGACTCCATTCCCGAAACAACCGCTTCTCCCTCGCTCCGGAAATTCGTGGATTCGGCGCCCGCAGATCCCGCCCGGCCAGTTAGGTCCTCCGGGGAGGGGACGTTTGCCTGCAAGCTTTCCAAATCCCCGGTCACATCGCCGGAAAGCGAATCCACCCAACCGGGCGAGTCCGCCCCCATGTCGAATCCCCCGCCGGTCGCGCCCCCTGCCAGCTTCCCAGGAGAACCGCCAATCTCCATGACCGGATCACCGATAGATTCCGACGCTTCAATCGACAATCTCGTCCCCTCGGCGACCGTGTCAGCTGATGCCTGGGGGCCGCCTTCCGCGGAGAGCAGAAGGCGGGGCTCGAGAGCCTCGAGTTGGTACCTAGGGTCCACGGGAGAGCGGGCCCTAGGAACCATATCGATTACGCGAAAGCAAGTACTTAGTTTCTAGAGCGGAATTCTAGTAGAACCCATCCCCTGATCTTAAAAAGCGCAGAGGCTGAGGGTGTTGGGCGACGATTTGGGCTTGGATCCGCTGGCGACCACCCGGGGCAGAAAAATGGCGAACGCGGAAGCTCCCGGTGTCGTGTTGGCCAGCCAGGCACGATCTGGTGCAATCAAGGCACGGGTCATCCTGGGCCGAATGACCCGTGGTCACTATCGAAACGAAGGCTTCCCCAGAGATTCGATCAGCGTTCCGGGTGAACCGGCGTTGCCATCCCCATCGCCGCGACCGAAAACTTGTCACCCGGATTCAGAAATTGGGTCCCCTTCGGTTCCGGTGAGCCTTTTGAGACCGCATGCCCAAGCTTCTTTTGTCCAATGATTTGTCCCTTTGATTCCGCGTGGGAACCGTTGAGGGAGAATGGGTCGAAATCGCCCTATTCGAATTAGGAAACCGCTGCCCTAACCATTTGAGCTATGGGAGCCCCGGATCGCCGCCGATCAGCCGGGTCCTTTTACGGGTCCGACAAAAAACGCGGCAAGCAGTTTTGTCGGCATGCCGTCGCCCGTCCGGAGCGCGAACTCACTTTGACACCATGAAACAGAATCCTCTCACGGAGGCACGGAGACACGGAGACACGTAGATCAGCGGACCAATTCCTTCCCCTTCCGTGCCTCCGTGTCTCCGTGTGATGCCCCTCAGGGTTCATGGTCCCAACGCGTGTCCGAAATCCGGAAGCACCGTCGCAAAGAACCCGTCCCGTGGAAGCGTCTCCCTCCGATCGCCCCTCTCGGTTCCCCTGTGTGCGCTTGTCCCGGGAATCACGCCTTCGATGCAGTTCCGAGAACGAGAGTCTCCAGACCTCTCTGCCGATGCTGACGAAAACCGCTGTCGAAGGTGACCAGACGCAGGTCGCCGGCGAGTGCGAAGGCGGCCAAGTAGGCATCCATCCAACGCTTCGGGGAAGGAGTGGCAAGGCCGGCCAACTTGAACCAGTGATCTTCGACGCCAGGGGGTTCGTCGGACCAACCCACCCGCGGATCGCCTCGCAGACGGCCAAAGACGGCGATCGCATCGGCATTGCTCAGGGTGTCCTCCTGCTGGAACTCGACGACGGTCATCAAACGTAGGAACGAGTTCTGCGTCATGCGACAAAACCGGGCCGAGGCGTTGTCGGCGAGGGATTCGAACCACTCGACCGCGACTTGATGGTGGCGGTGCCGGTTTGTCGCCAACGCGACCCAAACGTTGGTGTCCGGGAGATCAGCGGTCATTCCCGGCGTCGATTCGAGCTTCTGCGGCCGCGATGGTCTCGCCGGAAAGTTCCAGACTGCCCGGCCGTGCGGAATGTACCAGGGGCAGGCTCACTCGCCGCCTCGCCCGCCGCGCCGCGGGTCCGTGAACGACCATCCGAAGTCCTTCGGCCACCAGGTCCTTGAGCTTCATGCCATCCATCGCCGCCTTCGCCTTGGCGGCTCGAAACAGGTCGTCCGGAATCTCCAGCGTCGTCTTCACGGCACGCAAGTTGGCATAAACCCAGATTTCTGGGAAAGTGGAAAACCAGACAGACGATGGGACGATGCGACCCTCTTGCTCTTGCGCGACCCGCGAACAAAGTACCTGTCCCCTGGAAGCGACATTGAATACCTGTCCCTTTGTCTTGAAGCGAAACGGATCCAAAGCCATTTCCTCGCCTCAGTCGATGAAGGCGAACTCGTTCAAGTTGAGCAGCGCCCGGCAAAGTTCCGCCAGCGAGGACTCCGCGAGGTAGGCCTCGGCGCGCGCGTGTTCCGCGGGCGTCGGCGGTCTTTGCAGGGCGATCCGGAACGCCTGCCTCACCTGGGCTCCAGGACGGGGTTCGGCTTCACGGACCACCCGAGCCGCGAACGCACGCGCCGCCTCGACCGCCTCGGGGCCGTTCAGAAGCGAGAGCGCCTGCGGCGCCACAATCGATTCGGTCCGACGCGGGCACGAGGTCGAGTTCTCGGGGAGATCGAAGGTCTCCAGAAACGGAACCTTCACCGTCCGTTTCTGGACCAGGAACACGCTGCGCACGGATCGCTGGTCCGGCGGGGAGGGATACCAGCCCTTGGTCTTCTCCGCGTTGTCATCCAGGAACGCCGGGTTCGCGCGCAACACATCGGCGGGCAACTCGGGCCAGGACGGCGGGCCTCCGTCCTGGTGACGCAGGATGCCGGCCACCGCCAGCAGGGCATCGCGCAGTTGCTCGGCCGAAAGCCGCCGGAGGTTCTGCCGGGTGAACCAGGTGTTGTCCGGCGACGCCGCCGGGCTGGAGGCGCGCCGGTACGCGGCGCTCGTGACCAGAAGCCGGTGCAGGCGCTTGGTGGACCATCCTCCGCGCAGGAATTCCCCCGCCAGCCAGTCGAGCAGTTCGGGATGGGTCGGCGGCGCCCCCGCCAAACCCAAGTCATTCGCGGTCGCCACCAGGCCCCGCCCGAAAAAGGCCTGCCAGGCGCGATTCACATGGACGCGGACGGTCAGCGGGTTGTCGGGCGAAGCGATCCAGGCGGCCAGGGTGAGACGGCGACCCGTCGTGTTGGTGCTCGCCGGCGGTCGGATCAACGCGGGATTCGGATCCAGGATGGACAGGAACCCCGGCGCGACGATCTCGCGTTCCGCCTTTGGGTCACCCTGAAAATGGATCCGGGTGGGGGGCGTCGGCTCCCGCGTGTCGGTGGCCAGAAGTCCGCGGCTGAAGGGGCGCTTCGATTTCTCAAGCGCGTCGATCCGTCGACGGAGGGATTCAAGGGCTTCCTTCTCCGGTTCGGGCGCGGACTTGACCGCGTCTTCGTCGGACACGGCGACCCTTTTCTCGAGCGCGGTCGCTCGGTCCTCAACGTCCTTGGGCCGCGGATCGCCTTTAGTCGCGAGGAGTTGGCGTTCGGACTCGGGCAGAGCGGCGACGCGCCGCGAGCGGATGCGTTCCTTGACCACCCGAAGCAGCCGGGCGCGCTCCGCGGCCAGCGGCTCGATCCGGCCCTGCACGTCGCGATGCTGCGCGTGAATGGCCTCCTGTTCATCGGCCAGGTCGAGGGCGAGATCATCCCCGCGGGTCACCGGCTCGAAGAACGCGCGGATCCTGAAGTGATCCGCCTGGGAGAACGGATCGAACTTGTGGTCGTGACAGCGGCAACAGCTCAGGGTGATCCCCAGGAAGGCGCTCCCGGTGGTCTCGGTCAGATCGGCGAGCCATTCGGAACGGGCGCGGGATTGCTCGTTGAAGAGGGGGGCGGAGTTGTCCTGCGGACCCAGACGCAAATATCCCGTCGCCACCAATCGATCCTGCTCGTCCGCGGTCCGAGGCGGTCCGGCAAGCAGCTCGTCCCCCGCCAATTGTTCCGTGATGAACTGGTCGTAGGGTTTGTCGGCGTTGAAGGCGCGCACGACATAATCGCGAAACCGCCACGCCTGCGGCCGGAATTCGTCCCAGTCGAACCCGTTGCTGTCGCTGTACCGAATCACGTCCAGCCAGAGGCGCGCCTGGTGTTCGCCGTAGCGCGGCGATGCCAGCAGCGCGTCGACGAGCCGTTCGTAGGCGTCGGGGCGCGTGTCGGCCAGAAACCGGTCGATCACGTCCGGGGCCGGAGGAAGCCCGATCAGATCGAAGTGGAGTCGGCGGGCGAGGGTTCGGCGGTCCGCTTCGGGCGTCGGAGGGTCTTCCGCCCTCGGAAATCGCGCCTCGAGGAACAGGTCGACGGGATTGCGCCGCCCTTTCGGCGACGCACCAGACGCGCCGGTGAACGGCGGCGGACTGACCCGGGCAAGGGGCTTCAACGACCACAGGTCGAGCCGTTCGCCGTGGAAGATCCGGCGGATCGGGTTCCCGGGATCCGACCAGGCATCGCCGAGACGCGGCGGCGAGGATTCCACGCGGCTGGCTGGGGCGGCCACCGCGTCGGGCGCCGGCCACGGCGCGCCGGCGCGGATCCACCGTCCAAGGAGGTCGATCTCAGGCGCGCTGAGCTTGTCCTTGGGGGGCATCTCCAGGTCCGCGCGGGCGTGGAGCACCGCCTGAAAGAGCAGGGATTCCTCCGGCTTGCCAGGAATGACGGCGGGACCGAGGTCGCCCCCCGCAAGAGTCGCCTCGCGGGAATCCAGGCGCAGCGCCCCTTTCTGCTTTTCCGGGCCATGGCAACTGACGCATCGGGACTGGAGCAAGGGTTGAACCCGTTCCAGGAAGCTCGGGTCGTCCGCCGAACCGGTCGGCGCGGGTCCCGCCGATGCAAGGCCGCCGGCGGCCGCCATCGCTAGGAGGAATGTCCGGGCTCGGGGTGTCACACCCCGGGATTGGAGGGGAAAACCGTCGAACTTCCAAGATCACGATCACGAACTTCCGGCTCGCCAGCCGGGTGAAACCGGGCAGTTTCGACGTCATGTTCGTGGTTCCTTCGGGCGGCAGTCGCCGCGCTTTCCTCGAACGCGTGGGAGCTGGGTTCGGAGCCTTGGCTTTATCCGCGCTGGGACCGGCGCGGGCCAGCGCGGCCGAGGATGGCGGGATGCTTCGGATCGATCCGTTGAATCCGTTCGCCCCGCGGACGCCGCCCATCGTGCCGCGGGCAAGATCGGTCATCTTCCTGTTCATGGTGGGTGGGCCGTCGCAGGTCGACACCTTCGACCACAAACCGACGCTCCAGAAGCTCGACGGCAAACCTGTTCCGGAAGCGATCCGCAAGGTCGTGGAGGGCACGCGGCACGCGAACGTCTTTCACGGCTGCAAGGACGAGTTGATGGCGAGCCCTTACGGCTGGCGCCAGCACGGCCGGTCCGGGATGTGGGTCAGTGAACTGTATCCGAAGGTGGCGGAGCACGTGGACGACCTTTGTTTCGTGCATTCCCTGCAGGCGGACTCGAACAACCATGGACCGGCCAGCTACCAAATGCATACCGGCGACATCCGGCCGGGGAAGGCCAGCCTGGGTTCCTGGGTGACCTACGGTCTGGGGACGGAGAACCAGGACCTGCCCGCGTACGTGATGCTGTTCGACGCCGGGCCGCTGGGCGGAGCCGCGAATTACTCGAACGGATTCCTGCCCGCGGCGTTTCAGCCCACCCGGTTGCGGGACCTGGGAACCCCGGTGTTGGACCTGTTGCCGCCCAGCGAATTCGCGGGTGGCCAGCGGCGTTCCTTGGACTTCATCCGCGACCTCAATCTCGCCCACCGCGAGGAACGCCCGGGCCACACCACCCTCGAGGCCCGGATCGCCAGTTACGAACTGGCTTACCGAATGCAATCGGCGGCGCTTGAGGTCGGGGATCTGGATCGCGAACCCGAAGGACTGCGACGAGCGTTCGGCTTCGAACACCGGGATGCTCGGACGCGCCAATTCGGCAGAAAATGCCTGCTTGCCCGCCGGTTGGTCGAGCGGGGCGTTCGCTTCGTCCAAGTGTACGACATGCCGGACAAGGACGGCTGGGACGCCCACGCGAAGCTGAAGGAAAACCATACGCCGCGCGCGCGCTGGACCGACGAACCGATCGCCGCCCTGCTGGCGGATCTGAAACAGCGGGGATTGCTGGAGTCGACTTTGGTGCTCTGGGCCAGCGAGTTTGGGCGGACCCCCATGATGCAGGGAGACCAGGGGCGCCAGCACAACGCCGCCGGATTCACCGTCTGGATGGCGGGAGGCGGAGTGAAAGCCGGACAGCGCATTGGTTCCACGGATGAGATCGGGCTGGCCGCCGCCGATCAGCCCATTCCCTTCCGTGACCTGCACGCGACGATCCTGGCGGCCCTGGGTCTGGATCATGAGGCTTTGAGCTTCGAGGTGAACGCCCGGCGGGAACGACTGACCGGCGTGGCGGGCGGGGCGCGCCCGATCGAAGGGGTGCTAGGATAGTGCCACCGATTCGAGACTCGCGCGTTGGGTCCATGAACCGCGGAGTTTCCACCACGAAGATCACGAACGATTCGTCTGTTCCGAATGTCCTCTCCCCGCTCGGGCTTCGCGTCCTTCGTGCCTTCGTGCCTTCGTGGTTCCACCCCTTCTTCAACAGACCAGCCCACGTGGAACCACGGCTATCCACACCTTGACAGCATCTTCACATGTTTTGACGATGCTTTGATGCGTACAACCGTGACACTGGACAAGGACGTGGAGCGCCTGTTGCGCGACGCCATGCACCGGACGCGAGCCGGATTCAAACAGACGCTCAATGCCGCCATCCGCGCCGGGCTGAGCCAAAAGCCGGCACCCACTCGGGCCCGCCCCTTCGTCCTCAAGGCGCGCGCCCTCCATCTCCGAGCGGGCCTTGATCCCGCCGGCTTCAACAAACTGGCCGATGAGCTCGAAGTGGCCGCCCTGACCATGGAAAACGACGCCGTTCTCCACACGGCGGACGCCGACTTCGCACGGTTTCAAGGATTGAAGTGGACCAATCCGCTCACGGAAAGCCCCGCGACCCGATCGCGCCGACGACGCTCGCTCTGAAGCTCGCCGCACCCGGAAGCCAGGGACCCGGCCCCACCCCGCCGCCGATCGGGTCGGAACGGCCGCTTCGCCCCATCCAGTGTGTTCCGAGTTTTCCGTGGTTGAAGACACGCTCTCACTCAAGAGCCACGGCCCCACTCCAACCCAATTCCGGAGCCGCCGAATTCTGCGGTTCCTCGACGTTTTCGGTGGAATGGCAAGGCCGAGGTCATCGCAACGGTGGCGTGGCCGGGGAGCCCGGAGGGCTCGCAGAGATTCGCCGGGGGTGAGGTCCCCTCCCAGGTGCCCTCAGTCTCGGACCCCCAATGGAGTTACCCACCGAAAGTCGAGGAACCAATTTTGCCGCAGCCTACCCCCGCAAGACCTGCCCGATGCGCAGCAGATTGCCGTCGGGATCGACGACGGCGAACTCGCGCAGTCCCCAGGGTTTGTCCTCGAGCACGTCCTGGCGCGGGATGCCTTTCTTGGGCAACCGAGCCGAACTGAAATCCCGGTGGAGACTCTCGACGTCGGCGACCCGGAGATAACACATGGACGAGGACTCGGACGGGCGGATCTCCTTGTGGGTGAAGAAGTGGAGTTCGATGTCACCCCTCTTCAGAATCGCGTAGTCCCCGAAGCTGTGGATTCCGCCCTCGAACCCCAAGCGACGGTAGAACTCGACCGTGTCCTTCAGGGATCGGCTCGGGAGGATGGGAATGGCGAGGTCTGCTTGTTGTCCCATGATGGGGTCCGATGCGGCGCGCTGTGTGGGCCCTGGGTCGTGTCGATGGCCGCGAGCGTGAAGAAAGGGGTGGGCCCCTGTCAAACCGCCACCTGTTGGCCGCGGCTACTGGATTCGCTCGACCTGGACAAAACGCTGGGGTGCTCCGTCGGCGGGCCAGACCAATTCCGTCGTCAATGAGTCGGCCGTGATCGTCGACACCGACGGCGTCCACGTCGCCTGATTCAGGTCGTTCTTGGCGCGGAGCCGGTATTGGGCACCGGCGTCCGACTGGAACCGGACCCTCAAGGAGCCGCCTTCGAGACGTTCGACGCTGACGATCACCGGACTGCCCGACGGCAACGGGAGGTTGGTCCCGCCGGGCGTCGGCTCCGCGAAGAACACGAATTCCGTCCCGGGTGCGCCGTCTGGACGGCGTCCCTGGCTCACGTCGGTGGTCTGCACCCGAAAGACGACACGGTCCATCACCGTGCCGTCGGGCCGGAGCAGCAGGATCTCCTCGCCCGCTGTGGCGAGCCGGAAGTTCACGTGGAGATCGGGCAGTTCCGGCCGATTCTGTCCCGACTCCTCATCGGCCCAGACCACGAGGAAGCCGCCCGGGGGAACCCGGTATCCCGCAGGGACGCGGAACTTGGTCGGGTTGTCGGCGGTGTCCGAAAGAAACCAGCCCTCCAGGTCCACCGACGTGGAACCCGGGTTGTGGAGCTCGAACCAGTCGTCGGAATCCAGGTCCGCCGGGTCGCGCACCGACCCTCCGTTGGCGGCCATCCATTCGTTGATCCAGATGCGCTCGGGCTCCGGCGACGAGCCATTCGCCGCCCCGGGAGTGGGCCGATGAAGGACGTCGTCGGAATGAACCCAGGTTTCGGGTAGGTGCCCAAAAGTCCTCCCCGCCTCAACGCCGGCGTAGCGGAGAAAATCCACAGTCTGCGCTCCTCCGTCCTGAAGGCGACTGAGGATGATCACCCCGTCCCGTGCCGCTGGGCGAAATCCCGCGTGGGGAGCGTTGGGGGTGCCCTCGCCGGGTTGTCCATCAAGCCAGACGATCAGGAATCCGCCCGAAGGTACGCTGCTGCCTGGCGGAAACGCCCATCGGAACGGCGCGGACGGATCGTCGGTCAGAAAATAGCCATCCAGCGAAGCCGGCAGGATGCCGGAGTTATGAATCTCGATCCACGGTTCCTCCTTGCCGGATGCGTCTCGAAGACCTTCCGGGTTCTCGGGTTGCACCTCGTTCAACCACACGAGCGGGATGAGCGCGAGGGGTTCCGCATTCGAGTTCGGGCGGCCTGGTGTCGCGTCACTTCCAACGCCCGTTCGCGGCCGCAGGTCGGCGGCGAACCGGGGACCGTCCTCAAACCCGATGAAAAGCCCCTGCGCCTCGACCGCCTGGTAGCGACCTGTGAGCCGGTACACGACTCCGACCTCAACGCCCGCGATCGAACGGCTCACGGCATTGGTCACCGCTCCGTGGCCACCGACGGTTCCCACGACGCGCAGCGCCTGGTCCTGACCGCCGGGGTTGGCGGGATCGGGCGAGGCCACGCGTCCGGATTGCTGGTGTCGGCCCTCGAACCGCCATTCGGGACCGAGTTCGGATTGAAAATCTCCGTCGGGAAGCAGGTTGGAGGTGTCGCCCTCCCGGGTGATTCGCAGGTCGTCGACGAGGACCGTGCCGGCTGGAAGCTGGCGGGTCATGACGAACGGCGAGGAACCGTTTTCGAAGGTGAACGTCCCGGTCGCCCGCATTCCGGTGGCATCGATGCGTCCGCGGAACTGCCCCGCGATCTCCGTCCAGACGAAACGAATCGCGCCGTCGGCGGCGACGTCGACATCGGCCAGTTCCGAGCCGACGAGTTCCGGGTCCGGGGCGGTTTCCACGGGAAAGAACTGGCCGGAGATCGTTCCCTCGCTGTTCCTGGAAAACGTGGTCGCGAAGTCGAACTGGAACGCCGAGAGATTCCCGACCCATCGGCCCGCGAGATCGCGCGGTGCGAGGGAGGGTGGGAAGGACGACACGTAGAGCAGAAGGTTGGTTCCGCCCGCGGGGGCGGCGACCGAGAATTCCTTCCACGCGCTCGAGTTGGTGGGCGGCGAGTAGACGCCCCAGGCTCCGACACGATCGTCCTCGCCTCGCGTTGGATTGCGAAGCTGGAGGGAACGTCCCCGGGTGACCGCGGGCCAGGGCCCGTCGTTTCGGTAGGTGACGGCGGTCACGGTTTCGGCGGGATTGGTGCCACGGGCGGGCCGGACGAGAGCGAGGGTTTCGCCGAGCGGACTCGGGGTCCATGGCAGAATCGCGCGTGGGATCTGCAGTCGGCCGAACTCGGCCTGGAACCCCGGAATGGACGTTCCGAGAACCAGCAGTTCCTGCGGCGAAAGAAACGTGTTCGGCGGGAATTCGTAGGCGCCGGCCCCGGTCAATTGGAGCCCGGAAAGGTCGAAGGACTGGTTCGAGGAAGGATTGAACAGTTCGACGAAGGCGGCGCCTGGTTCTTTCGGGGAAGCGTGGATCTCATGGAACACGACGCGCTCGCCCTCGGGAAGCGGCGGCTGGGAAAGCGTGGCGGCGAGGGTCCGCACGGCGCCCAGGGGCTTGCCGGTGGCGTCCACAGGGGCGTACCGGATCTGGTTCCTGCCACCCTGGAGGGGGACGGTGGCGAACCAGCGATCCGGAGTGAACCAGACGACCGGCACGATCTCGTCGTTCACCAGGAGACCTGTCATCTCGAGGGCGCCCTGCCCTTGAAGGCCGAGGACGGGATCCGACGTGGAGCCATTGACGAGGCTCGACTCCACGGTGAACGGGCGATCCACCCCGGCGAGTTGCGAGAGAAGGCTCGCGCGCTGATCGCGCACATAATTGCGAGCCGAAGTCACTTGGGAAGCGCTCACGCCGTTTTCGACCAAGCCGAGGCGCACCGCCTCGGTTCGGGCATTGAACCGTGTGGCGACCATTGGGCCGTTCACGAGCTTCTTGACCGCCCGCCAGTAAGCGCGCTGGAACGGGCCATGCTGGTAGAGCTTCGCGATGGTGGAGTCGATGGTCGCGAAGGGCCAGTTGCCAGGCGCGTCACCTCCAGCGCTCATCACGAAATCGATGTCCCACATGTGGAGGCGCCAGGGACCACGCCGCGGCTTGTACGCGTACATGTTCTTGCCACGGCTGTAGCCGAAGCTGTCCCAGTTGCCGACCGCGTGTTCCACGGCGAACACACCCGCCCATTCGTCCATGTCGATCTCACGCTCGAGATCGCGTTGGAATTCGAGCAATTGGGTCGGCGGCACCGCGGCATCGACGAGCCGGAACAGCGCGTCGAAGTCGTGGGCGGATTCCTCGACGCTTCGCGGTCGGAAACCCCAGCGGTATCGCGCCGTGTTCCGTGATCCGTCCGATCGCCGAAAGTCCTCGAGCCGGGCGTCCTCGTTGAACTCGCGCTCCCCCGCGGTGGTGAACTCGAACCAATCCTCGATCTTGTGGAGGTTTCCGTCGTTGTCGTCCGGCGACCAATTCCTGAGATACGCCCCTCCAGGCTGCTGGGTGTCCTCGTAGATCGCGCTTCGTTTGGAACTGTTCACAAACATGTGAACGAAGCGGCGGTGAAGGTAGGGCAGGCCGATCTCGGCCGCGAACTCGTACGCCCGCTGCTCCAGTTGGCGGCTGGTGTCGCGGATGGGCCAGTCCATGACGAAATCCCGCTCGCCCAGGAAGGCGTCGTCCTCCTGGAAATGCAGCACGTAGCCGCAAAGCTCGGATCCCGCTGGCCCGTTGTAGCCCGGGCTCACGAAGGGACTTCCGCTGTAAAGGCTCCCGACCCCGTACATCGCCCGGGTCGAGCCCACGACGAAGGTGGCGTCCAGATCGCCGTTGTGCAGTTTGGGACGGCTGTTCCAGCGGGACTCGGTGGCCCGTGTGATCCAGAGGCGGTACGTGCCCAGGTTGCCCGCCGGCTGGAACTCGCCCCATCGCACCAGCGCCTCCCGATCGGGCGTCACCCGAGGGAGCCGAAATGCGGAGCCGTCCGGCCCGAGGGTCACGTGGAACGCCGCCATGGAACGCGCCGACCGCCCTGGAAGCACGGCCGTATAAATTCCATCGCCCGGCACCAGGTCACCGTCGGTCCCCGCGTCCGTCATCGGCAGTGGCTCCGCGACGCTCGTGGAAGGATCGATCCGATAACGGAGCATCGGGAGGTCAGCGCCTGGATGGCCCACGATCCGGACGGTGACCCGGACAGGCTGACCGTCGGCCGGGAGGACCGGAAAATGGGAGAGGTCGGTGAGCGCGGGCCGCGCGCCGGGGAGCGAACGGGAATTGGAAAGTCCGGGCGTGCCGAGATCCTCGGGCACTTCGAGGCGGACCGGGAGTTCGAGGTAGTTGCCCTTCACGCGAAGCAGCAGGTCCCGCGCGCCGGCAAGCCACCGCGCCCTGAGGCGCAACGTCGTGTTGGTGCCGGAGCGCAATCCCGTTCGCAACGGAGCGCGCACCGAGTTGATGCCGTTGTCTCCCCGGCCCGAGGCCCGCAACAGCAGCGCCTGCGCGGAGCCACCGAACCCGCCACCGATCGCGAGTTCCGACTTTTCGTGAGTTCCGCCGACAAACCAGCCGCCCATTCCCCCTTCGAAGTCGGGATTCGCGAGAAGATTGGTTCCGTTCTCCGCGAAGACTTCGACATCGTCGACCAGCGTTTCGCCCGCTCCCAAAAGGAGCACGCGAACGTCGTTGACAGACCCAACACCCCCCTCGAGCAGCCCAGACACTTCGTAGGTCCTCCAGGGAGCGCGCCCCGACTCGTCGCTCGCCGCCCAACTCGAACCGAGGTCCGGATCGAGTTCTGGATGCAGCAGTTCCAGGCTGCTGCCTCCACCGTCGGGAAGCGATGGCCACTCGCCTCCGGGGCGGAAGGTGAAGCCGAACTCCACCGCGCCGGTCGCGTCCAGGAGTGTCAGCCGCTCGCCGTTCCCGGCCAGCCGCCCGCTGAATTCGCCGAGGATCCGGGCCGAAGAGAGACGGGTGTGGGTGAGTTGCAGCCGGGCCGAATTGCGCGCCACGACGGCACGCTCGCCCGGCGCCAGGCTCCGGCCCGCCGGAAAGTCGAACGTGACGCCACCCGCCAGCCGCCAACCCGCGAGAGGCACCGGTTCCGCCCCCGGGTTCCACAGTTCCAGATACTGATCGTCGTCCCGTCCGCTGATCGGCTTGTACATGACCTCGCTGATCACGATTCGCGGCGCGCGCGCCGCGGCGTTGGGAAGACCTGGTGTCGGGGCCGTCAACCACCGCAATTCGGGGACGTCGAGGTGAATCCGCCCAAGCGGGACGCCCAAATCCGAACCACGGAACGCGACGGCATCCCACACGCGACCGCCGGCGGAGTCCCGCAGGAACATCGGCGAAGGCAACCCCGAGGTTTCAGGCGGAATCTCCACCCGGATTCGCGCTCCCGAGGCAAGGGTCCCGGCCGGAAGCGGGAGCCCGGGTTGAGCGGAAATGAGTGAACCCGTCACCACGATCCCGGTAAGAGGAACGGAATCCACGCCGGCATTGAAGACCTCGATGAACGGCTCGATCCCGTCGGCGGCCCGAGCCAGCACCTCCGTGATCCGCAATCCCGACCGCACATCTCCATCCACGGCATCGGCACGCCCGGGAGATCCCAGCACCTGCTGACTGGGGGCCCAGGCCCGGGGATCCGCTTCTCCCCAACTGGGGCGAGCGAGCACCAGAGTGTGTCCCATGCCGTCCGCCGCCAGGGGCCAGGGCGCGTGGTCCTTGTAGGGGATTTCGAGGACCAGCGCGCCGAAAGGACTCCACAGGCGCACGGTGTCCTCATTGCGATCAAGGTCCCCTTCCCACGGCCCCAGGACCGACTCCGCGCCGAGAGACGGATGCGCCGCACGAAGTTCCGCCGGGTCCTTCGCGATCACCACCATGGCACCGGCGCGCAGGACGAATCCGGTCGGAAACGCGTACCGCATCGCGTCGGCCTCGACCCGGTGCCCTCCCAGTTCCTTGTCGGTGAAGTCGCTGTTGAACACTTCGACGAACTGCCGCGGCCGCTCCCCCACCCCGACGCCGCCCGGTGGGTTGTAGTTGATCTCGGTGATCACGAGGGCCGTTCGACGGCTCGATGGACCGGCGGGCTCCATCGGCGGGGGCATCGGATCCTCGGAATCACCGGTCGCTTCACCCCAGTCGCTGAAGGTCGCGGTCGTCTCGACGCCGGTCCGCGCGCTGGAGGCCGCCACGCCGAGCAGCGCGTTGGTGAGCGTGAGGCTGATCCGGCCGATCTCGGACCAGCGGCGGCCGTCTAGGCTCGCCAGGCCGCGGATGGCATCATTCGTTCGCTGGAGGCGAAGCCACGCGTGAGGGAGATTGCCGGGGTAGTTCCCGACCACGAGGGCGACCGACTCGCCGCCGCTCCGGGTCATGAACTGAATTCCGTTCATTCCGGGCGTGACGACGATCGCCGCCATCCCCACGGCGGCGTTGGTCGCCCCGCGAACCATCAGCCCCGCCCGGGCGGAAAGGGCCGTCGCCGTCAACTCCCGCACCCGGACTCGGACGTCGAAAGGGTCCGTACCAACCGGCGCATGGGCGAAGTAGCCATGGTCGCCACGGTCGCCAATCCCCGCCCCCTGGGCCTGGATCCGAAAGGTGCCGCCGGAATACGAAAAGGACCCGCCCGCTGGAGGATCACCGAGAACTCCGCCCGTCAGGGACTCCGGCTCGGGCAGGACTGCATGGCAAAGGACCCGCGTGAAGAGGATCAGCAGGATCGGCAGCTGCTTCGACAGGGCGATGCTGGCGGGAGGATCCAACGGGAATCGCCGCGATGACGGGATGGGCATGGTGGGGCTAGAACGTGTCGGCAGCGTGATTTGTTGCCGACAATTGTCGAGACAACGACACCCAACCGTCACAAAACGTTCAAGGGCGCCGGGAGAGCAGGCGCGACCGGTCTATCGCAACGATCGGTCGCCCATGAAATACAGGTCGTGGGTGCACCCCCGCCCACAAAAAGAAGGAATCCACGGGCTCCCATGAAGCCCGTGGATGTGATCGAGATTCGAAACTTCGCTCGCCGGAGTGGTCCCTAGGCGAGGTCGAAGCGGTCGAGGTTCATCACCTTGTCCCAGGCGGCGACAAAATCATCGATGAACTTCTTCTGGGCATCGGCGCTTCCGTAGACCTCGGCGAGGGCGCGGAGCTGCGAGTTGGATCCAAAGATCAGATCAACCCGGGTCCCGGTCCATTTGAGCGCGCCGGTCCCGGCGTCGCGACCCTCGAAGACGGCCGCCTCCTGCGACGTGGGTTTCCATTCGGTGCCCATGTCCAGGAGGTTCACGAAGAAGTCGTTGGTCAGGGCTTCCGGACGTTGCGTGAACACGCCGTGCTGCGCGGTTCCGGAATGGGTTTTCAACACGCGCATGCCCCCCACGAGCACGGTCAATTCGGGGGCGGTCAGGGTGAGCAACTGCGCCTTGTCGATCAGCAGCGACTCCGACGGCACCGAGAACCGGCCCTTGAGGTAGTTCCGGAAGCCGTCGGCGATGGGTTCGAGCACGGCGAAGGACTCGACGTCGGTCTGTTCCTGGGAGGCGTCGGTGCGGCCCGGCGTGAAGGGAACCGTCACGGCTACCCCGGCGTTCTTTGCCGCCTGTTCGACACCGGCACAGCCGCCGAGAACGATCAGGTCGGCCATCGAAATCCGCTTGCCGCCGGTCTGGGCGCTGTTGAAGGCGCTTTGCACGCCTTCGAGCGTTTTCAGCACATGCGCCAGTTGGGCGGGCTGATTGACCTCCCAATCCTTTTGCGGCGCCAACCGGATGCGGCCGCCGTTCGCGCCACCGCGCTTGTCGGAGCCGCGGAACGTGGACGCGGAAGCCCACGCCGTGGTCACGAGTTGGGAGACGGTGAGGCCGGACGCCAGGATCCGTGTCTTCAGCGAGGCCACGTCCTTCGCGTTCACCAGCGGGTGGTTGACCGCCGGAACGGGGTCCTGCCAAAGGAGTTCCTCGGCCGGAACCTCCGGTCCCAGGTACCGCGCGCGCGGGCCCATATCGCGATGCGTCAGCTTGAACCAGGCCCGCGCGAAGGCGTCGGCGAACAACGCCGGATTCTCCAGGAATCGGCGGGAGATCTTCTCGTAGGCGGGGTCGTAACGCAGGGCGAGATCCGTCGTCAGCATCGACGGCGCGATCCGTTTCGACGGATCGTGGGCGGCGGGCACCGTGCCGGCGCCGGCACCGTTCTTCGGCCTCCACTGGTTGGCGCCCGCCGGGCTCTTCGTCAGTTCCCAATCGTACCCGAACAGGTTCTCGAAGAAACCGTTGCTCCACTTCGTCGGAGTCGAAGTCCACCTGACCTCCAACCCGCTGGTGATGGTGTCGGCGCCCGTCCCCGTGCTGAACGTGCTCTTCCAACCCAGTCCCTGGTCCTCGAGGCCGGCGGCTTCGGGATCCGGACCCACCTGGGG
>JBFWOK010000068.1:0-32483 GCA_050250555.1 Limisphaerales bacterium
GCGAGCGTTGCTCCGTCATTCTTGGTGGAGCCCATGATCGGGTTTGAACCGATGACCTCGTCCTTACCAAGGACGTGCTCTACCAACTGAGCTACATGGGCGTTCCACCCAATCTGGACCCTCAGACGACAATAAAGACAATCAGCCCGTTCCAACATATCCGGCGCGGGCTGCGTTGTCCTGAGCGCTGCGGTCCAGTTTGGACCGTCTGAAATAGGGGGTTGGCGGCGGAGTGTCAATTGGTTTTTGGGAGTAATTGAGTTCGCCATCCGAAAGTTCCCAGGTTCATTCGGTTGCGGCTGCGGGAGATTCGCCCCCCAAGTGTTGGGTGGGTGGGTGGGTGGGCGCGTCGCGAAGGTTGGCGCGGGTTCCGGGACTGGCCGGATCTCGCAAATCCCGGCGCTTCGGCGTCGAACGGGCGGGTTCGGAGGCATCCGGGGTTGTTTTGCGGTTGGCGGCGGTGTCACTGTGACGTGGTCCGCCGAACGAGATCATGATGCACACGAGGGAAACGGCCATCTCAAGGAGCCAGGTTCGGGCTAATCGGGGTTTGGCGGGATTGTGGGCGTGGGGCGCCGGGGTGCGCCGCCGGATGGTTCGATGGGTGGCGATGGAGGGGTTCGTCTGGACTGTCGGATGGATGGCTTGGGTGATCGGACTGGGACTTTGGGGGGATTGGGTTTTCGACTGGCCCCGCTGGGTGCGGCTTTCGATGGGATGCGTTTACGCGGGCGTGGGCCTTTGGGCGGGCCATCGGCATCTCTACCTTCCGTGGCGCAAGGTGCCGGCGGGGGACCGCCTCGCTTTGGCGATGGAGCGGCGGGATCCCGGGCTTCGGAGCCGATTGGTCAGCGCGGTGCAATTGGGACGCTCCCGAGGCGATGGGGAGGGTCGGGAGGGTCCCGCGAACCCGGCGGGTCCGGAAGGTGCACAAAGCGAAGCGTTTGTGAGACGCTTGATTCTCGAGGCGGAGGGGCTGGCGACGGGTCTCGATCTCGGGCGCCTGGTGCCGCCGGACGGTGTGTGGCGGGCGATTCGCCGCGTGGTGCCGTTTGTCGCGGTCCTGCTCTTGGCGCTGGGGTTGGGTGGTGAAACGGCGCGAATCCTGGTTCGGCGGGCCCTCGGTGAGAATGTCGCGCTCCCGAGGGAGACACAGCTTGTGGAAGTGACCGGTGGGGCGGAGTTGGCCCGGGGGGATGATTTTCTCGTTTCGGCCCGGGTGCAAGGGGTCATGCCGAAGGAGGGGCAGCTGTTCGTGCGGCAGGCGTCGGGGAGGATTCAGAGAATGGCGATGGAACCCGCCGAATCGGGTCGTGGCGAGTACCGGCGGCTGCTCGCGAACCTGACGTCGGACTTCCAGTACTGGGTTCGCATCCACGACTCCGAGAGCGCGGTGTTCGACGTTCAGGTGCTTCCACGACCCGTCGTGACGAATCTGAGTCTCACCCTGGAATACCCGCGGTACACGGGGCTTCCGGCCCGCGAGGTGGTGCCCGGGGAATTGACGCTGCTCCGAGGCGGGCGCCTCCGGCTGGAGGGCTGGGTCAGCCAGCCGATCACGAGCGCCGTGGTGCGCCTGGAGGGTGTCGAGACCCAGAAGGTGGCGAAGGTGAGCGCCGGCGGTGGCGGTCGGTTCCAGGCGGACATGGAGGTTGAGGATCCGCGTTGGACGGGCTTTTCGGTGAGCCTGGTGGACACGAAGGGCATCGCTTCGCGGGACCCGGCCGTGTACGCCGTGAACGTGGTCGAAGACCAGCCTCCGGTCGTGCGGGTGGTTCTTCCGGCCCGCCGGGAGGAACTCGTGACGCCTCGCGGAACGGTGCTGATCGCGTTCGAGGCGAGTGACGACTACGGCCTTGCCCGATTGCGGGTCCTGCATCAGCCCGCCGCGACCACGAACACCGTTGTGGATCCGACGGCGATCGAACTGGAGTTGGGGGAGGCACCGTCGTCGGAGGTTCGCCGGCGATTCGAATGGAGGATCGCGGACATCCGACCGTTGGTGGAGGAGGGGGCGTTCCTCGAATTCTGGGTTGAAGCGATGGACCGACGGGAAGCTGGGGGACCCGGTGTGGGGCGGAGCGAGCGGTATCTGGCGCGGGTGGTTTCGGAGGCGGAGAAAAGATGGGACCTTCTGACTCGCGCGGGGGATGCGATCGGTAGGCTCGGGGATGTGGCGCAAGGGCAGGAGCGGTTGAATGATTCGCTGGGTCGGATCATTCTGGAGAAGGTGCCGCCGCGATGACGGTGGAAGGAACCTCAATGAAGACTATTGAATCCGCTTGGAGTCGGCGCGTGCGTGGGGTGGCCGGCCTGATCGCCATCGTGGTCCTCCACGCGACGATTCTGGGAGGAAAGGGACCCCGCGCGGGCGCGGCTTCGTCCCCGGCGTCATTCCCGGCTTCGGTGGGGTCGCCCTTCCGGGGCGGCGCCGGACCTGGCGACGTGCTGTCGCAGGCGGAGGTGGGACAACAGCAGCTGAGGGGAACGACGGCCCGTGTGGGTGAGCAACTGGACGTGATCCTGGCGGAGTTTGGGCGCAATGGGATCGCGGGCGAGGAGGTGCAACTGCTCGGAGCGATTCGGGGCCTGCTGGGCCAACTGAGCGAAGAGGACATGGCGCGCGTGATTTCGCTGCTTCAGGAGGCTCGCGGGCTATCCGAGTCCGGCGAGCAGCGCGGCCGGTTGCTCGAGGCCTTCGGCGGTCAGAAGACGGTGGGAGTGAAGCTGCGGCAGATCCTTCTCGAGTATCAACGTCAGCAGGAACTGGCGGGGGTTGCGGCGCGGTTGGAGGAACTGGCGACGCGGCAGCATGTGGCGATGCGCGACACGCTGAGTCTCGCGTTGAGTGGGGCGGGCCGGAAGCGCGAGTGGCTGTCGGAGAATCAGCGTATTTCCCTCCAGCTCCAGGTGAGCGAGCAGGCGTCCCTCCGCGATGAGGTGGTCGCCGTGATGCAGCGCCTTCAGGCGTGGGAAGGCGATTCCGACAACGACGCGGCGGGCCGGGCCTCGGAGGCGATGGCCCACCCCGAGGTGAAGCGGCTCGGACAGGTGCTTGACGGGGTGATCAAGGATTTGAACACGGCGCAACTTCTCAGCGCCACGGGGCGGCAGCGAATGGCGCGGGGGCTTTTGCGGGAGCTGGCCCGACAGTTGGTCATTCCACCGGACGAGGTGGAGGCTTTGCAGGCCGCCGTGCGCGAGATCGAGGTTCTCGTGGCGCGTCAGGACGGCGTTCGGGAATTGACGCGTCAGGGCGACACCCGGCCGGCTTCGGTTGCCCCCGTTGTGGGACGACAGGCGGAACTGGTGGACGACACCGACGTGGCGGCGGCGATGACGTCGTCGCTCGATGTGGCGGCTGGCGAGCAGGTCCGGGCGTCGGTCAGCCGGATGCAGGAGGCGCGCGGGGCCCTGGAGAACGCGGGTGACGTGCGGGCGCGGCGGTTGTCGGCTGCGACCCAGCAGGACCTCGCGCTGGCTCGGTTGGCGACGGCGAAGCGTCTACTCGAGCAGCGGATCGAAAGTCTGGAGAAGCAGCGTCTGGCCGCGGCCGATCCCCTGACGAATCTCCAGCAGGTGCGGGAGGATGTCGCGGCGCTTCTGGAGCAGCAGAAGCAGTTGAAGGTGGAAGCGGCGCAGGTGGAGTCGGACCCTGAGAAACTTCGGCCGATGGCTCCGCGGCAGGGGGACCTTGGAGACAAGGCCGCGGACGCGAGCGATCGCGCCGCATTGGATTCGAGCGAGGCGGCGGAGTTTCTGAGCCAGGCCATGCGGTCGATGCGCGGTTCCCAAAAGTCCCTGGGGACGGCGCGGAACGATCCTGGCGCGCAACAGGCGGCGATCGATTCGCTGGCGAAGGCGCTCGATGAGCTCGATCGGAAGCTGGCGGAATTGGAGGCGGCGGAAAAGGAGCTCGCGCTGATGGAGGAACTGCTGAAGCGCCTGATCGCGCTGATCGAGGCCCAGCAGGAGCTGATCGACGAGACCGCCCGGTTGGCGCGCAAACTCGATGGGCGGGCGTCGAAGGAGGTCGGCGGCGACCAGGAGACCCTCGCGGAGGCGACACGACAGTTGGAGAGCGACCTTCCGGACTCGGTGGCTTCCGCCGCCACGTACCTCGCGGATGGGGCGACCCAGATGATCCTGGCCGGGAACGAGCTCGGGGCTTCGCGTCCGGCGGAGGCGAGGCCTCCCCAGGACGAGGCGCTGGCGAACCTGTTGCGGGCGCGCCGGGAACTGGAGGATCGCCTCGCCCAACTCAAGGAAATGCTGGGCCGGCCCCCGGATGAGGCCTCGCTGGAGCAACTGGCGGAACTCATCAAGCAGGCGCAGCAGGACGTCAATTCGGCGATGTCGGCGGAGGAATTGTCCAACGCGGCCAAGGGATTGAAGAAGGCCTCGAAACAGATCCGGCCCGCGACATCCGGCCGGTTGGGGCGGATGCCGAGAATGGTGCGGGACCCGTTGCAGCGCGCGGACCGCGCCCTGGCAGAGGGTGCGGCGTCGGCGGAGGCGGGGGACCAGGCGGGTTCCGAGGGCGAGGCGGGAGAGGCCCAGGCCGCGCTGGCGGCGGCGGCGGCGGCGATTGATCTGGCCATGGCGGGCATGGGGCAGCAACCGGGTCAGGGCGACGGGCAGGGGGGCGAGGGCAACTCGGCGGGGCAGGGCGAAGGCAAGGGACGGGGACGCCGTCCGGGTTCGCGTGCCGGGAAGGGAACCGGCGACGCCGGCAATTTCTTCGGTTCGGGCGGCGCCGACGGTCCGCGAAGTTCCGCGTCGGGGTCGGGTCGGTACATCGGGCTTCCGGCCCGGGAGCGGGCCGCGCTTCTTCAGTCGCAGGGCGAGCGCTATCCGCGGGAATACGCCCCGATGATCGAGCAGTACCTGAAGAACCTATCGGATCAGGTGGGGGAGGCGCCGAAGTAGCATGATCCAAACCCACCGACGGATTGACGAAGTGGCGAACGGCGTTCGAAGCCGCTGGAGGAGGCACGGAAGGCGCTGGAAGCGCGCCCTGTTGGGAGCCTGCGCGGCCGTTTGGAGCGGGCTGATGCATCCGGCGGTTCTGGCCGCGGCTGGAGCCGCGGGGGCTGGGGAGGCGGTGCCGGCGCCTGCGACCGCGGCCGCGCCCGCGGCGGTTCCCGAGCCCGTCGAATCCGGTCCCATCATCGTGGACGGCCCGACGGAGGCGGTTTTGCGGGGCGCGATCCGGTTCCTGGCGTCGAAGCAGTTGCCGCATGGTTCGTGGGGAATGACGGATTTTGAACGGCGCCATCCGGTGGCGATGACGGGCTACACGCTGATGGCCTTCCTGGCGGCGGGCCATCTCCCCGGGGAGGGTGAGGAGGGCAAGGTGGCCCGGGCGGGGCTTCAATACCTCCTCGACTCGGCCAAGCCGGACGGGACTTTCGGCGATCGTTCGCTGGGGCAGTACATGTACAACCACGGAATCGCGACGATCGCGTTGGCGGAGTTGTACGGGCAGACGCAGGCGGGCGATATCAAGCCGAAGCTGGACCGGGCCATCCGACTGATCATCACGTCGCAGAATTCGGAGGGTGGCTGGCGGTATCGTCCGATCGCCCAGGATGCCGACGTTTCGGTGACGGTGCTGCAGGTCGTCGGTTTGCGCGCCGCGAAGAACGCGGGGATCGACGTGCCCCAGGACACCATCGACAAGGCGGTTCGCTATGTGAAGAGCTGCTACGACTCGGCGTCGGGGGGGTTCACGTACCAGCCCGGGAACCGGGCCCCGGGTTATGCGCGGACGGCGGCGGCCATTTATTCGCTGCAGGTCTGTGGCCTGTACGATGATCCCCTGGTCAAGCGCGGGTCGGAGTATCTGCTCAAGAATTTCGGTCAGCGGGAGTGGTTTACGTACGGGACATTCTACGCCGTGCCGGCCCAGTACATGCTGGGTGGCGACGGATGGAAGGCCTGGTATCCGAGGATTCGCGCGCAGCTGCTCCGGCAGGTGGTGCGGGAGGGGGATCGCGCGCACTGGGATGGTTCGATCGACATGGGGTCGAACGGGCTAGGCCCCATTTACGCGACGGCCGTTTACGCGAGCGTGTTGGCGATGCCATGGAACTACGTCCCGATTTATCAAAGATGAGAAGGACCGCTTGCCGGATTGCGTTGCTGTGGGTCGGTCTCTGGGTCGCGTTCCCGGGCGCGGTGGCCCCGGGAGCGGCGGCGGCTGCGGAGGCGGGTGAGCGCGATGGGGTCCTGCGCACGATCTCCGGTCAGGAGGCGCGCGGCCGGGTCACCTGGAATCCGTCGGGGTTCCTGGTGACGCCCGCGACCGGGGAAGCGATCCGGTGTTCGCTCGCCGAACTGGCGAGTCTGAAGCTGGATCCGGCGGAGTCCGGCGCTGGAGAGGGAGCGAACTCCGGGGATGATCGACCTGGCCCGGGTGCCGCGGGAGGGGCGGCCACCGGCGCGGGCCGCGCGGTGGGGGCCCTTCCGCCCAAGGCGGGATGGGTTGGAGTCCAGGTGGGTGGCGGCGAGGAAGGGTCATTCCGGGAGGATGCGGATGGGATCCTGGTGACCGGGGGTGGGGCTGGACTCATCGGAAATGCCGATTCGTTCTATTTCGCGCAACAGCGCATGGAGGCGTCGGGCCAGTTGGTCGCCCGCCTGGAATCGTTCCAGGCGAACCACAATGAGGCGATGGCGGGAATCGCGCTTCGCGACAATCTCGGCGAATCCTCCGCCTACGCATTCGTGGGATTCCGTGGCGGCTCGGGTCTTTGTTTTCAATACCGGCAGATCGCGAGCGGGATGACGATGCGGACGACGAACGTCAATCTCGGGATGCCGGTCTGGCTGCGGTTGGTGAGATTGGGGGGATCTGTCGTGGCGGACGTCTCCGCCGACGGGCGGCAGTGGCAGAACATGGCGCGTGGGAACGTGAACCTGGGGCAATCCGTCCGGGCCGGGATGGTGCTCGCCACGGGGATTCCGCAAGCGTCGGGAACGGCGCGTTTCAGGGACCCGGTGGTGGGCGCGCGCGGGATCGGCTACGCGCCGGGAAGCGGCTACCCGCGGGTTGTGCTTCGCGGCGGGTCGGTGCTGATCGGACCCGTGGAGCGGGCGGATGAATCGGTGATCCGCCTGGGAGGGGAACTGTCGGGCAATCTCGTCTCCGCCCTGAACCTCGCGAGGATCGAGTACGTGCCCCTGACCCCGGACCTGAGGGAGCGCGCGGAGGCGGATCGCCGCGGTGTCCTGCTGGTGGACGGCGATTTTCTCGACGGGACGCTCCGCTCGATCGCCACCAATTCGGTGACGGTGAGTTCGCTGTTGTACGGATTCAAGGCCTTCGCCGCGGGAAGCGAAGCGGCCTGGGTGCAGTCGGGTCCCGTGGAAGCGGAGGAGGGGGCTTATCTGATCGCGCTCCGCAACGGTTCCGAACTGCGCGCGCGCCAGGTGGAATTGGGCGCCAACACGCTGCGGGCGGAGTCCCCGCTTCTCGGTTCGATCCTCGTCCCGGGGGATTTGGTCCGTGAGATCCGGCTCACGGGCAGGCCGTGATCGCGGTGGCTTCGGTTCTGGCTCGGTCGGCGATCCTCGGCTTTCTGCTGGGATTATTCTTGGCCGTCGGCTGCGCGCGCGACGGGACGAAGCGTGGTTCGGGATCCGCGTCGGCGGGACTTCAGGAACCGAAATCGCGGGTGGTGGCTGCGGTTCCCACGCCGGCGGTTTCCAATACCAATACCAATTCCAATTCCACCTGGGTGGGCCGGGCTCTGAACGGGGAGGTGAACGTGGCGGACGCGCCGGCGCTTCGTGGACGGGAACAGGAGTTCTTTCTCGAACTCCTGGCGCGCCTGGTCGGAGAGACCCGGGAGGTGGACGAGGTGATTCGCGAGGCGGCCAGGCGGTTGGCGGTGTTGGATGCGGGCCGGGGCGGTGTCGTGGTGGCGAGGGAACTCTGGGCTCGGGAGTGCTGCATGCGGCGGAGTTACCTCGCGGGCGGATTGAGGGGGCTCGCCGACGGCCTGGGAGAGGTGGCGCCGGGTGGGATCCTCGATGCGGGTGCGGCGCTGATGCTGGGGGAACTGGCGGAGCACCCGGACGTGGGCGTGGCGGAGGCCGCGCGGGCGGCGCGGGGATACTTCAGGACGGGGGAGAGCCCTCGGGAACGCGGGGAGGGCGGTTCACCGGATCCGTCGCGGTGACGGGCGCGGGCCGGGGCGGGATCAGGCGAGCGCTTTGACGAGCACCTTGGAGCGTCGGCCATTGGCGTCGTAGCGTTCGCGTCGCGCCGGGGGAAGGTCGTCGCGGGTGCCTTCGGTGAAGCCTCCCTTGGATTGGAAGTAGTTGAATGCCTGGGTGGACAGGGCGAGAAGCTGGGAGACGCCGGCTTCGCGGGCTTTGACTTCGACGAATTGAAGGAGCTTTCGTCCGATGCCCTGGTTTTCGTGGGCGGGACTGACGTAGAGATACGCGAGTTCGGCCTTTCGATGTTCCGGGTAGATATGAAGGGCCACGCAGGCGACCGGATTGCGGTCGATTTCGTAGAGGTAATAGTCGCCGATCTGGCGTTCGATTTCGGCGCGGGTGCGTTTGACGATCTCGGCGCTGTCGACGGATTTGCGGGTGAGGAGGAGGAGTTGGCGGACGTCTTTTTTGAGGGCGCGCCGGACCTGTTCGTATTCGTTGGCGTAGACGAGGGTGCCGATGCCCTCGTTGGAGAAGACTTCGGCGAGCAGGGCTTCATCCTGGCATCCGTTGATGACGTGGACCCTGGGGACTCCGGCGCGGCAGGCCTGGGCGGCGTACTGGGCCTTGGGGAGGAGGTCCGGCGGGAAGTCGAGGCGCTGTCGGAGGAGGAGATCCTCGAGTTCGCTGGCGAAGATCTGGCGGATGAGGCGGCCTCCGCAGATCAGGCCGTCGTGGCTGGTGACGTAGATGATTTTGGCGGCTTTGAGGGCTTCGCCGAGGGAGACGGCGACGGCATCGGAGTTGACCCGGTACGTGCGTCCCTCGCCGTCGAAGCCGAGGGGTGGGACGACGGGAAGAATGCCCTGGCCGAGGAGGCTTTGGAGCATTTCGACGTCGATGCGTTCGACCTTTCCGGTGAAGAGGTGGTCGATGCCGCCGAGGATGCCGACGGGATGGGCGATGATGGCGTTGGTGGAGGCGGCCCGGAGGTCGTTGGTGGACAGGCCTTCGAGGATTTCGTGGGTGAGGCGGTTGGCGGCGGTGAGGGCGAGCTTGAGGGTGGCGTCGTCGGTGATGCCGGAGCCGTCGAGGTTGGACGCGGTGGTCGCGGATTCGACGGCGAGCTGCCGGATCATGGCGCCGGCGCCGTGAACGAGGACGATCCGGATGTTGAGGGAACGGAGGACGGCGACATCCAGGAGGATGTTCGCGAAGTTCTCATCCATGACGACGGAGGCATCGATGCTGAGGATGAAGCATCGTTCCCGAAAGCGCGGGATGTATCGGAGGATGCCGCGGAGATCGGTCGGTTTCACGAGTGGCGTCGTTGGGGCGGGGGGCGGGCGGGCCGCGAGGTGGTGATTTAGTGCGGACAGGAGCGAGGGCTGGCAATGTAAAACGGGAGGGGGTGCCGCGTGCTTTCTGGTTGGAAGTTGGCGGAGGGGTGGTTAATGCAGGCGGATGCCTGTATTGATGGCCAAGGGCGGCTGGGTTTTGTGGATGATCCTGGTGACAGGAGCCGCCGGGGTGGCCGTTTTCATCGAGCGGCTGCTGCACTATCATCGGGCGCAAATCAACTCCACGGAGTTTCTCAACGGGGTGAGGAACGTGATCAAGCGGGACAACATCGTTGAAGCCGTTTCGATCTGTGACGCGACGCCCGGTCCGGTGGCGCGGATGGTGAAGGTCGCGATCCTTCATCGCGAAGGAGGAAAGGACGGGATGCGGGAGGCCCTGGACGAAGCGGGTCTGATCGAGGTGCCGCGCCTGGAGGAGAAGCTGGGCGCCTTGGCCACCATCGCGCAGATCGCCCCGCTGATGGGGCTTTTTGGAGCGGTTCTCGGGTTCGTGAAGGTTTTCTGGCAGATGCAGGTGAGCGGGATGCCGCTGCAGCCCACCGAATTCGCGGCCGGCATGTGGCAGGGCCTGATCTGCCTCGGCGCGGGCATCGCGGTGGCGGTTCCGACCTACGTCGCCCACAATTTCCTCGTGTCGCGCCTCAACGAGGTCCTGTTGGACATGGAAAAAAGTTCGACGGAGATCATCCGGCTCCTGGCGGACCGCGGCGGGGGAGGCCATCGATGAGGCTGCCGAGGAATTTCAAGATGTTCCGCGGCGGCCTCGATTCCTCGGCCGTGGCCGGGACGATGTTCCTCCTGTGGATGGTGACGCTGCTGCATTCCTCGCTGGTGTTGCCGGCGGGAATCCGGCTTCAGCTGCCCGAGGCGGAGGGGCTGTGGGGCGAGGTGGTTCCGAACCTCTCGGTGGCGGTGGATCGCGTGGGCCGGCTTTCCTTCGAGCACCAGTTGATCCACGAATCCAACCTGGTCGTCCGACTTCGTGAGCACGTTCGGAATCGGGGAACGAACCAGACCCTCCTGCTGCTCGCGGATCAGACGGTCCCGGTGTCCACGCTGGCCCGATTGTCGAATCTGGCCCGCACCGCGGGGGTGCGTGACGTCGTTCTGGCGACGAGTCCGCGTCCGGGAGCGACGGCTCCCATGCGAGCCCGCGAAGCCCGGATCCAATGACGAACAGGGAGACCAAGGAAACGCCGGGCCGCGACGAGTCGAGGAGCGACGGTCCCGGCCACGATTCGCCCGGGGAGTGGCGGCAACCGTGGATTCGCTGGACGGCGCTCATCGTCGCCGTCGAGGTGGCGACGGTCGCGGTGCTCTCGTCCCGCGGCACCCCGGGGGTGGCCCGTGCACGAGCTCCCATCCCGCGCTTTCGGTTGATCACCGAGCCGGCGGAGGTCGCGGGGTCGGGGCGCGCCGCCGCGTGGAGCGCCCTGATGAGCCCGTCGGTGATGCTGATGCCTTCGGAGGATGATTTTTCGGGATCGAGCTGGCTCGCGGGCTCCGAGGCGGAAGTATCGCTGGAGGCCTTCGTGGCGCCCGTTCAGACGCTTCCTTTCGAGGCGATCCGGGGAACGGACGGTGGGTTGGGGACCTATCCGAGGCGGGATCCGGGGCCGGGCAGCCGATGGAGTGTCACGGGAGGGGGCGGACCGTTGCCGCAGGTGCCGGCTGTCCCGTTGCCCGCCGAGGGAGGAGTGCGCGTGCTGGAAGGGTTCGAAGGATGGCGTCTTGCCCGGGAAATCCGGCTGGCGCCGCTCGACGGCGGCGTGCTCGCGCAGCGGGCCGTGGTCCGCGTGGTCCTGGATGAGACCGGTGCCCCGGCCAGTTCGCCGGTTCTTTGGGAGAGCAGCGGCGCCGCGATCGCCGATGAAGCGGCCCTGCGTCTGGCTCGCGGGATTCAAATGATCCGGGAAGGATCGGAGTCGGGGACGGAGGCGGAGGAGGCACCGCGCCACAGCTGGGGTTTCCTGGGAATCACGTGGCCGGCGCCCCGGGCGGAGGCCGCCCCGGAACAAGGCAGGAGTCCATGAGCCCCGACGCGTTGATGTTCATCTATATGGCGGTGCCGCTGGCCTCTCTCGTGGTTCTTTGGCTGATGCGATCGTTTCGCGGCCGGCGATTCCTCCCGAGCCCGGCCGAGGATCGCGTCTTCCGATGTTCGAAGTGCGGCTATGTGTACACGGACGATCCGGACGTGGATCTGGCGCGGTGTCCGCAGTGCGGGCTATTGAACGAGACTTTCGATTTTCGGACGTGAAGTGGCCTCGCGTGGCGGGGCCGTGACGCGCGATCAGGTGGGGTCAGGTTGGCCTTGGGGAAGATGGGGGAGTGATGCTGAGCCGCCGGGGTCGATGACGCCGAGGAGCGCCGCGATGGACTGGAGGGCGTTCCCTTCGAACCGGTTGTTCACGTACACGAACACAACCCGGGGAACCCCGCCGTCGCGTTTGGCGATCCTTCCGAGGAGTTGGGCCACGGCGGCGCGCCCTTCCGGATAAGGGTCCTGGATGCGGTCGTAGGGCTGAAAGCGGGTCACGGCTTCGTCGTACGAGCGCCCCGGGCGGAGCAGCAGGCGCGCCACGGTGTGGTCGGGGGAAGCGAACGCTCCCGGCAGAGCCAACTGCTCGGGCAGCGACGGCATGGACTCCCACGAATTGAAGACGTGGGCGACGCCGTGGCGGCCCAGCATCGCGAAATAGTCCGGGTGCAGGAAGGCGGCATTGCGGATTTCGACCCCGTAGCGCCACCCGCCGGGCAGCTTCGAGAGGAACGTCTCCAGCGCCTCCGCGAATTCCCGGCCGCGCGCGAAGTCGGTCGGATAGAACCGAGAGAACTCGAACATGAGGACGCCGACCTTCGATCGGTAGGGTTCGAGGGGCGCCAGAAACGCCGAAGCGAACAGGTCGGCGTTCAAAAAGTTCGCGTTCGGCTGGCCGGCGCGGTCTCCGAATCGGGGAAGGCGCGTGAACCGTTTTACGGTGATTTCGTCGGTGACCTTGAAGCTGAAACGGAAGTCCTCGGGCGCCTGGCTGGCGAGGTCCGCGAGAAAGTGGTCCTCCGGGAAACGGTAGTAGGACGCGTCGACGCCAACCGTGGTGAACGTCCGGGCGTATTCGGAGAGGCATTGGCGTTCGAAGCGCGTTTGGGAAAGACGGCCGCGGTATCGGTAGCGTTCCTCGGAGTACAATTGGCCGATCCAACCGGGGTATTTCCACGACGACGTGCCGATGTGAACACCGGCCAGGGCGAGCTTTCGGAGTTGGTCGCCGGCGGAGTCGGGGTCGAAGGGCAAGGGGGGCGGCGATTCGCACATGGGGGAGGAAAGCGGAGGCGAGGCTTGCGAAGTGGGGCGGGATTCCGATAGCCAAGAGCGATCACCCTGCCATGAGTGTCCTATTTTCCGCCGCGGAGGTTACGGGGAGCCGGTGGCCCTTTGTCGTTTTGCTGGCGAGCGTGACGTTTGTGATCGTGGCGATCACGAAGCTGCGACTCCACGCGTTCATCGCGCTGATCTTCGCCGCGTTCCTCGCGGGTTTCCTGGCGGAACCGTTCAAGCCCGCGGTGCTGGGCAAGCTGTCGGCGGGCGCGCGCGCGGCCGCCGAAGGCAACCACTGGCTCGCGACCGTCGAGTTGACGATGGTGGAGTTCGGTTCGACCGCGGCGGCGATTTCCATATCGATCGGACTGGCGGCGATCATCGGAATGGCGCTGATGGAGAGCGGGGCGGCGGACAAGGTGGTGCGTCGCTTCCTGGCGTTCTTCGGGGAGAAGCGGGCGGGGGCGGCGCTGCTTTGGAGCACCTACTTCCTTTCGATCCCGATCTTCTTCGACACGATGTTCATGCTGATGGTCCCGCTGGCCCGGGCGCTGCGCCTTCGCACGGGGAAGGACTACACGCTGTACCTGCTCTGCATCTGCTGCGGCGGCGTGGTGACCCATTCCCTCACGGTGCCGCATCCGGGTCCGCTCGCCGTCGTCGACAACCTGAAGCTGAACGTGGGGTTGTCGCTGATCTGGGGGATCATCGGCGGAATCCTGCCGTGCGCGGGTGGATACTGGGTCGCGAAGTGGTTGAACAGGCGGGTGACGGTGCCCCTCCGGGAGACGCGGGGCGCGGCGCTTTCGGAACTGGAAGGCATCTCGAAGAAATCCGACGCCGAACTCCCGTCGTTCTTCTGGTCGATCCTGCCGGTCATCCTTCCGATCATCCTGATCAGCCTGGGATCGACGTTCGTGGTCATCAAGGGAAGTTTCCCCGGGGTGGTGGCGGCGATGGGGGGTGACGAGGCGTTCGGGGCGGTCAACCGGTGGGTGGCCTTTTTCGGCAACAAGAACATCGCGTTGTTCATTGGGGCGGGTCTCGCGTTGTGGGTGCTGGCGCGTCAAAGGGGATTCAGTTTTCGGCAGATCGAGAACCTGATCGGCCCGCCGATCGAGACGGCGGGGGTGATCATCCTGATCACGAGCGCGGGCGGCGCATTCGGCCTGATGCTCCGCAACGCGGGGGTGGGCGACGCGATCAAGGACGCCGCGATGGGCTATCAGGTGAATGTGGTGTTGCTCTCGTGGGTGGTGGCGACGGTGATCCGGGTCGCGCAGGGGTCGGCGACGGTGGCGATGCTGACGACGTCGGCGATGGTGTTTCCGATGGTGGACCCGGCGGCGGGCGCGGCGCTTCCGTGTCATCCGATGTACGTCTATCTCGCGATCGGCTTCGGCGCCTTCACGTGTTCCTGGATGAACGACAGCGGTTTCTGGGTGGTGAATCGGCTCAGCGGGATGACCGAGACGGAGACCTTGAAGACCTGGACGGTGATGCTGACGGCGGTGTCGGTGATCGGTCTGGCGATGACCCTGCTCCTTTCGTGGCTGGTTCCGTTGGTGTGATGAGGCGGCGGCCGCGGGCGGGCGCGCCTAGGGGAGGACCGTATTCCATCGCGGCGCGGCGCGGCGCCGGGCCGGGTCAAGGTTGGGGGCTCTCGGGAGTTTTCTCGAAGAAGATGAGGTGCTGCCACGGAAGCTCCGGGCGCGTGCCGGCCCAGCGAAGGCGCGGATGGATCTCCGCTTCCCGGCGAACCTGGGCTTCGGTCATCTTGTGAAGGGGTTTGATCGGGACCGAGGCCTGTTCGCCGCGGAATTCCACGAAGGCGACCCGACCGCCGGGTTTCAGGGCCCTGGAGATGGCGGCGAGCATTTCATGGGGATGATCGACCTCATGATACACATCGACCATGAGGGCGAGATCGAGGGTGTTGGCGGGAAGTTTCGGGTCGGTTTCGGTGCCGAGGACGCCGAAGACGTTGGTGATGGACCGGCGGGCCATGTTGGTGGCGAGCAGGCTGAGCATTTCGGGTTGGATATCGACGGCATAGACCCGACCGGAGGGTCCGACTTTTTCCGCCATGCGCCACGCGTGATAGCCGGTGCCGGCGCCGATATCGGCGACGACCATGCCTGGCTGGAGTCCGAGGAGATCATGGAGGAGGTCGGGACGTTCCTCGTCGATGCGCTCGGGGCGTTCAAGCCAGGGGGCGCCCTGGTGGCCCATGACCTGGGCGATTTCGCGATCCAGATAGAATTTTCCCGTGCCATCCCTGGAGGGTGGGCGGTGCTGGTACCGGGGGGAATCGGTCGTGGACGTGGGGGTGGTCGTGGAGGCAGCTGGGGGCGAGGCGGTGGTTTCGGCGCCCGGGGCTGGAGGGGGGACGAGGACGGTCGAGACGAGGAAGGCACCGGTGGCGATGCGGGCCAGGAATCGGATTGGGTGGATGGGAACGGGGTGGACGCCAGCGGTTGGCGCGGGCTTCGCGTTTTTCGTGGTGGGGATCATCGGGTTCATGGAGTGGCGACGGGCGAGGGGCGGGGGAGTGAGTGAAATCGTAGGCTCCCCGTTGAAGGCAGGCGAGCCGGGAGACGATGGTGGGTGTGGGGGGCGGGGTCAGGGTGCGGGGTGCAGGATTTTGGGGTTGGGTTGGGGTGGCGCGGCATATTTTGGGGCGGGCGACCAAGCGAGTTGGGGGGTGGGGCTTTTAACCTCTTGACCCTCGTTTCGATGGGGCCCTAGCCTTGCGGCGGTAGGCTGACTTCATGTTCGCGCAGCTTAAAGGCCTCTTTTCCAACGACATTGGAATTGATCTAGGGACCGCCAACTCGCTCGTTTACGTGCGTGATCGCGGAATCGTGCTGCGTGAGCCCTCCGTGGTAGCCATTCAGGCGGGCACCACCAACGTTCTGGCCGTGGGTGAAGAGGCCAAGAGGATGTTGGGCAGGACCCCGGGCAATATTGTGGCCATCCGTCCAATGAAGGATGGTGTGATCGCGGATTTTGAGGTGACCGAATCGATGCTTCGTCACTTCATCCAGAAGGTCCATCATCGGAAGTTGATAGCACCCCGGGTGGTCGTGGCTGTTCCTTCGGGAATCACGGAGGTCGAGAAACGCGCGGTGAAAGACTCGGCGACCCATGCCGGGGCGCGCGAAGTGTATTTGATCGAGCAACCGATGGCTTCGGCCATCGGGGTGGGTCTGCCGGTGCACGAGCCGGCGGGCAACATGATCGTGGACATCGGCGGGGGAACTTGTGAAATCGCCATCATCTCCCTGGCCGGCATCGTCTTCAGTCGTTCCCTCCGCGTGGGGGGCGACGAGTTCGACGAGACGATCATTGCTCATATGAAACGGGCCTACAACCTGATGATCGGCGAACGAACCGCGGAGGAGATCAAGATTCGGATCGGCTCCGCCTTCCCGCTGGAGCAGGAGCTGACGATGGAGGTCAAGGGTCGCGACCTTGGAAGTGGTCTGCCGAAAACGCTGACCATTCGGTCCGAGGAGATCCGAGACGCTCTCAAGGAACCACTCACGAGCATTCTGGAGAACATCCGACTCACCCTCGAGCGTTGTCCGCCCGAACTTGCCGCCGACTTGGTCGACCGCGGGATCGTCATGGCGGGTGGGGGTGGTTTGGTCCGTGGAATCGACCGTCTGGTTGCCCAGGAGACGGGTTTGCCGGTGCATGTCGCCGACGACCCCCTGAGCGCTGTGGCGGAGGGCACGGGCCGGGTGTTGCAAGAACTGTCCTTCCTCAAACGAGTCGCCTCCTCCAGCACCGCCTAGCGGGCTGGGATGCTGCGCAAACCTCATTTCGTTCTCCTACTGGTCGTCACGCTGGCGGTGCTCGTCCTCCTGGGGCTGCCAGCTTCCTCACGTTCCAGAATGCGACTGGCCGTCGGCGGCCTGTTCCTCCCGCTTTTCGGGCTGGCCGGCACGGCGCAGGCCGCGGGCGAACGCGCCGCGGCGGCCCTGACGCCCCGGTCGGTCCTCGAGTCGCGGATTCGTGATCTGGAGGAGGATTCCCGCACGCTCCGGGTGTTGCTGATGGAGGCGGAGGCGGCGACGCGTGAGAACGACCGGCTTCGACAGATGGTCGGATACCCGGGACGGAGTCGGTGGCGTCTCAAGCCCGCGCGGGTGATCGGGCGCGATCCGGCGAGTTGGTGGCAGGCCGTGCATCTCGATATCGGCGCGCAGGATGGCGTGGTCACGAACCTGGCCGTTCTCGCGGCGGAGGGGTTGGTGGGACGGGTCGCCGAGGTGAGTCCTCGAACCTGCCGGGTCGTGCTCGTGGGGGACCCCAATTGTCCCGTGTCGGCCGCGCTGGCGGATACGCGGGATACGGGCGTGGTGCGCGGCGCTTCGGCCGGGGACTATCGCGGAGCCGTGGTCGATTTCTCCTATCTCTCGAGGGACGCCGTGGTTCGCCCCGGGCAACGGGTGATCACGAGCGGTCAGGGGGGCATCTTTCCGGCGGGAATCACCGTCGGGGATGTGATCGATTCCCGCATGGTCGAGGCGGGGATTTATGTCGAAGCCCGGGTCCGGCTGGCGGTGAACCTGGCCGGGATCGACCACCTTTGGGTGAAGCTGCCATGAACTGGGTCCACCCCACCTCCCTGTTCCTAATCACCTGGGTCGCCGCGTTCCTGCAGGCCACTCCGTGGTGCGCGCGGATCGGGCTGGGCGCCCAGCCTGATTTTCTCCCGGCGATGGTGGTCTACGCGGCGTTCAATTCGAACCTGTCGACGACCGCCGGGGTTGCGATCGTGGCGGGCTTGTCCTGCGACGCTTTGTCGTCGGGGCCGTTCGGTTTGTCGATGCTTCCCCTGACGGTGCTCGGGGCCTTGCTTCATCGCCGGCGGGACCTGGTGCTGCGGGATTCCGTGTGGTCCCAGGCCTCGCTGGGATTGGTGGCGACGCTGGCGGTGGCGGTGATGGCGCTGACCTTTTTGTGGGTGTTAGGGCCGTTGGTATCGACGGGACCCGTGCCGCCGCTCCACGAAGCCGACTTCCGAGCGGGCGGGGACGGGGGACCGGACTTCGGAATGAGGCTGGTGGGGCAGGTGTGCGTCCTGGCGATCGTGGGCGCCGCGGCGACGCCGGTGGTGTTCCGGCTGTTTGGCTGGATCGATGCCACCTTCAACTACCGGCAGGCGCCGAAGCCGGTGGACCGGGCGGATCGGGAAATCAAACGGGGGAGGATTTGAGTCCGTGCTGATCCAGGATCCATTTCGCAAGGAGGACTCCCGGCTTCGCGCGGTGGCGGTCGTGGTGTTGGCGGGAATGCTCGTTCTCGGGGCGGGGCTTTGGCGACTGCAGGTGATGGCGGCGAGTCGTTACGTGCGTTCGGAGGAGGCTCAATCGGTGCGCCTGGTGAGGGTGCCCGCGGTTCGGGGGAAGGTGGTGGACCGAAACGGGTTCGCGCTGGCGGAGAACCGACCGAGCTACGACGTGAACCTTTACCTCGAGGAACTGCGTCCGCTCTTTGTCCAGGAATACACCAACCGGGTGTTGCCGGCGGCGAAAGCGCGCAAGCCGGGAGGGCGGCTGACCGTCGCGGAACGGCGTGAGCTCCAGGAATTGGCGCGTTTGAATGTGTACAGCAACACGGTCATGGCGGTTTCGACGGGGCTTGGCCTGCCCTTGCCGGTGAGTTCGGACGGGTTCCTCCGGCACTACCGCCAGGCCTTGGCGCTGCCCCTGCCAATCGTCGACAACCTCGACTCGTCGCAGATGGCGCTTTTCTTCGAACGCTGCCGGGGGATACCCGGGATCGATCTCGAGGTCCAGGCGGTGAGGAGCTATCCGTTCGGCCGGTTGGCGGCCCACGTGCTCGGCCACTTGCGGCGTTCGGATGAGGCGGAGAACGATCCGGAACTGCTGCTCTTCCGGTACCGGCTGAAGGACTACGAAGGAGTCGCCGGCGTGGAATCCGCGTATGACGAGGCTTTGCGGGGACGGGCCGGAGTGAAGGCGCTTCGGGTCAACAGCATGGGTTATCGGCACGAGGAGTGGTACCTGCAGCCGACCGAGCTGGGACGGGACGTTCAGTTGACGATCGATGTTCCCATCCAATTGGCGTCGGAACGAGCGCTGGCGCGATCCTCGGGTTCCGAGACGCGGGGGGCGGTCGTCGTGATGGACGTGCGCAACGGCGATCTCCTGGCGCTGGTGTCGGCGCCCGCGTTCGACCCGAACAGCTTTCTCGGCCGGATGTCGACCGAGGAGTTCGCGGCGTTGAACGACGACCGGCTTCGGCCACAGATGAACCGGGCGGTTTCGGGGGCGTACGCCCCGGGTTCGATCTTCAAGGTGATCGTGGGGCTGGCGGCGCTCGAAGCCGGCGTCCTGGACCCGCTCGAATCGTACGAGTACTTCGGGTACTGGCCGATGGGACCGAGGACGCCGCCAATCAAGGACCTGGCCCCTCCAGGCTTCTACGACTTCAAACTGGCGTTCAAGCGGTCGAGCAACGCGTATTTCATCGACCACGGTCTCAAGGCCGGTCGGGAGCGGATCGTGAGGATGGCGGAGCAGTTCGGACTCGGCGAGAAGACGGGGTTTCCGCTGGGGACCGAAGTCCGCGGTTACCTGCCCGATCGGGAGAACCTCGAACGCATGCGATCGATGGGGGATCCATGGACGGAGGGCGACACGGCGCAGTTGAGCATCGGCCAGGGACCGGTGGCGGTCACGCCGCTGCAGATGGCGGTCATGACGGCCGCGATCGCGAACGGCGGGAAGGTGCTCGAACCGCGCCTCGTGCTGGGGATCGGTGGCGGGCCGGGTGAACCTCCGAACCTCATTGGATCGAAGGTGCGCGGTGACTTGGAAGTGCAGGCCCGGCACCTGGATCGCGTTCGCGAGGCGATGCTGGCGGATGTCGAAGAGGACGGAGGGACCGGACGGGAAGCCGCCGTCCTGGGGATGAGGGTTTGTGGCAAGACGGGGACGGCCGAGGTGAAGAAGGGGCGCATTCTCGTGGACAAGATCACGTGGTTCGTGGCGTTCGCTCCGTTTGAATCGCCACGGTACGCGGTGGTGGTCCTGGTGGAGAGCGGTGGTTCCGGTGGACGGACCTGCGCGCCGGTCGCGCGTCAGATCTTTCAGGCGATTCAGCAGCGGGAGAGCGCGGCGCGGCCCGCGGCAAAGCCTCAGGCTCCGGCATCCGGACCCGCTTCGAGGCGGCGGGAAGCCGCGATCGCGGTCCCGTCGGAGGGTGGTCTCTGGGCCGGAATTCCGGCCGGGTGGGAGGTGTCGCCGTGAATCCCGTGGAGTTCCAATTCCGCCGCAGCCGGATCGCCTGGGCCCTCCTGGGCGCGGCTCTGCTGCTGATGGCGATCGGACTTTGCTTTGTCCACAGCTCGACGCTGGGCGACACGGCCACGACGGTGAAACAGCTGATCTGGTTCGTGGTGGGGCTGACGGCGGCGGGTCTGTTGTGTCTCGTGGACTACCACGTTCTCGCGCGGTGGGCCTGGGTGGGTTACTGGGCGGCGATCCTGCTTCTCGTCGCGGTGATGGTGATCGGCGTCGAGAGGAACGGGGCGCGGCGCTGGATCGACCTGGGTCCTTTCCAGCTTCAACCGTCGGAATTCGCGAAGCTGGCTGTGTTGTTCGGCCTGGCGCAATTCCTGACGCGTCCCATCGAGGAACTGCGGCTCACGAATGTGGTGTTTCGTTCCCTGGCCATCGTGTTGCTGCCTTTCGCGCTGATCCTGAAGGAGCCCGATCTCGGGTCGGCGCTGGTTCTTCTCCCGATGATGCTGGCGATGATGTACGTCGGCGGGGTGCCTCCGGCGATCCTGGGGCGGATCATGGGCGTGGGCGCGGTGATCGGCGGGTTGCTGGTGGCTGACGTCCTGTTCGCTCCGGAGAATCTGCGGCTGATCAAGCTCAAGGATTACCAACGCCACCGGCTGATGGTGTATTTCGGCAAGGACTTCGTTCCACCGAATGCGACACCGGAGCAGCGGGCCTACTACCGGGAACTCCAACGGCACAAGGGCTGGAATGTGCAACAGGCGCTGATCTCGGTCGGGTCGGGCGGCCTGACGGGGAAGGGATGGCGCCAGGGAACGCAGAACGCGCTGGGCTACCTTCCGCGGCTCGGAGCCCACAACGATTTCATTTTTTCCGTGATCGCCGAGGAAAGCGGGTTCCTCGGCAGCGTCACCGTCGTCGGTTTGTACACGGTGATCTTCGTCGTCGGCCTGCTCATCGCGGGCCAGGCGCGGGACCGGTTGGGGAGACTGATCGCGGTCGGAGTGGTTTCGCTCTGGTTCGCGCACGTTTTCATCAACGTCGGCATGAACATCGGTCTGATGCCCGTCACGGGAATCCCTCTTCCACTTCTCAGTTACGGCGGGTCGGCGGCTGTCTGTGGGCTGCTGGCCCTTGGTTTCCTACAAAATGTCCACATCTACCGGAGATCCTATTGACCATGAGCGAGCGCAGTAATCGACGATCCCAAGGCCGCCGTCGTGGCGGCATGCGGTTTCGCCCCGAAGGGGGCATTCACCACCAGCACGTGACCAATCCCAAGGCGGAGCGTGCCGCCCAGGAGGCCCGCCAGGCCGCGGAATCGGGGGCGACCGAGCAGGTGTTCAACACGCGACGCTACGAGGAGGAGATCGAACGGACGGAGGCCCGCGCGGCCGCCGCCGAAGGCGCTTCCGTCGGCGCGACGGAAGCGGCGGGAACCGCGGGAGCGACCGCCGAGGGAGGAAACGCTGGTGCGTCCACCGGCAACCCCCAGGTGCCTTCGGAACCCGGCGTCGCGGCGCCCGTGGCGGGTGCCGATGCTTCGGACCCTGCCGCCGTCGCGGCGGCCGAGCAGGCGGCCGCGGAGGAAGCGAAGCCGAAGAGCCTGATGGATTCCATCCGATCGGCCGCCAAAAAAATGGTCGAAAAGGTCTCACGCCTCCTTCGACCCAAGAAGCCGAGCGGCAAGGAAATCATCATCAATTCCGAATCCCTGGAGACGCGGGTGGCGGTCCTTCAGGATGGACGTCTTGACGAGTTCACCATCGAGCGGACCAACGAGGAACGCCTGGTGGGTAGCATCTTCAAGGGCCGGGTGCGGAACCTGGAGGACGGCCTGAAGGCGGCCTTCGTGGACATCGGGTTCGAGCGCAACGCGTTTCTCCACTACTGGGACATTGTTCCCAGCCAGTTCGACAGCAACGTCGAGGTCGTCGAACGGAACGATCGCAAACGCGATCGGCCGAAGATCACCCAAAAGGACGTGCCGCGCCTGTACCCCGCGGGAAGCGAGATCATCGTCCAGGTCACGAAGGGACCGATCGGAACGAAGGGCCCGAGGATCACCACCAATCTTTCGCTGCCAGGCCGGTACCTCGTGCTCCTGCCGAACTCCGATCAGTCGGGCATTTCGCGCAAGATCGAGGATCCCGCCGAACGCCAGCGGCTCAAGGGGATCCTCCGGCAGCTTTCGATTCCGGATGGGATGGGCGTCGTCATGCGGACGGCTGGGGAGGGCAAGCAGGCGCGGTACTTCGTCCGTGATCTCGCCCTTCTGCTCGACGAGTGGCGCCTCGTTCAGGAGCGGATTCAGAAGCAGCCGGCGGCCACCTGCGTGTTCGAGGAACCCGACCTGATCGGCAGGACGGTGCGCGATTTCCTCACGGAGGACGTCGACCGGATCCTGGTCGACGACTACCGGCAGTTCGAACGGATCAAGCAGATGATCGCGCGGATCTCCCGGCGTTCGGAGGGCAAGGTCAAGGCGTACAACGAGCCGCAACCGATCTTCGATCGCTTCAACATCTCCAAACAGCTCGAGACGACGTTCCAGCGGACGGTCCACCTCAAGAGCGGCGGCTACATCGTGATCGACGAGACCGAGGCGCTTGTCGCCATCGACGTGAACACCGGAAAGCACAAGTCCGGCAAGGACCTCGATTCGACGATTCTCCAGGTGAACCTCGAGGCGGCGGAGGAGATCGCCCGGCAGTTGCGCCTCCGCAATGTCGGCGGGCTGATCATCCTCGATTTCATCGACATGCGGCACCCGAAGGACCAGCGGGCGGTGTTCAACCGGCTTCGGGACGGCGTGCGACGCGACAAGGCGAAGACCCACCTCCTCGCCATCTCACCCCTCGGCCTGCTCGAAATGACCCGGCAACGCCAGACCGAGAGCGTTCAGTCGTCCGTCTACGATGACTGCCCCTATTGCCGCGGTCGTGGACGGGTCAAGAGCGCGGAGACGATGAGCGTCGAGATCCAGCGCAAGCTGGTGGAGATCCTCCGCAAGCGGCCCCGCGACGAGTCGGACTTTCAGTTGCGGATCGTGGTTCATCCGACGGTCTACGAACGGATGCGGCGCGACGACGAGAAGTTCATCATCGAGCTGGAGAAGAAGTTCTTCGGCAAGATCTCGTTCCGGCCCGAGCCCGGGATCCACGCGGAGCACTTCAAGATCGTCAACGTCTTCTCGGGCGACGAAGTCGCCAGCGTGGGGTGATCCCCCTGGTCAGCCGATGGTGACGAGGGGCTGTCCGAGCACTTCCATCCTGGGGGTGATTCCGAGGCCGGGCTCGGTGGACGCGGCCATGCGGCCGTCCTTTCTCCGGGGCGCGCCGGTGGCGGTGCTGACCGTGACGTAGCTGTTGAAATCGGTCGTGGTGAACAGCAGTTCGGGCGGGGTGCTCTGCGCGAGATGAGCGATGGCCGCGGTGGCGATGTCGCCGCCCCAGCTGTCTTCCAGGGTCATCGCGATGCCCATGGACACGCACAGATCCCGCGCCTGCCGGATCCGTGTCAGCCCTCCCAATTTGCTGATCTTGAGATTCACGACATCCATCGCCAGATCGGATCGGGCCCGAAGCAGGATCGCGAGGTCGTCGATGTTCTCGTCGAGCACGAACGGGTGAGGGGTCTGCCGGCGCACCGCGAGGCATTCCTCGTAGGTGAGGCACGGCTGTTCGATGTAGACGTCGATGTCGCGGACGGCCTTCGCCACGCGGACGGCCTCGTGCTGGACCCAACCGGTGTTGGCGTCGGCGATGAGCCGGTCACCCGTTTCCAACCGACCGGCGACGGCCCGAATCCGGGCGATATCGACGTCCGGAGCGCCGCCGACCTAGAGTTGGAATCGTCGGTAGCCTTCCGCCCGGTATCCGGCGACCTTTGACGCCATTTCGACGGGCGCTTCCTGGGAAATGGCGCGGTACAGGGGAACGTCCTCCGAGTAGCGCCCTCCGAGAAGCTCGCAGACGGGCAATCCGGTGGCTTGTCCGAGAATGTCCCAGCAGGCGATGTCGATTCCGCTCTTCACGTAGGGATGCCCCTTCAGGGCGGCGTCCATGATTCGGTTCAATCGGACGGGTTGCCGTGGATCCTGGCCCAGCAGGTGCGGTCCAAGTTCCCGGAGACCGGCGCGGACGCCGTCCGCGTAGGCGGGCAGGTAGAACGGGCCCAGGGGACAAACCTCGCCGTGCCCGGCGAGCCCGGTGTCGGTCTCGACCCGGACGATGGTGCTGTCGAACACAGTGACGGATTTCCCGCCACTCCAGCGATAGGTCACTTCGTGGAGGGGTAGCTCGACGCGGTAGGCGAGGATGCGTTGGATTTTCATGGGTTCAATTCGTCGAACGAGGAGCGGCTACGGGGCGAGGGTCGGGGGAGCCAGGCGCTCCCGAAGGCCGCGACGCGTCGCTCCGCGGCGTGCTTCGCGGCGGGTTGTCGGTCGCGGCTCCTTCACCGGGGAGCGAGGGCCTGGAGTTCCTTGCCCTCGGAGAGATCCCAGATTCGCAGAACGCCGTCATCGGCGGCGACCGCGGCCCAGTGTCCATCCCTTGGAGTCGCCAGACCGAGAAGGTAGGCCTGTGTCCCCGGGAGGTCGCGCACCTTCTCCCCGTTCTCGCGAATCACGCGTCCCTGGCCGCCGCCGCCGACCGCGACGAACTGGGCGGTCGATCCGACCGCGCGCAAGCCGGTGACCTCCTTGCCGAACCCATCGACGTTCTTGAGACGTTCACCGGTGTGGGCATTCCAGATTTTCACGACGCCTTCGGCGCCGGCCGACGCCAGGACCCCGCCATGGGCGAGCCACGCGACGGCCATGACATGGTGCGAATGGCCTTCGAGGTTTCGGAGGAGGCGGCCGTCGGCCACCTCGGAGATGCGCGCGAACCGATCGGCGCCACCCGACGCGAGGAATTCGCCCCTCGGCGAGAAGGCGAGGGCGAGCACGCAATCACTGTGCACGGATCCCAGATCCCGGAGCAGTGTTCCGTCGGTGACGTTCCAGAGCTTGATCTCCCCGGATCGGGAGGGTTCGCCTCCGCCGGTGGCCAGGAGCTTGCCGTCGGGACTGAACGCGATCGCGTTCACGCGATCGACCAGGCGCGCCGCGTCGGCGGGTGGGACGAAGGACGGAGCGCTGCTTTCTCCCAAAGTCCGAACACGCTCCCATCGCGGCGAGAAATCGACCCGCGCCACGGAGTCGCGCCGAATGACCAGCGCGGAATGTTCGTCGAGGGCGAAAAGGTCCACGGGGGAACCTGCTTCTTCGAACGCCAGCGTGGGGGCGGCGGAAGCGAGATCCCAGTCGATGCACGCGCCCTTGGAATCCAGCGTGATCAAAGTCGTTCCGGCAGGGATCGGATCCGACAAGATATGGGGCAGGCGTCGCGCGGCTTCCGCCGACGCCCGATTCGTTTGAATCAGGCGTTCGGCCGCTTCGATTCGGTGGCGTGCCGTGGCTTCCGCGCTTTTGGCCAGTTCAACCGACTTGGAGGCTCGGTGAATGGATTGCTCGGCGAGTTCGACGTCCTTCTCTCCGCCTTCCAGGGTGATTCGAGCTTTCTCAACCTGGGGGACCAGCTGATCCGCGGCTTTCTTCGCCGCCGCCGCCGTCTCTTCGGCTTTCTTTTTGCGGGGTGGAAGGTCGGCATTGGCCCGCTCGGCGACCGCCTTCCGTTGGCCGGCGAGGAATGATTTCGAGGCGAGTTCCTCGAGGGCCTTGGCGACGCGGGTCCGTGATTCCTCGAAGGCGTTCCGTCGGGCATCGGAGCCGGCCCGGGCGGCTTCGAAAGCCTCGCGCGCCTTGGCGTGGGAGGGTTCCCCTGAGCCGTCCCCGAACCCCTGGACGATTCGTTCGAGGTCCGCGGCGAGACGTCGGGCGTGGTCGGCGGCGAGGCGGAGGTTGGCGGATTCCTCGGCCGCCCCCTCGGCGGCGACGCGGGCCTCGGCGGCTTCCTTCTCGGCGGCGGAGAGTTCGTCAGCGGCACGCTGGAGTTGCGCGGCGAATTCGTCGCGTTCGCGAAGGGCGGCGGTTTCCGCTTCCCGTTGTTCGGAGAGTTTCGTCGTCTTTTCGGCGAAGTCCTTCGCGTGGGAGTCCTTCTTCTCGCGAGCCTTGGCGAGGGTCTCCGTGGCTTTCTCGGTCGCTGACTCCGCCTCTTTCCGCGACTTCTCGGCGAAGGAAAGTTCGACGCGCGCGAGTTCGAGGTCCTGTTCGGCTTCGTCCGCGGCCGTCGTCCGACGTGGGTCGCCGCGCAGGGTCTGAATGACCTTGGGGTTCTCCCCGAATTCGAGGACGGCGGTGCCGCCGGACGCAAGGGACGCGAAGACCCGTTGCGGATTTCCCGGGCTGGAACGTAGCCGGAGGACGCCGACTTCACAGGCGACGGAAGCGGGGGCGGCGTCGCCCGGAAGGGGCCATCGAAGCGCCATCCCATCGGCCGACGCGGAGACCAGGGCGCCCAAACCGTCGGCGGTGAGGGCGGTGATGGGCGTCTTGTGGGCCGCGAGGACGGGTCCGGGAACGAGCGCCGCGGATTCGCGGGAATCCGGCAAGCGCCAGGTCTGGATGGTATGCCCATTGGCCTGAACCGTCGCGAGAGCCCGTCCCCGGTCGAACCAGGCGAGCGCGGATGGGCTTCCACCGAGGGGTTGCTGGAACTCCCGGTCTTCGCCGGAAACCGGGAGGACCCGGACGATGCCGCTCGCACCGGCGACGGCGAGTCGGGAAGCGTCGGGCGACAGCGCGAGGGTCGCGGGAGTGCTCGTGACGGAGGGCCAGGCGGCGACGACCGAACCGTTGTCCGTTCGGCGCAACTCGACGTCGCCCGTCGCGGTGACGAGACCGACGAGGGTTCGATCGTCGGAAATCGAAGCGGCCACCCACCGGGTGCCAGCGTCGGGGCCGGAGCCCGAGCCGGAGCGGGTTCGGGGAAGATCCCATTCGTGGACGACGGGGTTGATGCGGCGCCAAAGCCGGACTTCGCGGAAGCCGGCTGTGGCGACGAGGTCCTCGGTGGGGCTGAAGGCGATCGCGGAGACGATGTCGCGCTGGGTGGCGCCCTGGAGTTCCGGATCCTCGAGTCGTCCGACGGAACTTCCGGACCGGGGGTCGTAGAGTTGGACCCGGTTGGCGCGGGCGCAGGCGACGATCTGGGCGTGGCGATCGACGGCTACGGCGTAGCTGACATTCCAGGAATCGGGGATCGGCTGCCACGCCAGGGTCCGACCGGAGCGCATCTCGCCCTGGGCGCCTTGCGCGATCCAGAGCCGCAGCAGCGCGAGTTCCCCGGGACTGAGATTGTTGGCGTTCGACTTGTTCCCGGCCGGGGGCATGACGAGGTCATCGACCCGGTGAGCGGCGGATCGGAAAAGGAGGCTTCGGTCGGGCTCGCCCGGGACGACCGAGGGACCGGAAGCGCCTCCCCTGGCGATGGTGGCCGGTGTTTCGAGCACGAGATCCGCCTTGGCGCGGGTTTGGTTGTGGCAGGCGAGGCAGTTCTGACGGAGGACCGGGAGCACCTCCGACTCGAAGTCGACGGGAGTGGCGCGTTCGAGGTCGGCGACCGGCAAGGGTGTGGCGGCGGAAGCGGTGAGGACTGAAAGAACAACGATCAAGCCACTTCCCAAAGCAGGCGGGGAAGGTTTCGGAGGGAAGACCTCCAGGCGACGCGTGGCGCGGACCATCGGGTTCATTCTTTTGGTTTCGGCGGGGCTGTGACCTTGACCATCACGGAGGGGGAATACACGCGGAGCGTGACGTCCTTGGGCTTCGCCTTTTCGTCAGTCGGGTTGCTTCGGTATTTCCCGGCCACGCTTCCCTCAAAATGAAGGTGGTGCTCGCCTTCGGGGAGGGGAGAGTCAGCGAGATTCAACTCGACGACGACGTTGGTCGCGTTTTCGGGGGCCTCGGTTCCCTTGGCCTTGGACAGCGCCGAATGGCCGTAGGGTTGGATCGTGAACCCACCATTGAATTCGCCGCTCCGTTGAATCTGGACGGGGATCGCGAGTTTTCCGGCAGCCTGGACTTCGACGGTCAATGGTCCGGAAGGTGTCAGGCTGACGGGAATCGACTCGCCCGAAACGACGCCCAAATCCAGGGAGGCGGCGAAGCGCGGCGTTCCACGTTCCTGGTTCCAGTCGGGGACATGCCAGCGCGCCGAGGACGCGATCGCATCCCGACGAACGTCTTGGTCGCCGATGGTCGCCGTACCGCGCACCGTGACTCGACCCGGACCGGCGGGCGCGTTCGTACCGGCCGAGACGAGCAGGGTGGTGGTGGATTCGCCTTGCGGGATGCGGGCCGGCGACGCCGACACACCCGTGGAGAGGCCTTCGACGGTGAGATCGATCGGACCGTCAAAGCCGTCGCGGCGGAACGCGACAACCCGAACGGGGATGGTTTCCCCGGGCCGGATGGACGCGGTCCAAAGATGAATCTGCCGATCGTTGTCGTCCTTCCTGGGTGGCGGTTCGGGAAAGACGGCGAGACGAAAGTCCGGCGTTTCGGGGCGGATTTGAAGGCGGTAGGGAAGGCGGCGCGAACGGGATCCGCCTCCGTTCAGATCGCGGAGCAGGACGCGGTAGGCGCCGTCCTCGGGAACCTTGAATCGGCCCACCGGGTCCCGGGAGGTGGTTTCGAATTCGCGACCACCCATGTTCTTGTCGAAGTCGGCGAGTTCGAGCACGTCCTTGAATTCCTCCTCTCCGGCCTTGGTTCGCGAGATCCTCTGGACGACGAGGTGGGGATCGGCGGGGAATCCGAGTCGCTCCGAGAATACCTCGATCCAGTGGATTGCATCCTTGGTCGCCTGGAACGTGACGCCGCTGATTTCGCCGCGACGAGGGAACAGCCCGCTGAAGTCGCACGGGAGGTTCACATTCCGCAGGCCGTTCGAAGCGGTCCAGGAGGTGGGGTAGGGGGTCTTGGGCAGGATCCAACGGACGGTCGCGTTGGACGCGATTCCGATTCCGAACTCGGCGGCGACCAGGTCATCCGCGAGGACGGAGGCCGGCGGGGGAAGCCGTGTGAGCCCTTCGGGCCGACGGGGGAAGTACCGGGACACCAGTTCCGCATCGAGCCTTTCCAGGTCCAGGCCGTCGGCGCCCGCGATTTCTGTGGGACAACTGCCAGGAAGATTTCGTCCGAACACCCGAAACGGGACCGCCTCCTCCGCATCGGGACCGAGGGCGAGCGGGAGCGTGAACTCGACATGGGGGGCGGAGGACAGCGAGAGCCGGTAGACGTAGTCGTCCCCTCCGCGGTAGGTCTGGTCCTGGATCCTCAGGAGGTAGGGACCATCGGAGGGCGCGGTCCACGCGAGATGGCCGCCGCGTCGGGCGACGCGAAGTTCCCGGAGGTCGGGTGTCAGGAGAACCAGGTCGGGAACGAGTCTGGAATCGAGTTCCTCCGATCGGACGGAGAAGAGCAGGGGTTGGGCCGCGCGAGCTGAGAAGCGGTACCAGTGCGTCTCGGCCGCGAGCACCCGGCTGTTGACGACGGTATCGACGGAAATCTCCGCGGCCTTGGCGGGGGTCGTGTTCGTGGGTGGGACGACGGTTTCCGGGCGGTTTCCGATCTCGAAGCCCCTGGGATTGGAGACACCGAATCGGCCCGCGAACCGGACATCGACCCATCCGGGCGGAACGTCAGCGGGGACGGTGACCGTGAAGACCGGGGCGGAGTTCGTGGAGGGGGCTGTCGTGATCCGGGGATCGGAGAAAACGAGGCGGACGGGCTCGTCGAGATCGGAACCGGCGGTGGTGACTTCGAGTGTCGATCCGGCCGGGGCGCCCGCGGGAAAGACCCACGAAAGCTTGGGAGCGGGGAGTTGGGCGCAGGCGGCGAGGCTGCTTCCGATGAGGGCGATGACGGCGAGGCGATGGCGTGATGCTCGCATGATGGACGCGGGATCCTCGCGCGGGCGGGTGAACGAGGAAACCCCGAATCGATGCCCGCCCGGCTAGTGATTGAAGAGGAACTCCTTGGTGTTGAGCAAAGCCCAGACGACGTCCTCCCAGCCTTCGCGCCGCGCCTTGTCGCGCGCCGCCTCGGTTTCGGCGGCGTCCTTGCCGTCCGTCACGGCCGCGACGACGCGCCCGAGGTGTTGGCGGGCGGTCTGGATTTCCGAGGCTTTGGGATCGCGGCCGACGGCAACCCGGTAGAGTTCGGCAATCCGGGTGGCCTCATCGCGCTCTTTGTCGCGCGAGAGAGCGGCGGCCCGGCCGGAATCGGAGCTGATACGCCCCTGGATGTCCTTCGAATTGAGAAGGTGCAGGCTCTGGCTCAGGGAGGCGTCCATGCTGCGCTCGCATTCGCAGGCGCTGCTGCTTTCCGGCCGACCGAACACGGTCAGGAAATAGTTGGCGGCATTGAAGCTGTTGTCGGGCAGGCAAACGGCGCGGGTGCCAGCTGGGAGCCCGTCGAATTTCAGGTCGGATCCGGTGACGGCGGCGACGGAATCGAGCAAAACCTCGGCGGGGAGCCGGCGCGGGTAGAACCGCGAGAAATGATGGCGATCGCGGGCATTGTGCTCGTTGGGTTCGGCGCTGAGCTGGTACGTCGTGCTGCGGGTGATCGCGCGAATGAGTTGTTTGAGGTCGAATCCGTTTCCCGTGAGGTGTGTGGCCAGCGCTTCGAGGAGAGCCGGGTTCGTGGCGGGGTTGGTCTCGCGCATGTCGTCCTCGGGATCGACGAGGCCCCGTCCGAAGAAGTGCTTCCAATACCGGTTGGCGACCGCCTTCGCGAACCACGGATTGTCCGGGTCGGTCATCCAATCGGCGAGGAACTCGCGGGCATCGTCGTCTGGGGACAGCGCGAAAGCCGGCTGCGCAAGGCCTGCGGCGTGGACCGCCTGCCCGTTTTTCTTGTTGGTTGTCTTGGCGACACCGCGCCGATGGATGACCCGTTCCTCGCCCAGCTGGCTGCCGGGCTTGAAACCAACCTGGGAGAAGGCGGCCCCGAAACTCCAGTAGTCCGTCTGGCTCCATTTCTCGTAAGGATGGTGATGGCACTGCGCGCATTGAAGCCGCTGCCCGAGGAAGAGTTGGGAGGCGTCCTCGAGCTGGCCCTGCATGGATTTCACCTGGCGATACCAGGCGACCGGCGGGTTCTCGGCGATATCCCCGGACGCCGTGAGGATCTCGCGGACGAAACGGTCGTAGGGCTTGTTCGCCGCGAAGCTGTCACGGATCCAGGCATGGAACGCATAGGTGCCGCGCTGATGCTTGGCGTCGGTCCGCTTGTTGCGGAGCAAGGCCGACCATTTCTGGGCGAAATACTCGGCGTAATCCGTGGACTCGAGCAGTCGGTCAATGACCGCTTCGCGGGCGGCCTGTCGGGCCGGCGTGGGACCTTGAGCCTGGGACGAATCGGAATCCCCGCCCGCGGCGTCCCGAAGGAACGAGGCGATTTCGTCCGTCGTCGGAAGGCGGCCCGCGATGTCGAGGGTCACGCGCCGCAGAAAGGTCGGGTCGTCAGCGAGCGGGCTGGGCGGCATGCCCACCCGTTGGAGCTGGCGGAAGACCAGGTCGTCGACGAACCCGCGGCTTGGGGGAAGGGAATCGACTGGGGCGCCGAGGGGGATGGTTCCGCGGAAGGTGGCGACCTTGGCCTGGTAGCGGACCATGACGGCGACTTCGCCGGGCTGGTTGAAGGCCTGGACGCGGCCGTTCGGGCTGACACCGGCCATGTCCTTGTCGTTCGGCTCGTACAAGGCGCTCCGCGTGACATCCTCGGTGGAGCCGTCGGAGTAGTGGGCCGTGACCACGAGCTGCTGTTCCGCGTTCAGCGATAGCATTCGCTCCTCGGGGAAGACCTCGACGCGCTCGACGACGGGGGCATCCGCCGCGCCCGGAGGCATTCCGAGGGAAATCCAGCGCACCAGGAGCTGGTAGTCGTCGGATCCGGGTTCCAATCGGCGACCGCCGCCATGGGGAAGTTCCGCGGTTCCCTTGGTGACGAGGAGGCTGCGTTCGGGCGCGGCCGGGAAGAGACGCCGACCGCGTGCTTCGCGCACGAGGTGTTCGTAGTCCTCGTTCGGCTCGAAGCCGAGCAGCGAAAGCCGAAATCCGTTCTGGCCGGCCGCCTTCCCGTGACAGCCGCCGCCGTTGCACCCGTTCTTGGTGAAGACGGGGACGATCTGATTGGCGAAATGGATGGGAGCGGGAATGTCGGAATCCACGACGCGGACCGGGTAGGTGGCCGTCGGACCGTCCGGAAGACGGGCCTGGATCGTGGCGATTCCGTCGCCGACCGGCGTGACCCGCCCGGTGGCATCGACGTCCACGACGCCGCTGGGCTCGGCCGTCCAGAGGACCGAGCGTGTGACATCGCGATCGGATTCGTCG